>JAKOVR010000053.1 GCA_029782025.1 Actinomycetes bacterium | reverse complement strand
GTGGTTCCGGCGCGATCTGCGCATCGACGACAACCCCGCGTGGGCCGCCGCCACCCAGGAGCGCCGATACGTCGTGCCCCTGTTCGTGTTCGACCCCCGGATCATGGACAGCATCGGCCCGTACCGGCGGCGGATGATGATCGCCAACCTCCAGGCCCTCGACTACGACCTGGCCGAACGGCTCGGCGGGCGGCTCCTCGTCCACACCGGCGATCCGGCCACCCTGGTGCCCCAGCTGGTGCAGGCGTGGAGCGTGGGGGGCGTGTACTGGAACGAGGACGTGTCCCCGTTCGCCCGACGCCGCGATGCCCAGGTGCGAGAGGCGCTGGCCGCCCTCGACGTGCCGGTGCATGCCACCTGGGGCAACCACATCCTCCCGCCCGGGTCGGTGCTCACCAAGAAGGGCACGGTCTCGCGGGTGTTCACCCCGTTCTACAACCAGTGGCGCAACGCCACCTGGGACGAGTGGCCCGAGCGGGCCGACGTCACAGTGCTCGACGAGCCGGGTGAGTTCGTCCCCCACCTCGACGCCGCGCCGCCGCTCTTCGAGGGCCCCAACGAGGCCCGCATGCGCCTCGAACGGTTCCTCTCGGTGATCGACCGCTACGACACCGACGCCGACCGGGTCGACCTCGCCGCCACGTCGATGCTCTCGGCCGACCTCCGCTTCGGCACCATGTCGGCCCGGGCCATCTTCGAGGCCGCCGCCGGCGACTCGCCCGGCCGCACCGCGTTCCAGCGCCAACTGGCGTGGCGGGAGTGGTACGCCCACCTCATGCACGAGCTGCCGTCGATGGCCACCCGCGCCGTCAACGAGCAGTACGACGCCATCCGGTGGCGGAACGACCCCTCCGAGATCGCGGCGTGGAAGGCCGGGTTCACGGGCTACCCGATCGTCGATGCGGCGATGCGCCAGCTCCGCGAGACGGGCTGGATGCACAACCGGCTGCGGATGGTGGTGGCGTCGTTCCTGGTGAAGGACCTGCTCGTCGACTGGCGGATCGGCGAACGCCACTTCCGTCACCTGCTCACCGACTACGACACCTCGCAGAACGTCGGCAACTGGCAGTGGGTGGCCGGCACGGGCTGCGACGCCGCGCCCTACTTCCGGGTGTTCAACCCGGTGGCCCAGAGCAAGAAGTTCGATCCCGACGGCGCCTACATCCGCCGCTGGGTGCCCGAGCTGGCCCAGCTCGACGGCTCGTCGATCCACGCGCCGTGGGATGCGCCCGCCGACGCCCTGGCTGCCGCCGGCGTCACCGTCGGCGACAGCTATCCCGCTCCGGTCGTGGCCCACGACGAGGCCCGCGTGCGGGCCCTCGCCGCCTACAAGGCCGCGGTGGGCGAGGCCGGCGACGCCGAGGGCGCCGGCGACGCCGACTGAGCCGCCGTTACTTCGAGAGCCAGAGGCTGGCGATCCACGGCCGGCCGGTCACGCCGGGCACCGAGCCGTTGAGGCCGCCCTTGAGGCCGCCGACCTTGTCCCGGGCGGCGACCACCCACACGTCCTGGCCCAGCCAGAGGCAGGGGAGCTGCTCGGCCAGGATCTTGTTGACCTTCTTGTAGGCCTCGTCCCGGCGGGTGGCGTCGTCCGTTGAGATGGCATCGGCCACGGCGGCGTCGACCTCGTTGGAGCGGAAGCGGGGGAAGTTCAGCGAGATCCCGTCGGTGATGCTCGACGTGAGGAAGAAGTGGGCGTCGGTGTCGGGGTTCGGGGCCCCGAAGACCCGGAACTGGCTCATCTCGTACTGCCCCATGGCCACCTGGGCCAGCAGCTGGATCTGGGCCGACTGCTTCACCGT
>JAKOVR010000048.1 GCA_029782025.1 Actinomycetes bacterium | reverse complement strand
GGCGGGGTCCTCACCCTGCGGGGCGACGTGTCGAGCCAGTTCCTGTCCGGCCTGATGATGGCCGGCGCCTGCCTGCCCGCCGGCCTCGACGTGACCATCGACGGGCCGCTGGTGTCGGTGCCCTACGTCCACATGACCGCCGAGGTGATGCGAGCCTTCGGCGGCGACGTGCGCTGGGACGGTGCCGACCGCCTGCAGGTGGCCGCCACCGGCTACCGGCCCGGCCGGTACCAGATCGAGCCCGACGCCAGTGCCGCGTCGTACTTCCTCGCCGCCGCCGCCATCGTCGGAGGCCGGGTGCGGGTGCCGGGCCTCGGGAGCCGGTCGGCCCAGGGCGACCTGCGCTTCGCCACCATCCTCGAAGAGATGGGGTGCGAGGTCGAGATCACGGCCGACCACACCGAGGTGCGCTCCACCCGCTCGCTCCACGGGATCGACGTCGACATGGCCGACTGCTCCGACGTGGCCCCGACCCTGTGCGCCGTGGCGGTCTACGCCGACTCGCCCACCACGATCACCGGGATCGGTTTCATCCGGGGCAAGGAGACCGACCGCATCGGTGCGGTCGTGGCCGAGCTCGACCGCTGCGGCATCGTGGCCGAGGAGCTCGACGACGGCATCCGGGTGCACCCGGGCCAGCCTCGCCCCGCCGTGGTCCACACCTACGACGACCACCGGATGGCCATGAGCTTCGCCCTGCTCGGCCTGCGGGCCGAGGGGATCGAGATCGCCGACCCCGGGTGCGTGGCCAAGACCTTCCCCGACTACTTCGAGGCCCTCGATGCCCTTCGCTAAGGTCACGGGCCGATGAGGGTCATCGCCATCGACGGGCCGGCCGGGTCCGGCAAGTCCACGGTCGCCAAGGCCGTGGCCGGCCGCATCGGCCTCCCGTACCTCGACACCGGCGCGATGTACCGGTCGGTCGCCTTCGCCGCCCTCCGCCGCGGGGTCGACCCCGCCGACGAGGCCAAGGTGGCCGAGATCGCACGCACCTTCGAGCTGGGCATGGGCGACGACGGCACGGTGCGGGTCGACGGCGTCGACGCCACGATCGAGATCCGCGGACCGGAGGTCACTCGCGCCGTCAGCATCGTGGCCGCCAACTCGGGGGTCCGGGCCGAGATGCGCGACCGGCAGCGGGCCTTCGCCAAGGCCCGGGGCGGGGCGGTGATGGAAGGCCGCGACATCGGCACGGTCGTGTTCCCCGACGCCGAGCTGAAGGTCTACCTCGACGCCGACCCGGAGGTACGGGCGGCCCGGCGCTCCAAGGAGGTCACCGAGCTGTCGTACGCCACCGTCGCCGCCGACCTGGCCCGGCGGGACGCCCTCGACCAGGGCCGCGCCGATTCGCCGCTGGCCGTGGCCGACGGGGCCCTGATCATCGACACGAGCGGGCTCTCCGTCGAAGAGATCGTCGATCGTGTGACCGATGCGCTCGACGCGGGGTCGGAGGCACCATGAGCGAGGAGCAACCCGAAGCGACCGACGACGCCGGCGAGCGGCCCCACCCGGGCGGCCCGGTGATCGAGAAGGTGAAGGTCGACAAGGAGGTCATCCACCTCGAGGGGCACGACTACGGGGAGGTGATGACCTTCTGGCAGCGGGTGGTCTACCGGATCCTGTGGTGGACCTCCTTCACGCTCGGCCGCGGCTACTTCCGGCTGCGGGTGCGGGGCCTCGAGCACGTTCCGGCGACGGGGGCCTTCATCGTGTCGGGCAGCCACCGGTCCAACCTCGAGACCCCGATGATCAGCCAGATCACCAAGCGGCGCCTCCGCTACATGGGCAAGGAGTCGCTCTGGAAGACCAAGTTCGGCGCGTGGCTGTTCACCACCGCGGGCGGGTTCCCGGTGGAGCGGGCCACGGCCGACCGCGCCGCCCTGCGGGCCTGTCTCGAGGTGCTCGAGCGGGGCGAGCCGCTGGTGGTGTTCCCCGAGGGCACGCGCCAGACCGGCCCGGTGCTGGCCGAGTTCTTCGACGGCGCCGCCTACCTCGCCATCAAGGCCCAGGTGCCGATCCTGCCCATCGGGTTCGGCGGGACCGAAGCGGCCATGGGGAAGGGCGTGAAGATGCCGAGGCCGGCGAAGTGCACGATCGTCGTCGGCCCCCCGATCCCACCCCCGGCGCTCTCCGCCGGCGGCCGACCCCGGCGCAGCGACATCAAGGCCCTGACCGATCAGCTGCGCGAGGACATCCAGCGGCTCTTCGACGAGGCCCAGGACTGGGCCGGGACGCCCAACCGGCGCTGAGGTCGAGCGGGTGAACCCGACCAAGGGCGTGGCCGAGGCCAACCTCGCCGTCGTGCGGGGCCAGTGCCGCCCGGGCGAGGAGATCACCGCCGCCGCCTATGGCATCAACCGGGCCAGCGCCAACTCGCAGATGAGCGGACTCGTCTTCGGGAACCTCGGGGAGCGGGTGACGGGGATGACGACGCCCATCGACCAGCAGCCCCGGCACGGCCTCAACGGCTGGGTGCCGAGCGGTCCGATCCTCCTGGTCGTCACGACCCAGCGGCTGATGTCCTGGGCCATCGATCGGAAGGTCCCGGTGGCGCTGGTCGGTTCGTTCGAGCCGGGCATGGTGGCCTCGGCCCGGCGCCGCAACGATCTGATCTCGTCCCAGCACCTCGAGATCCAGTTCACCGACGGCTCGGTGTCCCGCGTCGCCGTCACCGGCACGGGGGTCGGGAAGGGGTTCGAGCCGGCGGTGCGCCAGTTCCGGGCCGCCCACGGCCTCCCGACGTTCTAGGCCCGACCCGGAGCTCTAGCCTCGCCAACGTGGGATCTCCAGGGCGACGCCGTCCGGCTCCGGCGATGGTCGCCGTGTTCGCGCTGCTCGGGGTCGCGCTGGGCGTCGGGGCCGCTGCCGTCGACTGGTCGGGGAGCGACGATCGGGCCTGCGACTTCGTGCTGGCGGTGGACCACCTGCGCTTCACCGGTACGGCGACCGCGCTGGATGCCGCCGGGGGATGGGTGGAGCTGGCCGTGACCGACGCCCCGGCGGGCCGCCCCGGGCCGGGGACGACGGCACGCGTGACGACCCCCGACGGCGACGCCGGCGCCCTGGCCGTGGGGGAGGCGTACCGGGTCGAGGCGACGGCCTACGAGAACCGGCCGGACGTATGGGCGGCGTCGACGCGGGCGACGTTCGCCGACCCCGCCCGTCCGTGCTCTCGCTACCGGGCGGCGTCGATCACCTTCGCCGACGGCGCGCCGATCGAGTCCCGATGGGCCACGGCGGGCCGGTGGCTCGGCCGGCAGGGCCCTCGCGTGGTGCTGGCGATGGCCGTCGCCGCGCTGCTCGGGACCGGCGTCGTCGCCCGCACCCGCCGACGGGCGTCGGCCCGGCACCTCCAACCGGCGTCGGTACCGGGACCCTGAACCGAGCCGGGCCCGATCGCTGGTGCAGAAACATGCACCGGCGATTTCGTCGGTGCACCTACGCGGCCGGGGGCCGGGAAACTGCACCGGCGATGTCGCTGGCACGAGAACGTGCACCGGCGACCCGCGGTGACGGGCGTCGCGGTGGGCTCAGGCGGGACGGGGGCGGGCGGTGAGCCGGCGGACCAGCGGCTCGAAGTGCTCGAGGGGGTACGTCTCGGCGTCGGGGTCGAAGGCGACCTGGTCCCACTCGTCGGCGAAGCGGGCGGCGAGGTCGTACCAGGGCTCGCCCTTGTACTGGTCGCGGGCGTTCGGGTCCTGGCCGAAGTGGTGGTAGTAGTGCCGGCCCTGGAAGTCCTGGTGGACGCGGATCACGTGGTACACCTCCTCGCGCACGTAGGGCCGGATCATCTCGGCGGCGATGCCGGGGTGGTTGAACACGCTGACGATCTTGCCCACGTCGTGGACGAGGGCGGCGAACACCAGCTCCTCGTCGGCGCCGGCCTTCTCGGCCAGGGTGGCCGTCTGCAGGCCGTGGACGAGCTGGTTGGTGGCGAAGCCGTCGGTGACGCCCTCGAGCCGGCGCAGCATGTCGAGGAACGCCTCGGCCACGCGAGGCTGGTTCTGCATCGTCTCGACGCCGATCACCGCCCACTGCTCGGCGGTCGACTCGTCCATGCGGGTGAAGGTGGAGGCCATGCCGAGATGCTACGTCAGGGCGCCGAGGACGCGGCCGGCGGGCACGGCGCGGTCGTTGGCCGCCGGCCGCGCCGCCGGGGGCCCGCCGAGACCGGCGAGGGCCGCCACCTCCAACGTGTCGATGAGCTCACGCAGGTTGCGCGGGGGAGGGAAGTACTCGTCCTCGTCGACGGCCTGCACCTCCACGACGCCCCGGCGCGGGGCCAGCCGGGCCAACACCCGCTCGACCAGCTCGTCGGGGGCGGAGGCCCCGGCGGTGACCCCGACCGTGCCGGCGAGGTCGTCGGGCAGCTCGCCGGCGTCGTTGACCCGCACCACCCGGGCGCAGCCGGCCTCGCCGGCCAGCCGCTCGAGGGCCCGGGTGTTGGAGCTGTTCTCCGATCCGATCACCACGAAGGCGTCGCAGCGGGGCGCCACCTGCCTGAGGGCGGCCTGGCGGTTGGTGGTGGCGAAGCACAGGTCGCTCCGGCCGGGCAGGAACACCTCGGGCCACCGGTCCACCACGGCGTCGCGCACCCCCTGCCAGTCGCGGTGGGAGAGGGTGGTCTGGGCCAGCAGGGCCACCGGCTCCTCGAACTCGGGGAGGGCGGCGACCTCGGCCGGGGTCTCGACCAGCGAGATGGCCGACGGCGCCACGGCCATGGTGCCCACCGCCTCCTCGTGGCCCTCGTGGCCGACGTAGACGATGCGGTACCCCTTGCCGGCCCGCACCTTCACCTCGTGGTGGACCTTGGTGACCAGGGGGCACACGGCGTCGACCACGTACCCGCCGGACGCCCGGGCCGCCGCCACCACCTCGGGGGCCGAGCCGTGGGCGCTGAGCATGACCGGCCGGCCCGGCGGGACCTCGGCCACGTCGTCGACGAAGATCACGCCCTGGGCCACGAAGCGGTCGACCACCTTCTGGTTGTGGACGATCTCGTGGTAGCAGTACACCGGCGGCTCGCACGTGCGCACCAGCCAGGCCAGCGCCTTGATCGCCATCTCGACCCCGGCGCAGAAGCCCCGGGGCGCACACAGCAGGACCTGGTCGACCTCCACGCCGCCACGCTACCGCCCCGCCGTCGCCTCGCTGCTGACCGGGCGATGAGGGGCCGCACTCGACCGGTCCGGTAGCGTGGACGCCTCATGTCCCTCCCTCGCGTCGTCGCGGTGGCTCCCGACTCGCCGGCCGATCGCGCCGGCCTGGCGGTGGGCGACGAGCTCACGTCGGTCAACGGCGTGGTGCCGCGCGACGTCTTGGCCTACCGGTGGCTCGTCGACGAGGCCGAGGTGGTCCTCGACGTCGACCGCGGCGGGATGGCCCTCACCATCGAGATCGGGAAGGCGGCGGGCGAGCCGCTCGGGGCCGAGGTGCACTCGGCGGTGTTCGACCAGGTGGTGACCTGCGACAACCACTGCGAGTTCTGCTTCATCTACCAGCTCCCGTCCGGACTGCGGAAGAGCCTCTATCTCAAGGACGACGACTACCGCCTGTCGTTCCTCTACGGGAACTTCACCACCCTCACCCGCTTCACGGAGGCCGACCTCGAGCGGGTCCTCACCGAAGGGCTCTCGCCCCTGCACGTGAGCATCCACGCCACCGATCCCGAGGTCCGGTCGGCCTTGTTGCGCAACCGCCGCGGCGGCCCGAGCCTGCGGTGGCTGCGGGCGCTGCTCGACCACGGCGTGGAGGTCCACGGGCAGGTGGTGGTGTGCCCCGGGCGCAACGACGGCCGCGTGCTCGACGACACCCTGGCCGGGGTCCTCGACCGGTTCCCGGAGCTGGCGTCGCTGTGCGTGGTGCCCCTCGGGGTGAGCCGGTTCAACCCCGAACCGGCCATGCGGCCCCACACCCCGGAGGAGGCGGCGGCCGTGGTCGACGCCGTGCACGACTGGCAGGAGGTCTACCGGGCCGTCCTCGGACGCCGCCTGGTCCACGCCGCCGACGAGTACTACCTCCTGGCCGGCCGGCCGTTCCCGCCGGCGGAGGCCTACGAGGGCTTCCCGATGCACGAGGACGGGGTGGGCATGGCCCGCACGTTCGAGCTCGAGCTCACCGGCGCCGTCGGCACGGCCACCGGCGCCGCTCCCGGGTTCTTCGCCTGGGTCGACGGTGCCCCGGCGGAGGGCTACCGGGCGCCCCGCACCGCCGCGCCGAGCGGGCCGAGCGCGGCGCCGGAGGCCCGGGTCCACCTCCGCCCGTCGTCGGCCGCGCCGGTCGGCATCCTCACCGGCACCTACGGGGCCGCGGTGCTCGGCCCGCTGATCGCCGGGCTGGGCCGCGACGACGTCCGCATCATCCCGGTCGAGAACCGCTTCTTCGGTGGGAACACCGCCGTGGCCGGTCTCCTGGTCGGGGAGGACCTGGCCCGCGTGCTGGCCGGGGAGCCCGAGGGCCACCGGTACCTGCTCCCCGACGTCTGCCTCGGCCGCGGGCGGTTCCTCGACGGATCGACCCCTGCCGACCTGCCCCGCCCGGTCGAGATCATCCCCACCGACGGCCACGCCCTGCGGGCCGCCCTGCTCGTGGAAGGCCGCTGAGATGGCGAAGAAGAAGAAGCCGCCGGCGGAGATCCGCCGGGCCGTCGCCATCGTCGGCCGCCCCAACGTGGGCAAGTCGACCCTGATGAACCGCATCGTCGGGTCGCGGGTGGCCATCGTGGAGCAGAAGCCGGGGGTGACCCGCGATCGCAAGGAGGTGGAGGCCGACTGGCAGGGCGAGCGCTTCACGCTCATCGACACGGGCGGCTGGCTCCCCGGGGGTGACGCCCTCGACGAGAAGGTGAGCCGGCAGGCCGAGAAGGCCGTGGCCGAGTCGGCGGTCGTGCTCCTCGTGGTCGACGCCACCGTGGGCATCGTCGAGGAGGACAGCCGGGTGGCCGAGTGGCTGCGGCGCTCGGGTCGGCCCGTGCTCGTCGTGGCCAACAAGGTCGACGACGCCAAGAAGGAGAGCGGGATCTGGGACTTCGTCTCCCTGGGGCTGGGGGAGCCCTTCCCGGTGAGCGCGGTCCACGGTCGGGGCACCGGCGACCTCCTCGATCGGATCGTCTCGCTGCTGCCGCCCGAGGCCGGCGCCGGTGCAGAGGATGCGGCCGACGGGTCGGCCGAGGGCGAGGCCGCCGATGACGCCCCGCCCCCGCCGGTGGTCGACGAGCGGATCTTCAGCGTGGCCCTCGTCGGCCGCCCCAACGTCGGCAAGTCGACCCTGTTCAACCGCCTGATCGGCGACGACCGGTCCATCGTCCACGACATGCCGGGCACTACCCGGGACTCGATCGACACGGTGGTCGACACGCCGGACGGGCCGATCCGGTTCGTCGACACCGCCGGGATGCGGCGCAAGAGCCGGGTCGACGAGGACACCGAGTACTACTCGATGGTCCGCGCCCTGAAGGCGATCGACGAGGCCGACGTGGCCATCCTCGTGGTCGACGCCACCCAGCACATCACCCACCAGGACCAGCGCCTGGCCGAGCGGGTCGACGCCGCCGGCTGCCCCGTCGTGGTGGTGCTGAACAAGTGGGAGGTCCTCGACGCCGACCAGCGCCTCGAGGTGATGTACGAGGTGGGCCAGAAGCTGCACTTCGTGGGGGAGGCGCCGGTGCTCAAGCTCAGCGCCCTCACCGGGCGGGGGGTCCACAAGCTCCTGCCCATCCTGCAGGGCACCATCGAGGACTACCACAAGCGGGTGCCCACGGCGAAGGTCAACGCCGTGATCCGGTCGGCGCAGCAGGCCCAGCCCGCCCCCCACGGCGCCCGGGTGCTCTACGCGCTGCAGGGCGCGGCCGACCCGCCGACGTTCACCCTGTTCGTCAACCGGGAGCTGCCCCAGCCCTACCTCCGCTACCTCGAGCGGCGGCTGCGGGAGGACCTCGGCTTCGGCACCACCCCGATGAAGCTACGGGTCCGCCACCGCTCCGACTGACGGCTCGCCCGGATTTGGTTCAGGCCCTAAACTAAAGGGCATGACCGAGCCCTATCGCGACGCCCGCCGCCCGACCGAGGAGCGGGTCGCCGACCTGCTCGACCGGATGACCCTGGAGGAGAAGGCGGCCCAGCTGACCTCGGTGTGGGTGAGCCTCGACCCGGAGAAGGGCGAGGTGGCGCCGAGCAACTTCTCCTTCGGGCTCGGGCGGGCGGAGGACCCGTGGCAGCAGATGGCCCACGGCATCGGCCAGGTCACCCGGCCGCTCGGCAGCCAGCCCATCGATCCCGCCGACGGCGCCCGCATGGTCAACATGATCCAGCGGCGCCTGATCGGCGAGACCCGGCTCGGGATCCCGGCCATCATGCACGAGGAGTGCCTCACCGGCCCCATGTTCCAGGGGGCGACGTCCTTCGCCTCGCCGCTGAACTTCGCCTCCACCTGGGACCCCGAGCTCATCGGCCGGGTGGGCGACGTCATCCGCCGCCAGATGCGCGCCGTCGGCGCCCACCAGGGCCTGGCGCCGGTGGCCGACGTTGCCCGCGACGCCCGCTGGGGCCGGGTGGAGGAGACGCTCGGCGAGGACCCGTACCTGGTGGGCCGGATGGTCACCGAGTACGTGCGGGGCCTGCAGGGCCCCGACCTCACCTCCGGGATCGTGGCCACCCTCAAGCACTTCGCCGGCTACTCCTCGAGCGAGGGGGGCCGGAACTTCGCCCCGGCTCACATGGGGCCACGGGAGCTGGCCGACGTGTTCCTGGTGCCGTTCGAGATGGCCGTGCGCGACGGTGGGGCCAAGTCGGTGATGAACAGCTACGCCGAGGTCGACGGGGAGGCGCCGGCGGCGTCCCGGCGGCTGCTCACGGAGATCCTCCGTGAGCAGTGGGGCTTCGACGGCATCGTGGTGGCCGACTACGGCGCGGTGTCGTTCCTCTACATCTTCCACCATGTGGCCGCCGACTCGGTCGACGCCGCCGCGCTGGCGCTGCGGGCCGGGCTCGACGTGGAGCTACCCAACCCGGCCGACTTCCCCACGGGGATCCCGGCGGCCATCGAGCGGGGGCTGCTCGAGCCCGCGGTCGTCGATGAAGCGGTGCGGCGGGTCCTGCGCCTCAAGTTCGAGCTCGGCCTGTTCGAGGCGCCGTTCGTGGACGAGGCCGCGGTGCCGGCGCGGCTCGACACCGACGCCGACCGGGCCCTGGCCGCGGAGGTGGCGCGGGCGTCGATCACGCTCCTGGCCAACGACGGCACCCTGCCCCTCGATCCCGCCGCCTGCGGCCGGGTCGCGGTGATCGGACCCAACGCCGACGCCGTGATGGCGCTGTTCGGCAACTACAGCTTCGAGAACCACATCGTGTCGACCCACTTCCCGGACCGGACCGACGTGGTGGTGGCCCCCACCGTGCTCGACGCCCTCGGGGACCGCCTCGGCGCCGATCGGGTGACCTACGCCCAAGGGTGCACGGTGGCCGGGCGCGACAGCGGCGACGGCGAGGACATCGCCGCCGCCGTCACGGCCGCGGCCGATGCCGACGTCGCCGTCGTGGTGCTCGGCGACAAGGCGGGCCACTTCGGCACCGGGACGGTGGGGGAGGGCACCGACACCATCGACCTCGGGCTCCCGGGCCGCCAGCAGGAGCTCCTCGACGCCCTGCTGGCCACCGGCACACCCACCGTGGTGGTCCTCCTCAACGGGCGGGTGTTCGCCCTCCCCGGGCTGGCGGGACGCGCCGCCGCCATCGTCGAAGCCTGGTTCCCCGGCCAGGACGGGGCGGCGGCCATCGCCGACGTCCTCTTCGGCGACGTCGACCCGGCCGGGCGCACCCCGGTCACCTTCAGCGCCGGGGCCGGCGCCATGCCGCTGTTCTACAACCAGAAGCGCCTCGGCCGGGGCTTCCCCGACGTGCCCGGCACCGACCCGGTGTTCCCGTTCGGGCACGGGCTGAGCTACACGACCTTCTACTACGGCCCCCTGACCGTGGCGGCGGCCGAGGTGCCGATCGGCGGCGAGATCGTGGCCACCGCCACCGTGACCAACGTCGGCCCGCGGACGGGGACCGAGGTGGTGCAGCTCTACCTCCGCGACCCGGTGGCGTCGGTGACCCAGCCCGTCCGCCAGCTCAAGGGGTTCACGAAGGTCACCCTCGAGCCCGAGGCGACGGCCACCGTCACCTTCACCCTGCCGACCGACCTGTGCAGCTTCACCGGCCCGGACCTGGTCCGCATCGTCGAGCCTGGCGCCATCGAGCTCGAGGTGGGCGCCTCGTCGGGCGACATCCGCAGCACGGCGGCGGTGTCGCTCACCGGCGCGGTGACGGCGACCGGCCGCCGGCGGGCGCTCCAGAGCCGCGTCGAGGTGGTCGTGGCCTGAACCGTCAGCGGGGGGAGCGGCCGCGGGTCGGCCGGGTGGCCCGCTCGGCCCGGCGCCGGGCCCGCCACTCGGCCTTGCCGGGCATCGTGCCCACGGCGACGTACACCCGCGTGAGCTCCTCGATCAGCAGGCCGATCGGGGGGCTCGGCTCGGTGTGCAGCCACGACGCCATGGCCTGGTTGGTGCCGCCCACCAGCACCATGGCCACGAACGTGGACTGCTCGGCGGTGACCGGTTCTCCACTGTCGTGGAGCCGCGCCGCCTCCTGCAGCACCAGCCCGGCGAAGAGGTCGTAGAGCGACTGTGTGCGCTCGCTGAGCTCGCGGCTGACGCCGTTGGACTCGATGCAGCACACCCGCGCTCGACGGGGGTCGTCGAGGAGGGCGTGGACGTAGGCGCCGAGGCCGGCCTCGGTGAGCGTGGCGAAGTCCGGAGGCGCCGTCTGCACCGCCCGCTGCACCTGCGCGAAGACGTCGGCCATGATGTCGTCGTAGAGGGCGAGCAGCAGCGCCTCGCGGCTGGGGAAGTCCTCGTAGAAGTGGCGGGCCGTGACGCCGGAGACGGCACAGATCCGGTTGATGGCCACGGGGGCGAACCCTTCGGTGCCGAAGAGCTCGAGGGCGGCATCGAGGAGGCGGCGCCGACGGTCGGCCCGGCGCTCCTCCGGGCTGCGCCCGCCGTAGGTGCGGGCCCGGGGCGCGGCCGGTTCCGTGGTGGATCCGATGGTGTTCACGAGGCGGGACCCGTCGTGCTCCGGCCGCTCAGATGCTGGCGATCTTGAACAGCTGGACCTCGTTCAGGGGCCCGTAGTAGGTGTCCTTGGTGTCGGTGCGGAAGGAGTAGGCCCACACCCCGAGGTCGGGATGGACAGGGGTGCCATTGTCGTCGGTGATCTGCAGCGGTTCGATCTGGAACGATCCGTTCTCCACGGAGATCCATTCCCCCCGGATCACCACTCGCGAGATGGCCTTGAGCTTGATGGGCACGGATCCCCCTTCGGGCGTGGCCGGACGTGACGGGCGGCACCTTAGACCTGCCCGTCGGACCCTGCACAGCCGTAGCATTCGGCGATGGCGATCCTCGTGGACGATGCGATCTGGGATCACCGCGGCCGGCGCTTCTGCCACCTGGTCAGCGACGAGAGCTTCGAGGAGCTCCACGGCTTCGCCGCCGAGCTCGGCCTGCCGCCCCGGGCCTTCCACAAGGACCACTACGACCTCCCGGACGTGTGGCGAGACCGGGCCCTCGATGCCGGTGCGGTGGCGGTGCCGGCGCGGGAGCTGGTCCGCCGGCTGCGGCGGGCGGGGTTGCGGCGCCCCAAGGCCTGACGCCGGCGACCGGCGGCTCACACGATCTCGGCGATGGCCGGCAGGGCGGCCCGGGCCGCTTCCCGGCCGGCGGCGACGGCGTCGTCGATGCGCTCGAACTCGAAGAGCCCCACCGCGTCGACGTCGGGCGAGATCAGGACGTCGGCCAGGCGCCGGTTCCGCTCCGCCCGTTGCCAGCCCCCGAGCACCATGGCGCGGGCGATGGTGCTGGCGATCCGAGGCACGGCGTTGCGCCCGGTCCGGTCGGTCCCGACGAAGTCGCGCATGACGTCGACGCCGATCACGGGGCCCTCGTCGGCATCGACCATCACGTCCACCGGGAAGTTGTCGAGCAGGCCGCCGTCGACGTGGAGCCGCTCACCGTCGGGGAACGGCGGGGCGAAGCCGGGGATGGTCATGCTCGCCGCCACGGCGTCGCGGAGGGGGCCGGTGCGGTGCACCACGAGGTCGCCGGAGTGCAGGTCGGCCGAGACGCTGAAGAACGGGATGGACAGCTCCTCGATGCGCACCTCGCCGAGGAGGCGGCCGAGCATGGCGAGGGCGCGGCGGCCCTTGATCAGGCTCTCCCGGGGGACGGTGACGTCGGCGAAGGGATGGTGGTCGACCAGTTCGGTCCGGCACCGGGCGATCATCTCGTCCGGTGGCACCCCCCGGGCCAGCAGGCCGGCGGCGAGGGACCCGGCGCTGCACCCGCCGACGCGATCGACGGGGATGCCGGCGGCGGTGAGCTCCTCGATGACCCCGAGGTGGGCCAGCCCCCGCGCCCCGCCGCCGGAGAAGACGACGCCCACGGCGTGCCCGGTGACCCGGCGGGCCAGCCGGGCGATGGCGGCGTCGATGGCCTCGCCCTCGGGCAGGTGGTGGTGGGCCCGGGGGGCCAGGGCCCGCAGCCCGGGATCGATGCGGGCGGAGAGGAGCGACGCCCCGACGAAGGCGAGATCGGTGCGGCGGTGCAGCAGGGGCACGGACCAGTCGGGAGGGCGGCCGCCGCGCAGCAGGGCCACGGCCCGGTCGGCGGACCGGGCGCAGAACGCCGCCCACTCCGGATGGGCTTGGGGGTCGAGGCAGGCCAGCACCACGACGTCGGTGTCGGCCTCCACGCGGTCGAGCAGCGCCGGCCAGGCGGCCGGGACGGTCCCCGTCGCCGTCGTCGTCTCGTCGAGGACGGCGACCCGTCCGTGCCGGGCGGCCACGGCCCGGAGGCCCTCGACCACCGCCCCCACCGGGAGCGGCCCACCGAGGGGGAGGACGGCGATCGTGTCGGGCCGGGGGGTCGACGGGGTGATGCCGCTCGTGTGCTGCAGCTGGGCGGCCAGCGAGCGGGCGAGGCCGAGGCCGAGCTCGGGCTCGCGCTGGAGGACGCGATCGAAGGCGTCGCGGGGGATGGACAGCAGCTGGCTGTCGCGCAGGGCCCGGATCGAGGCGGAGCGGGGCTCGCCGGTGAGGAGGGAGAGCTCGCCGACCCAGCTCCCGCGCTGGAGGGCGCCCACCCGGCGCGGCGACGGGCCCGACTCGTCGAGCACCTCGAGGCGGCCGGTCCAGACGATGGCCAGGGACCCGGCGGGGTCGCCCTGGCGGAAGAGGAACTCGCCGGCGGGGAGGTGGATCCACGAGCTCTCGGCGGCCAGGTCGGCCCGGGCGTGGGCGGGGAGGGGGGCGAGCAGCGGGACCGTGGTGAGCACGGCAGGGACGTCGGCCGACGGGTCCGGGGTCACGGCTGGGCGCTCCGGTCGAGGGCGGCGATCTCGGCGGCGAGGTTGCGTCGGGCCGCCGCCTCGAACCGCTCGGCGAAGGCGGGGGTCCGGAAGAGGGCCGGGTGGTCGAGGAGGTCGGCGAGGACGCGCCGCCGGCCGGCGCGCCAGAGGTCCTCGGGCACGTGGGCGTACTCGGCCCGCACCGCCGCCCGGTAGGCCTCGTAGCCCTCGGGTGACCGACCGAGCACGGCCAGGTCGGCGTCGAGGAAGGCACCGAGGTCGGGCGGGGGCTCGGCGTCGTGGACCTGGTGGGTGGCGGTGGCGGCGACCAGCGCCGCGACCTCGTCGATCACCGCAGAGGGCACGGCGGCGTCGCCGAGCTGGCGGCGGGCCAGGGCGGCGCTGTCGGCTTCGTTGGTGGCGCTCGACGGGTCATAGACGGCGTCGTGGTACCACACGGCCAGCTCCACCGCGGCCCGGTGGTCGAGGGGTACGTCGCCGAGGAGGGCGAGGAGCTCGGCCACGTGGGCCAGCCCGTGGTAGCGGCGGTGGGGCTCGGCGTACCGGGCGGCGAGATCGGCGGCGATCGCCGGCGCCTGCTCCCCGTCGGCGCCCGCCGCCAGGAGCGACGTCACGGCGGCGTCGGTGAGCGCCGCGATGCGGTCGGGGTCCCCAGGGCCGTGCACGCCTGCCACGGTAGGCGGGGTGGGCCGTAGTCTGCGGGCATGGCGCGTCGCACCATCGAGGGTTGGATCTCGCCGATGTGGCTGTCCCACCACTACCCGGAGGACTACGACCGCTGCGTCCGGATCGGGCGTTCGCACGTGTGCCGACGCTGCGTCGTGATCTACCCGATCGCCGCCGTGGTGCTGGCGCTCTCGGCCGTCGGCTCGGGATTCTCGAGCGGGCTCACCGCGGCGGCGTCGATCGTGCTCCCGCTCCCGACCGTCGTGGAGTGGGTGCTCGAGCACGCCGGCACGATCGCCTACTCGCCGCGCCGCCAGCTCGCGGTGTCGGTGCCGATGGGGCTCGCCCTCGGCATGGGGACCGTACGGTACTTCGCCGACCACCTCGATCCGCTGGCGCTGGCCGTGGTGGCCGTCTACGGCACGACGTGCATGGTCACCGCGCTGGTCCTCCCCGGCCGCAGCAGCGACGGCGGCGACGACGGGTAGGGTGCGGGCATGTCGCTCCCGAAGCTCTACTTCAACCCGCGGTGCAGCAAGGCGCGTGAGGCCCGGCGGCTCCTCGACGACCGCGCCGTCGCCTACGACGTGGTGGCCTACCTCGACGCCCCGCCGTCGCGGGCCGAGCTGGAGGGCATCGTGGGGAAGCTCGACGGCGAGCCGGCCGACCTGGTGCGCCGCAACGATCCCCGGTTCGCCGATCTGGGCCTCGACAAGAGCGGCTACCGCACGGCCGCCGAGGTGGTCGACCTCCTCGTGGCCCACCCGGAGCTCCTCGAGCGGCCCATCCTCGTCACCGGCGCCGGCGCGGTGATCGGCCGGCCGCCCGAGCGCATCCTCGACCTCCTCTCCTGAGGTTCCCGCCCGCCGCTACCATCGCGTCGATGGCGTTCGCGATGCCGAAGCCACGATCCGAGCGGGGAGGGGTCCGCCTGGCGCTGATCCTCGTGGTCGGCGCGGTCGTGGCGCTGCTGCTCGGCACCTACGGCGCGCTCCATCCGCCGGCGGTCGGGCAGAGCACCTTCAAGATGTTCTTCGAGTCGATGCTGGCCTTCAAGAGCTGGTTCACGACCCTCGCCCTGGTCCTCGCCGTCACGCAGCTCGTCACCGGCCTGCGGATCCGCGACCTGATCCGGTGGCCGGCGCAGATCCCGCTGTGGCTCCCCGACCTCCACCACCTGCTCGGCACGTTGGCCGTGCTCGCCTCCCTGCCCGTGGCCTACCACTGCCTGTGGTCCCTCGGGTTCACCCTCTCGCTGTCGAACCCCCGGGTGCTCGTCCACGCCGTGGCCGGCTGTGCCTTCTACGGCGCGTTCGTGAGCAAGGTCCTCGCCATCCGGATCGAGGGGGTGCGGGATGCCGTGGTGCCGGTGCTCGGCGGCGTGACCCTCGCCCTCCTGGTGGCGGTCTGGGGGTCGAGCGCCCTTCTGTTCCTCGCTGGTCGGATCGGCTGAGCGTGCTGCGGCGCACGGTCGTCCTGGTCCAGGCGCTGACGGCGGTGATCGCCGCCGCCGGCGTGGTCATGCTCCTCGTGGCCCAGCCGCCCCCGCCCCCGCCGATGCCGGTGCGAGCGCCGGGCTCCACCATCGACCTCGTCGCCGCCGGCCGTCCGATCTACGCCAGCCAGTGCGAGAGTTGCCACGGCGCGTGGGGCGAGGGGGTGTACGCGCCGGTCACGATCGATGCGGCGGCGTCGAAGGCGAAGTTCCCCGACCCGGAGGTCGAGGAGGCGGTGGTGCTCGACGGGCGGGGCCAGATGCCCTCGTTCCGCGGGCGCCTCACCGCCGACCAGGTCGAAGCCGTGGTCGCCTACGTGCGGACGCTGTCGTAGCCCGGGCGGGGTCGGGCCCGGGCGGGGCCCGCTCAGCGCCGCACCCACAACGCCCACGAACCGACCGGGCCGAAGCCGAGCCGCCGGTACAGGCCGGCGGCCTCGTCCGACGGCTGCAGGACGACCGGCCGGTCGCCGGCGCCGGCGACGAGGGTGGCGGTGAGGTGGGTGGCGATCCCGGCCCGCCGGGCCGCGGGCACCGTTCCCACCCCGTAGAGGCCCCGCCCGTGGGGCCGGTCGAGCGACATCGCGACGGCGACGGGGACCCCGTCGTGCTCGGCCAGCCACAACGCCAGGCCACGACGGGCCAGGATGGGTGCCGGATGGAGCGGGAGCATCGCCGGGGGAGTCCCGAAGGCCGCCGCCGAGGTGGCCTCGAAGGCGGCGAGGTCGGCCGGGTGACGGACGCGGCGCACCCGGACGGCGAGATCGCAGGGTCGAGCGGCGGGTGGGCGCCCCGGGGGCCGGGCGAAGAACGGGGCGCGCCGGCGCAGCACGAACCCGGCGCCGGTGGGGTCGAGGCTGTCGTGGGTGTCGCACAGGGCGATGGCGGCCGGCCGGTCGCACAGCTGCCGGACGGCGCGGTCGGCCAGGGTTGCGCCGGGCGTGCGGCTGATGGCGGTGAACCAGATCATCGGGTCGGGACCCGGCATCGTCCACCAGCGGGCGCCGCGGTGGGCGCGGTGACCGCGGGCGGCGAAGCAGGCGGTGTGCCAGTCGACGAGGCTGTCGATCGCGGCGCGGCGCAGGTCGTCGGAGCGCATCGGTGAAGTCTCGCGCCGCCGGCGGCGGCCGGCCGGGCCCGTATGTCGGGTCATCGGTGGCACCGACTACTGTGCGAGGCTCCCGGCCGAACGGGCGGGTGCGGCGTCGGCAGCAACAAGGAGGAACCGGTGCGCTGGTGCAGGACAGCCCTGGTGGTGGGTGCGGTGGTGCTGGCTGGGGCCGGCTGCGGCAAGCCCGTGTTCGAGGGCTCGTCGACCGGGACATCCTCCTCCCGGCTCCCCGGCACGCCGGTCGTCGGCTCGGTCACCACCACCCTCGTCACCGGCACGGTCGTGAAGCCGGTTTCGCTGCCGTGCCAGGCCATGAGCCGGTTCGTGCAGGACCTCTTCATCGCCGACAAGGCCAAGG
>JAKOVR010000107.1 GCA_029782025.1 Actinomycetes bacterium | reverse complement strand
CGAACGCGAACAATTCGCACCCACAGGAGACACCCACAGGGGAACGGGGCCGCACGGGAACGGGGCCGCAGGCGGCGGGGCGGGTCAGTCGGGGGTGTCGGGCAAAGGGGCCTGGAGGGCGCGGTAGGCGGCCTCGAGTTGGGCCCGCAGCTCGGGGAGTTGCCCCCGGAGGGCTTCCTCGTAGGCCGCGCCGGCCCCGACGACGGCCGCGAGCTCGTCGGCCGAGTCGGGCGGGGCGAAACGGAAGTGGATCGTGGTGCCCTCATCGGCGGGCTCGAGCTCGGTGGTGTGGAGCAGCGCCACGTCGCCGATCGGGGTCGCGAGGATGGTGCGGTCGGTGACGTACTGGTAGGGCCGCCAGTCGAGGATCTCCTCGATCACGGCGTCCTGGCCGTGCATGCAGTGGTTCGACGAGCCCGGGCCGCGGCGGCCGCCCACCGCCCCCTCCACCGACACCGCCGTCACCCACGGCTGCCACGACATGCGCTGCCCCGGTCGGGTGAGGAAGTCCCATGCCACCGGCGGCGGCACGGGCACGTCGGTCGACACAGCGATGATCGCCTCGTCGGGCTCGACCCGCACCCGCCGGCGGTCTTCCTCGGCCTGCCAGCGCGCCGCCAGGTCCTCCACCCAGACGGCGACGTCGCCGATCTGGTCGTAGGACTCGGCGTGGGGGAGGAAGCCGAGGGCGGCGGGGTCGAGGTCGGTGGCGGCGACGGCGGCCTGGCTGATCAAGGCGTAGGCGGGCAGGCCCAGCGTGTCGACGACGCCGTTCTTGGTGAGCCGGTGCACCACGATGGCGTCGATGCCGAGGAGCTCCTCGCGGCCGGCGACGGGCTGGAGCAGCGCCGGCCCGTGGTGGACCACGAACTTCAGGTCGAGGTCGGGGATGCGGATGCAGGCGTTGCAGGCGCACGACGTGGCCTGGTGGATGTCGCGGCGCCGCCGTCGGAACCCGACGTAGCACTGCTCGATGGTGTCGAGCAGGAGGGTGCCGTCGAGCTCGGCGCCCTGTCGGTACATGAAGGCGGCGTCGCCCTCGATGCGCGACAGCCGGAAGGTGGGCTGGAGCGCGTCGACCATGGTGTCGAGCAGGTCGGAGAGGATGTCCTGGGAGTGGTCGAGCTCGACCGACGCGAGGTAGCCGGTGTAGCCGGAGATGTCGGCGATCAGGAACGTGGTGGGCTGCGGCTCGGTCGGCATCGCGCCCGCACCCTACCGCCGGCCTGCGGCGCCCTGCCGAGTGCGGGCGGTCACGGGTCGGTGGCGGGATCTGTGACAATCGGGGCCGCAGTTCCCGCCGGAAGGAGCCTGCCATGCAGGACCAGCTCGTCGACCCCAAGCCCCGGTCCCGGCTCACGCCCCGAGTGCGGCGGGATGTGCTGGTCGACCGGGCCGCCTTCCGTCTCGTCAGCTCCCGGGTGGGCCGGCCCGACGACGCCGAGCTGGCCCGCATCGACGGTGAGATCGACGCCGCCCTCACCGTGTTCGACAAGCAGGGCTGGATCGACGACCCGGCCTCGTACCACCGCCCGCCGCCGCGGCCGGAGGGGATCCGGTCACGGTCGCGGCGGTCGGCCAACGTGCGCTACGTCGGCCTGTCGTGGCTCTCGGGCTACGCCCCCCATCCCCACGAGCCCGGCGCCGACCGGTTCCTCGCCTATCCCAACAACCCCGTGGCCCGGGCCGTCGTCCTCGAGCACCGCTCCACCAACCCGCCGTGGCTGGTGATCCTCCACGGCTTCGGCATGGGGTCGCCGTCGCTCGACCTGCGGGCCTTCCGGGCCCTGCACCTGCACCGCGAGCTCGGCCTCAACGTGGCCTTCCTCACCCTGCCCTTCCATGGCCGGCGCAGCGCAGGGTCGATCACCAAGCCGGTCATGCCGAGCGCCGACGTGATGGACACCGTCCACGGGCTCAGCCAGGCCGTGTGGGACACCCGCCAGCTCCTCGCCCATCTGCGGGCCCGCACCCATCAGCCCATCGGGCTGCTGGGCCTGTCGCTGGGCGGGCTGGTCACCGCCCTGGTGGCGTCGGTCGACGAGGTGAACGCGGCCGTGCTGGTCGTCCCCGCCGTCGACCTGCCCGGCCTCATGCACGACGCCACGAGCGGCGACATGCTCGACGCCGCCGACACCGAGCTGGCGGCCGAGCTGCTCGGGAGGGCCCGCCCGCTGTACGCGCCGGTGTCGCCGTTGCTGCTCACGCCCCGCGTCCCCGTCGAGCACCGCACGGTGATCGCCGGCACGCTCGACCAGTTCGCCCGCCCGTCGACCCAGGCCGTGGAGATCTGGCGCCACTGGGACGAGCCGGCGCTGCACTGGTACCACGGCGGCCACGCCTCGGTGTTCTGGGCCGACGGCGTGCAGGACGGCATCGACGCGGCCCTCCGCCGCGCCGGCCTCGTCCCCTGACGCGGACGCGCGGACCCGCCGGCCCGTCCGTCTCCGTGGGTGCGAAATGTTCGCGTTAGCGAAAAAAAA
>JAKOVR010000014.1 GCA_029782025.1 Actinomycetes bacterium | reverse complement strand
CGCCTGCTCGACGCCCCCCGCCTCGGGGAGCGGGCCGTCGCCCTCGCCCAGCGACGGGCCCACCAGGGTTGAGCGGCGGGTCCGACCGGTCGCCATGGCCAAGCCGCAGACCACGCTCGAGGTGGACGGCCACGAGGTCGCCATCTCCAACCCGGGCAAGCTCTTCTTCCCGGACCTCGGGATCACCAAGCTCGACCTCGTTCGCTACTACCTCGACGTCGGCGACGCCGCGCTCCGCGCCGTCCACCTGCGGCCCACTGTGCTGAAGCGCTACCCGGACGGTGTCGGCGGAAAGATGTTCTTCCAGCACCGGGTGCCGGCCGGCGCGCCACCGTGGCTGTCCACGGCGAGGGTGACCTACACCAACGCCGACCCGGCCGTGCAGCTGTGCCCGACATCGGTGGCCCACCTCGCCTGGGCGGTGAACCTCGGGTGCATCGACCTCAACCCGTGGGCGTCCCGCCGGTTCGACCTCGAGCATCCCGACGAGCTGCGCATCGATCTCGACCCGCCGCCCGAGCTGGTCTTCGCCGACGTGAAGCGCGTGGCTGGGTGCTTCCGGGAGGTGTTCGACGAGGCGGGCATGGTGTCGTTCCCGAAGACGTCGGGCAACCGCGGCATCCACATCCGCGTGCCGATCCCGGCCCGCCACTCCTTCGACGAGGTGCGGGCGGCGGCGGTGGCCGCCAGCCGCGAGGTGGAACGCCGCCTCCCCGATCTCGTCACGATCCGGTTCCTCAAGGAGGAACGGGGGCGGCGGGTCTTCGTGGACGTCAACCAGAACGCCCGCGACCGCACGCTGGTGTCGGCCTGGTCGGTGCGGCCCAACGCCAAAGCGATGGTGAGCGCTCCGTTCTCGTGGGGCGAGCTCGACGGCATCGAGCTGGAGGACGTCACGATCCTGACCGCGCCCGAGCGCCTCCGGGCGGTGGGCGACCACGACGCCGCCCTCCACGAGGCCACGTCGTCGCTCACCCCGCTGCTCGACCGGTTCGCCCGGGACGAGGCCGCCGGCCTCGAGGACTTCGCCTGGTTGCCCTCCTTCGGCCGGGGCCGCCCCCGCCGCTGACCCCCGTTCTCCTGTGGGTGCGATTGGTTCGCTAACGCTAACATTTCGCACCCACGGAGGACGGGGGACTTAGCCAACGGTTAGCCATCCGTGGGGGTGGGCCCAACCCGGCGGGGCGCATGCTGCCCCCATGCGGTCCGGGAGCGGCTCGGACCCAGATCCCGGAGGTTCCCTCATGCGTCGTGTTCCCGTCGTCCTCGCCAGCAGCGCCGTCGCCGTCCTTTTCGGCGGTGGCGCCTACGCCATGGCCCAGCCCGGCGGTGTTCGCCCGCCGGACCCGCCGCAGGTGTCGGTGGACGCGGTGGCTGACGGCGCCGGTGCCGCGGCGGCGGGCGCGCCCGGGACGGCGGTGAGCGGTGAGGTCCACACCTCGGTGGCCGCCGGCGTGCATCCCGACAGTGACGTGATCCGCGAGGTGGTGGCCCGCATCCTGGCCGAGCGGGGGGTGGACGTCCCGAGGCCGGAGCGGCCCGAGCGGCCCGAGCTCCCGGATGCGGCCGAGAACCACCACCCGAAGGGCACGCTGCCGGAGCGCCCCGAACGTCCGGAGGGTCCCGAGGTCGAGGCCCCGGAAGCGCCCGAGGCACCCGAGGCCCCTGAGGCCCCTGAGGTCGAGGCTCCCGAGGCCGACCACCACCGTCCCGGCACCGATGCCGACGCTGCGGTCGACGCCCACGGCGGGTCGCACGCGACGGTGCCGACCCTGCCCCGGCCGGGCGATGACCATCGCCCCCGCCCGACGCTCCCCGCGCTGCCCCCGGTCTCGATGCCGTCGCTGCCCCCGGTGACCCTCCCCTCCCTGCCCCCGCCGCCGCCCCGGACGGGCGACGACCACGGGTCGGTCGACGTGACCACCTCGGCCACCGTGTCGGTCACGGTCGACGATCACGGCGGCTCGGGCCGCCGCTGACGGTCACCCCGTCGGCGGCCCCTCGAGCGGGTCGCCCCACCCGATCGAGCAAGCCCCCAGCACCGGAGGCCGGGCCCTTGGCTCGGCCTCCGGCGCGTCCGGGCGGGCGCACGGACCGCTCGGGTACACGGATCGGTCAGCGCCCGAGCGCGGGCGCCCGGTCGTTCAGCGGCCAGGCCCGAAACGGACCGTGATGCGGGCGCCGCCGCTCGGGCTGTGCCCCACGACGACCGACCCGCCCGTGCTCTCGGCCGTGCGCCGGACGATGTCGAGCCCGAGGCCGGTCGAGCCGCCGCCGCTGGTGCCCCGGGCGAGCACGTCCGTGCCGGCCGGGAGGCCACGGCCGTCGTCCTCGATCTCCAGCACGGGCCCAGCGTGCCCGCCCCGGTCGGCCGGGCCGACCTCGTCGAGGGCGACCCGGACCCGGTAGCCCGTCCCCTCGTCGGTGTGGGCGAAGACGTTGCCGATGAGGGCGTCGACGGCGGCGGCGAGGTCGTCGCGGAGGACGGCCACGGGGCATGCCGCGTCGGGCAGCGTGACCGTGAACGGCCGACCCTGCTCCTCGGCCAGCGGCGCCCAGAACTCGGTCCGATCCCGCACGGCGGCGGCGAGGTCGGCGGTGCTGCCGAGCTCGGTGCGCACCGGTCGTCGGGCTTCGGCGATCAGCCGGTCGACGGCCCGGGCCAGGTTGTCGGCGTCGCGCTCGAGCCGTTCCCGCTCCGGTCCGGGCGGCAGGCCGTCGATGTCGAGCCGCAGGGCGGTGATCGGCGTGCGGAGGCGGTGGGAGAGGTCGGCGATGGCCTCTCGCTCGGCGGTGACGAGCTCGCCGATGCGGTCGGCCAACCGGTTGAGGGTCTGGCCCACCTCGACCACCTCGCGCGGGCCGGCGGGGCTGACCCGGGCGTCGAGGTGGCCGGAGCTGAGGGCTTCCGCCGTCGCGGCCAGGTCGAGCACGGGAGCGGACAGGAGCCGGGCCAGCCGGTCGGCCACGAACGCGGCCACGAGCACCAGGCCCACCCCCAGCCCGGCCAGCACTGCCCATGAGGCGACGACGCCGTCGTGCAGCGTGGCGTCCGGTACGAACACCCGCACCACCGCCACGCTGTTGTCGGGGAGGCGCACCGGGATCAGGACCTCGTGCCCGTTCTCGGTCGGCGTGCTGAACGAGGTGGCCCGTCGGCGGGCCAGCTCCACTCCGGGGCCCGGCACGGCGTCGGCTCCGAGATGGCTCCCGTCCTCGAGGAAGACCGTCACCGCGTTGTCGCGGTTGGCGTTCAGGCTGTCGACCACGGCCGCCGCCTCGCTCTTCTCGCGCTGGGTGGCCAGCACCGGGACGAGGGTCTCGGCCCGCTTCTCGGCGTTGGACACGGCCCGGTCCTCGGCCAGCGTGCGGACGAGGGCGGCGAAGGGCACGAGGACGGCCAGCACCACCATCGACGTCAACGCCACCGCGGCGAGGGTGAGCTGGCGGCGCATGGCGGATCAGGCGGTGGGGTCGACGAGCTTGACCCCCACGCCGCGCACCGTGCGGAGGTACACCGGCTCGGCCGCCGTTTCGCCGAGCTTCCGCCGCAGCCAGCTCAAGTGGACGTCGACGGTCTTGTCGGCGCCGCCGTAGGGCTGCTGCCAGATGTCGGCGAGGAGCTGGCGCTTGGACACGACGTGCCCGGCGTTGGCGGCGAGGTGCAGGAGGAGCTCGAACTCCTTGCGGGTGAGGTCGAGCGGTGTCCCGTCGAGGGTGGCTTCGTGGGTGCCGGGGTCGATGCGCAGGCCGCCCACCGTGACCACGCCGTCGGTGCTGCCGCCCCGGCGCTCGTGGCGCCGGAGCACGGCGCGGATGCGGGCCTCGAGGTGGTCGGCGGAGAACGGCTTCACCACGTAGTCGTCGGCGCCGGCATCGAGGGTGCCCACGATCTCGGCGTCGTCGTCGCGGGCGGTGGCGACGATCACGGGCACGTCGCTGACCGCCCGCAGCATCTTGAGGACCTCGCGGCCGTCGACGTCGGGCAGGCCGAGATCGAGGATGACCACGTCGGGCCGGTCGTCGAGCACGTCCTGCAGGCCGGCCATGCCGCTGGAGGCCGAACGCACGGCGTGTCCCCGCTCGGTCAGCACCCGGGCCACGGCCTCGCGGATGCCGGCGTCGTCCTCGATGAGCGTGATCACCGCCATTGCCCCGATGCTACGAGCAGGGGTGTGGCCGCGCCGGTGACGCTGCCACGGGTTCGGCGGGATTTAGGAGCGGCTTAGCGTTGGCCGCCGCTGCGACGGGGAGACTGGGGCGATGCGGCGCGCGACCTGGCTGGGCACCTGGATCCTCGGGACCCTGCTGTCGATGGCCTTCGTCGCCCTGTCGGCGTCGCTCGTGCAGGCTCGCGTGACCGAGCACAGCCAGGCCCTTCCCGTGGTGCGCCGGCAGGACCTGACCGAGGCGCTCGATGCCGCCCGCGCCAGCGACGCCACCGCGTCGTCGACCACGCGACCGGTGACCCTGCCGGCCGGGGGCCCCGGCGGCTCGGCGCCGGATGCGCCGGCGCCGGACGGTGCGGGTGCGAGGGTCGGCCCGGTCGCGCCTGGCGAGTCCCGGCCTCCCGCCGGCCCGGGGGCGGGGCCGACCGCAGCCCCCACCACCACCCGGCCCCCGGCCCCCCCGACCAGCACGCCGGCGACCGGCCCCGTGCCGACGCCACCACCCTCCCTGGTGGACGACCGCCGCGGGGGTGGGGGCGGCGGATCGCCGGGCGGGCCGCTGCCGACCATCGCCACCACCACCACGACGGCCAAGCCGCCGCCGTTGCCGGTGTCGAGCACGCTCGAGATCCACGCCACCGGCGGATGGACGCTGGTGAGGTGCACCGGGCCGTCGGCCACCCTCGTCTCGTACCTCGCGCTCGGTCCGCAGTGGGTGACCACGGTCGTCAAGTGGGGTCCGGCCGACGTGGAGGTGCAGTTCCGCTCCGTCGACCACCTCAGCCGCATCCGGGCCCGGTGCGACAACGGCCGGGTGATCCCCGACGTGTCGGAATCCGCGGTCTGACCACCGCGTGAAGTCCCGGGCGACGCTCCCGGTCAGGACTACCCTCCCGGCCCATGAAGCACCCCGGGCGGATCCCACTCCTGCTCGTCGCGTCCGGCGCCATGGTGATCGGATCGACGGGCTGTGCCAAGAAGGACGAGCCCGGCCCGGCCGCGGCGTCGTCGACCACGGCCCGGCCGGCGGGCACGACGCCGGCCTCGGGCGGCACCGGCACCACGGCTGCGGCCAACGGGAGCGTGGGCACGACCGAAGCCGCCGCCGCCGCCCTCAAGGAGCTGTCGAACTCCGACATCCGGCGCGAGCTGTCCACGAGCAAGCCCGAGCTGTGGGCCCTCGTCAACTTCGACTACCTCTCCTGGACGTCGTTCACCGGCTACAACGTGATGCTGAAGGTGGGCGCCGACACCAGCAAGGCGGTCGAGATCTGCGAGGCGCTGTCGGCCCTCGTGTACGACTCGACGACGTACAAGCCGACCCCCAAGACGTCGATCGTCGTCGCCAAGCCGGCCGACGCCAACGATGTCCAGGGCACCCCCTTGGCCAAGCGCGGCGGCAAGACGGACACCTGCAAGAAGGCGTGATCGAACCGTCGGTCGGCGGGCCGGACCGGCGCCAGCCGATCCGCGGCGGCTGGTTCGGTGGATCCGGTCAGCGGGAGCCGAAGATCGCCTGCAGCTCGTAGGGCGGTACCTGCTCGAGCTGGGCGAAGGTGCACGACGCCGGTGTGCGGTCCGGCCGCCACCGCTGGAAGCGCCCGCCGTGTCGGAACCGGCCGTTGAGCACGTTCTCGTAGGCGACCTCGGCCACCAGCTCGAGCCGGATGGGGAACCACGACAGGTCCTTGCCCTGGCTCCACCGTGACAGGCCGCCGGGCATCCGCTGGTCGGGCGGGGGGCCCTCGGCCGCCG
>JAKOVR010000195.1 GCA_029782025.1 Actinomycetes bacterium | reverse complement strand
CATGTTCACGTCACCTTTCACTTGAACGAGTGGAAGAGACGGGACCGGTCGGTGGGCACACCTCAGTGGGGGCGATGCCACGCTCCTATCAAGCCACGCCGGCCGGTTCCGCGCGTCCAGGGGCCGGCAGAAAGCATGTTGTCCACGAAGGACAGGCAGGCTACGAGCCAAGCCCCCGGACGACGACCAGAGTGACACTGACGCACGCTACCGGCGGGGCGGTCAGCCCCGGGCCGAGGCGTAGCCGGCCCGCACCGCGGCGGCATCGACCTCCGGGTCGGGCGCGACCTCGGTGCCGCCGCCGAGCGACCACGCCGCGGCCACAGCCTCGGGGGCGGTGCCGGTGAGCATGGCGGCGGCCTGCACGCACGCGCCGGCGGCGACGTGCTCCTCGCCCTCGGGGAGCACCACCGGGCGGGCGGCGAGGTCGGCCACGGCCCGCCGGTAGGCCGCCGCCCGTGCCCCACCGCCGACCAGCAGCAGGCGCCCCCGGCCGGTGTCCACCCCGGCGGCGCCGAGCGCGTCGAGCCCGTCGAGCAGGCCGCAGGTGACCCCCTCGAAGGCGGCGCGCGCCAGCTCCTCGCGGCTGGTGCCCGTCCGCAGCCCGGCCACCGTCCCGGTGGCGTCCGGGCGGTTGGGGGTGCGCTCGCCGCCGAGGTAGGGCACGACCACCACTCCACCGGCGCCGGCCGGCGCCCCTGCGGCCAGCCGGTCGAGCTCGGTGAGGTCGACCCCGAGCCACCGGGCCATCGCTTCGGTGACGAGCGTGGCGTTGAGCGTGCACACCAGCGGGAGGAAGCGGCCCGTGGCGTCGGCGAACCCGGCCACGGCCCCGGACGGATCGGCGGTCGGGCTGGCGCTGACGGCGTACACGGTGCCGGAGGTGCCGAGGCTGATGGCGACGTCACCGGGCTGGAGGCCCATGCCGAGGGCGGCCGCCATGTTGTCGCCGGTGCCCGGCGCCACGACCGTGGCGGCATGCCCGAGACCCAGCGCCGCCGCCTCGGCCCGCAGCGGGCCGGCCGGCTCGAGCGGCCCCAGCACCTCGGGCAGCGTGGCCGCCCAACCGTCGGGGTGGGGGCAGGGGGCGGCGAGGTCGAGGAGGTCCGGCCGCCACGCGGCCTCGGCCGGCGACCAGTAGCCGGTGCCCGACGCGTCGCCCCGGTCGGTGACCGCCCGCCCGCACAGCTTCCGCGTGAGCCAGTCGTGGGGGAGGAGGAGGCCGCGCACGGCGGCGTGGACGGCGGGCTCGTGGGCGGCCAGCCACGCCACCTTCGTGACCGTGAACGCGGCGACGGGGACCGAGCCGGCCGCCCGGGCCCACGCCTCCGGGCCCAGCGCGGCGACCAGCGCCGCCGCTTCCGGGGCCGACTCGGTGTCGTTCCACAGCTTGGCCGGCCGCAGCCAGCGCCCGTCGGCGCCGACGGGCACGAGACCGTGCTGCTGGCCGGCGACGGCGACGGCGGCGATGTCGGCCGGGGCCCACCCCCCGTCGGCCCGGGCCTCGGCCACGGCCCCGGCCAGGGCGTCCCACCAGGCCGACGGCTCCTGCTCGGCCCGCGGCGGGACGGCGGGGGGGTGGGGAGCACGACCCCGGGCGACGACGGCCCCGGAGTCGAGGTCCCGCAGCTCCACCTTGGTGGACTGGGTCGAGGAGTCGACGCCGAGGACGAGGGGCATGGCGCCAGCTTCGCGCCCGGCGGACCCGCCGGTCAGTTGCACGTCGCCGCGCCCTGTTGCTCCCACACCCGCAGCACGAAGGCGATCTGGCGGGCAAGGCGGCGGGGGAGGTCCGGGGCGGCCTGGTCCAGCCAGACCGAGGCCGGTGGGGCGCCCTCCAGCACGGCTCGGCTGAACGAGCCGGCGTCGTGCCATGCGGCGTCGGCGGGCGAGAGGCCGAGCATGGGGATGTCCGAGCTCGCCAGCCATTCCCGCATGCGCTCCCACGGGAGGGCCTCGGCCAGCACCTCGGTGCGTTCGAGCAGCGCCGCCCGCACGGCGCGGGCATCGGGCCGATGGTCGAAGCGCTGCCGTGGCAACTGGTCGAGCACGGCCGGCCAGACCTTGAAGGCGAGGTGGTGCGACGCCGCGCACAGGAACGGTGCATCGAGGTGGCCCTCGGCCCAGGGGTGCAGGCCCGTGGCGTCGGCCGCCATGGTGATCTCGCCGGCGGTGGCGAAGCGGCTCAGCAGCGTCTGGACCCAGAGCACGGCGAAGAGCGACCGCACGTCGGCGGCGGGCGGGTGGGTGGGGAGCCCGAGCACCCGCCGGCAGAAGTCGCTGACTCGGCCCTCGTCGCCGAGGCCGTCGTGGCGCCGCACCTCGCGGGCCCCGCCGTCGAGGTGGAGGGTGCTGGCCGACCAGCCGTCACGCCCCACGAGGAACACCACACGGATCCGGGCCCGGCCGTGGTTGCGCTCCACGGCCGCGGTGAACGGGTTCGGCGTCGGTGCGGACCGGCCACGGGGCGATCCGGGACGCCGGGGGCCGAGCGACCCATGGCCGTCGATGGTGCGGGCCCACCCGCGGATGGCCACGCCGAACGCCACCCACGACGGCGGCGCGGTGAACCCGATCAGGTGGTCGAGCGGGTCGACGGCGGGAAGGGGAAGGATCGACCAGGACAGCCCCTCGTCGTCGAGGTCGTGGACGCCGAAGGCGACGGCCGGGGCGTCGGGGTCGGCGTCGAGGAGCAGCTCGGCGCGGTCGGCGATGAGCTCGAGCAGCTCGGGGCTGCAGGGCGTGGGGGGAGCAGGTGCGGGCATGTCGCCTCCGGTGCGTGGTGCCGGTGAGCCGGCGGAACGGTGGAGACGACCGGGCGCCCGGGTCGAACGGGCGAGGGGCGGGTCGCGTTGCCCCGAGGCCGCCACTCTGGCACAGCGGTGGCGGCGACGGAAGGGGTCAGGTCATCGGGTCGTAGCCGGGCAGGTCGGGCAGGGGGGTGCGTACCTGGACCTTGCACTCGGGGTGTCCCTGGAGCTTGCCGTGCGACCAGCGCAGCTCGCAGTAGCCCTCGACGAGACGGACCTGGCGGGAGCCCCGCTCGACGACCTCGGCCCGCCACTCCACCTGGGGCTGCCCGGCCTGGGCCGCCGTCACCACCAGGCGCCGGCACTCGAAGCGGTCCCGCCAGGTGCGCGTATCGGTGACGGCCAGCCGCAGCGGGGTGGCCGTGTCGGTGCCGAGCAGCCAGTAGGGGCCGCCGGCGATGCGGAGCATCCGGAAGAGCAACTGCGTGGTGAGGGTGGGGGAGGCATGGGTGAGCCGGTGCCGCCACCGGAGCGCCGTCTCCAACGACACGGCCCGACACAGCTCGGCGTAGGCCGCCTGCTCGGACGAGGCGAAGGCCGGGGCCGAGTCGGTACGCATGACCGCCTTCAGGTCGGCCCGGTGCGTGGCGTCGAGGAGGCGGACGTCGGCCGGGAGGTGCTCGAGGCCAGATCGGAGGCGGACCTCCCGGTAGTAGGCCTGCAGCTCGCGCGGCGCGACCTCCTCGTACCAGCTCGGCCGGTGGGCGACCGTGTCGTCGCTCAGGAGCTCGTCGACGAGGTTGCTCGGCGCGGTGTTGAGCACGCAGGTGGAGTCGTACTTGGCCTGCACGAAGTACACGTCGTCGATGGTGAGGTCGCGGGGGATGTCGGAGGACCAGACGGACCGGCCGCCCCCGCTCCACAGCACCGAGCGGGGGGCCCGGCGCAGCACCACCTGTCGGAAGGCCCGCCCGTTGTCGAGGGCCCGGAGGAGCAGGTCGCGGTCGGCGGTGTGGGGACCGGTGGCCACGGGCTCGATCACGGGCCACCACTGGGACCGGTCGATGCCGGGGAGCTCGGCGGCGAGGAGGGCGTCGGGCCACGGTGCGGCCGGGTCGAACACCAGGCCGAGGGCGGTGCCGAGCTCGCTGAGGCGGGTCTTCAGGGTGGCCACCGCGGTTGCCTCAGGGTTCCCGGAAGAGGGCGGCGAACTGCATCTCGGCCGCGGCCAGCTCGGGGCTGAACGTGGCCCGGGTCTCGACCTGGAGCCCGCCGGGGTACACGTCGATGGGCACCCCCGACAGCTCGATCCATGCCGCCACCGCTTCGCCCCACTGCTCGTCGAGCAGGGCCGCCCGCAGCGCATCCCGGCCGTCGTGGGAGAGTCGGCCGGGGTCGGTGCGGGCCACGACCCGCACGGCCAGCACCCATTGCAGGGTGTCGACATCCTCGGCGACGAACACCTCGGGCGGGTCGTGCCGGACGACGGCGTAGGCCAGGTCCACGCGCGGTGACCCTAGGCCAGGTCGGCGTCGGTCCAGAACCCGGGCAGCGGCGCGTCCTCCTCGCCCGAGGCGTAGCGGGCCAGGCGGGCCTGGTCGGCGTCGCCGAGGATGGCCAGCGCATCGAAGAAGGCGTGGCGCCCGGCCCGCCGCAGGGCCTTGTCGCCGTCGCTCCCCCGCTTGGGCAGGTGGGAGGTGAGGAACACCACGGGGCCGCTGCCCTCGGGCTCCCGGTCGTAGCCGCCGTAGCCGTTGGCGGCGAGGACGTTGGCCCGGCCCAGGCACTTCCACACGGTGTCGGTGCGCAGGAGGCCGCCCCGGGTGGTGGTGAAGGCGCCGCTGACATCGAAGTTCCACGGGCGGTCGGCCTGGTCGAGGGCGACGACGTTGATCGTGAGGCCGAGGCCCGAGACCCGCACGTTCTTGCGCAGGCTGTGGAAGCCGGCGTCGAGGATGACCTGCTCGGCCAGGGCCTGGGCCGCCTTGCCCTCGCGGGTGGCCCGGGCCTGGAAGTGGTCGTCGAGGTCGTCGGGGCTGAGGGCGGGCACGCCTGTCTCGCCCGGGGCGCCGGCGCCGGCCGCGGTCGGCGAGACCATCGCGGCCTCGTCGGGATCGGGGACGGGGGTGGTGCGGGCCACCCGGGCCCGGGCCAGCTCGAGGTAGCCGGGGTCGAGGTCGTAGCCCACGTACTTCCGGTGCCACCGCTTGGCCGCCACCGCGGTGCTCCCCGAGCCGAGGAACGGGTCGAGGACCACGTCCTCCTCGTAGGTGTAGAGGTGGATGAGGCGCTTGGCCAGATCGATGGGGAAGGGGGCGGGATGCCCGACCCGCTTGGCGCTCTCGGGCGGGATGTCCCACACGTCGAGGGTGGCGGCGAGGAACTCGTCGTTGTTGAGGCCGAAGCGGTCCTGGTGGGGGAGGCCCTGGGCCCGGCGGATCTCGGGGGACCGCGCCCGGTCGAGCCGGCCCTTGCTGGCGATGATGACCCGCTCGGTGAGGTCGCGCAGCACGGGGTTGGTGGCGCTGCGGAACGTGCCCCAGGCGCACGAGCCGGTGGAGCCCTTGCCCTTCTGCCAGATGACCTCGCCTCGCAGGAGCAGGCCGAGATCGTCCTGCAGGATGGCGATCACGTCCGACGACAGGGAGCGGTAGGGCTTGCGGCCGAGGTTGGCCACGTTGACGGCGATCCGGCCACCGGGCTCGAGCACCCGCTTGCACTCGGCGAACACCGCCCGCAGCATGTCGAGGTACTCGACGTAGGAGGCGGGGACCTCGGCCCGGCGGACGTCGGCCTCGTAGTCCTTCCCGACGAAGTAGGGCGGGGAGGTGACCACCAGCGCCACCGAGCGGTCCGGGACGGCAGCCATCCGACGGGCGTCGCCGAGGATGAGCGGGTCGCCCAGCGCTTCCCAGTCGATGCGCTCGATGGTGTCGTCGTCGCTGATCTCGGGTGGGGCGAAGCGGGCGTAGAAGGCCGAGGAATCGTGGCTCTCCCGCCGGCCGACGCCGAAGTTGGAGGTGGCGGTGGGCCGGCGGCCGGGACGGGAGGCCCGGCGACCCGGCGCCGGTTCGCCCTGCTCGGTGCCGGTCACGGCGGCGATCCTACGGGACGGCATGGTGGGGGACCCGCACGGGGTGGGGGGTGGGGACGGGGAGCCGATCGACGGCGAACCGGGCCCCGGGCCACCGCCGCTCGACCAGCAGGCGGGTGCAGCGGGCGTCGCTGGCCACGTAGCGGGCCAGCGCCTCGGGGGCCAGGGTGTGGATGCAGGTGGGGTCGACCTCGACCGGATCGAGGCCGCAGGCCCGGGCCATGACCTTGAGGCGGCCGCCGATGGCGAGCGTGCGGACGGTGTCGGCCCGGTAGAGGCGGTAGGCGTCGAGGTGGCCGTGTGCGTGCCAGGCGGCCCGGCACCCGGTGACGAAGCCGGGCAGCCGGTGGCCCCGCAGGTGCAGCATCGGGTCGGGGGCGATGTCGAGCCCGAGTCGGATGCCGTGGCGCTGGGCCCGGATGGCGAGGAAGGGCAGGTCGAACCCGGCACCGTTCCAGGTGGCGATCACGCCGGGCTCGAGGGCGGCCAGATGGGCGTCGAGTCGGCGCAGGACCTCGGGCTCCTCGCCGGTGAAGACCCGGTCGCCGTCGGCGCTGGACACGGCCACGGCGACGACGGAGGCGACGGTGGGATCGAGCCCGTCGCTGGACGTGTCGGTCTCGATGTCGAGCCCGTAGATCGACGCAGGGGGCGGCGCTGGGGGCATGGTCCGACCCTACCCACCCCCACCGACAGCAACGCTGATGGTGACGGTGCGGTTCAGCGCCGCACCGCGGCCGTGGTGCCGGGGGCCGCCTTGGCCGTGGTCCCGGTCGTCCCGGCCGGCTTGGCCGTGGTCGGGGTCGCGGTCGAGCCGCCACCGCCGCCGGCCAGGGCCTTGGGGTTGGGGAGGGTGGCGGGGAGGACGAAGGCCTTGGCCGAGTTGATCGTCGGCGAGAAGATCCCGCCCATCCGCACCGTGACCTCGACGGTGCCGCCGGGCGGGATGGTGGGCGCGGCGGCGGTGTCGCCACCGACGACGGTGAGACCGTTGACCAGCACCACCGCGACCTGGGCCCGCGCCACGGCCACGTTGTAGGGATTGGTCACCTTGAGCTTGACCTGCGTGCCGTTCACCGACGAACGGTCGAACTCGGGGGCGCTGAGGCCGAAGGCGGGGTAGCCGCCGGGCGACTGACGCCAGTTGGCGACGCGGAACGACGCGGTGAACTTCGTGGCGCCGTCGACCTTGGCCGTGTGGGCCGCCGCGGCGTCGGACTTCGGCGCCACGGCCGGGATGGTCAGGCTGTCGGTGCCGACGTCGCTGCCCTTGGCGTCCTTGAAGGTCACGTCGACGGTGACGCCCTCGGCGATGTACCAGACGTTGGGGTTCGAGAACACGATGGCGTAGGAGGCCCGGCCCTTCGGGGCCGACGGGATCGTCATCCCCTGGATCACGACCTTGAGCGGTGCCACGTTCGGGGGCAGGGTGGTGGGCCCCTGCGCCGTGCCGGCCGTGGCGGTGCCCCCGGGGCCGGCCACGGTGGTGCTGCTGGCGGTGGTGGCCGTGTCGTTTCCCTTCGAGCAGGCGGGGGCGACGAGGGCGAGGGCGGCGGCCAGGACGAGGGTGACGCGGCGGGACACGGGGCGGCGGGCGGGAACGGGGCTCATCGGTGGGAACGCTCCTGGCGGAGGGATGCTGGCGGTCGAGCGAGGTCGGGCGATCCGGCCGTGCGCACCTCCCGACGATCGCGGGGGAGTGTAGGAGGGCGGCGCCGGCCGGCCGGCATCGGGCCGGGTGGGATCACAGCTTCAGCGCCGCCAGCGACGCCACCTCGCTGCGCTCGCAGTGGGTGAGGCGGACATGGCCGAAGCAGGTCTCGCCGGCGAAGGCGTCGACCAGGACGGTGACGGCGTTGTTGCGCTCCGACAGGTACGGCGCGTCGATCTGGCTCGTGTCGCCGGTGAAGACGACCTTGGTGCCGTCGCCCACCCGGGTGAGGATCGTCTTGAGGGTGGTGGGCTCGAGGTTCTGGGCCTCGTCGACCACGACGAAGGTGCCCTGCAACGAGCGCCCCCGCAGGTAGGTGACGGCCTCGAGCGACAGCTTGTCGCGGGCGGTCATCTCGTCGATCACCGCACGGGCGTCGGCGTGGCTGCGGGTGTCGGTGAGAGCGACGAGGGCGTCGTGGACCGCGGTCATCCACGGGTCGAGCTTCTCGTCGAGGCCGCCGGGCAGGAAGCCGAGCTCGGCCCGCCCCACGGGCACCACCGGCCGGTAGATGGCCAGCTTGTCGTAGGCCCGGCCCTCCATCACCTGCTCGAGCCCGGCGGCCAGGGCGAGGATGGTCTTGCCCGTGCCGGCCATGCCGTCGAGGGCGACGACACGCACGGTGGGGTCGAGCAGCAGGTCGAGGGCGAACTGCTGCTCCTTGGACCGGGGACGGAGGCCCCAGGCCTCGATCGGGCGGGTGAGCGGGAAGACACCCTCGGCGGCCCGGCGCACGAGCACCGACTGGCTGCCGGCCCGGCAGGCCGCGAACTCGTTGATCCCCAGCGCCGTGATCCGTTCCTCGTCGACGGCGGGGACCCGGGAGAAGGAGAGGGCCTCGGGGTGGGCGTAGGCGGCGTCGACGAAGGCGGAGGACACGTCGATGGTGGTCCACCCCTGGGTGGCGGCCCGGTCGCGGTGGCGGCGCCGGTCGTGCTCGATGGCCTCGAGACCGACCTGGGCCGCCTTGATGCGGAGGGCGGCGTCGTTGGACACCACCACGGTGGGGCGGGTGACCTTCTGACCCAGGGCGGCGGCGAGGATGCGGTTGTCGGCCTTGGTCGGGTCGAGCCCCATGCGGGCCACCTCCTCCAGGAGGAGGCCGTTGGTCTCGATGCGGATGGTGCCGCCGCTGGGCAGCCGGACGGGCTGGCGGATGTCGCCGCCGGCGCCACGCCGGAGGTCCTCCAGGCAGCGGATCACCTCTCGGGCGGCCCGGCCCACGTCGTCCATGCGGCTCTTGTGCTGGTCGAGCTCCTCCACCACCACGAGCGGGATCACTGCGTCGGCCTCGGGGAAGCCGAACAGGCTCTCCGGGTCGGCGATCAGAACGGACGTGTCGAGCACCACCACGGTCCCGACCCCGGCGGCGGGCCGCTCGGTGTCGGTGCCGGGGAGGGCGGGCGCGGCGGGGGAGGGCGCGAGGAGGTCGGTCACCGGGCTCCGATCGGGGTAGGGCCGCGTCGTCCCATCACGTGGTACCGGCGGGGCGGGGCTCGGGTGGATCACCGGGAAGGCTCGGGTGGGTCACCGGAACGATATGGAACACGGGTGGCGCCCCCAGGTGGGGGATGGTCGCGTGTAGATTGCGGGCCGCTCGGACGGAGCGGTGATCGCCGCTCCTCCACTGGGCCGCGGCCACGGCCGCCCCGCCGTCCCCCGATGGAGCTGCAACCCCGATGACCGTTCCCGCCGACCGTCTCCGGCCCCGTGCCCGCCTGCTCGTGACCGCCGCCCTGCTGGTGGCTGCGGCTGCCGGGTGCGCGAAGCCCAAGACCGACACGCCGAGCACGTCGAGCGTGCCGGCCGGCGGCCCGCAGCAGGTCAGTGGCCCGGTGACGGCCCCGCCGTCCACCGCAACCCCGCCCTCGACGGCGGCCCGCAACCCCGCCTGCGCGGCCTCCGACGCCTGGGGCTTCGCCATCCTGAAGGCCACCGACCCGGCCCAGCGCGGCACCCTCACCCCCGAGCAGCTCGCCGCCAACCTCACCACCACCGCCGACGCCATCAAGAAGCAGGTGCCGGCCAACGCCGCCGACATCGACATTCGCACCGCGACGGCCAAGAAGGTGCTCGACGGCGCCGCCCTCTCCGACGCCGACAAGCAGGCCGAGAAGGACGCCGCCACCCGTCTCGACGCCTGGTACAAGGCCACCTGCCCGGCCTGACGATCCCCCCGATCCCGGCTCGCCGCCCGGGGGTGATGGCACCTGGGCCCGATCGGCCGGTACACTCCGCCTCCGTCGGCATTCGGGCCGGCTCGTTCGGAGCGATGTGAGGGAGTCCATGCTCGGCTATCTGGATCCTGGTGGCGTGACGATGGCGTTGGGGGCCGTCGCTGCAGGTGCTGCGGGTGTCGGTGTCGCGATCAAGTCCAAGTTCGCCGGGCTGCGGGGCAAGAACAAGAACGCCGCTGACGACGCCGCGGAGCCGGTGTCCGCGGACGCCACCTCGACGTCCGAAGACGACACCGAAGACTGATCCCGTGCGTGCCCCCTCGGGCTCGCCGGTGCGCGCAACCATCCTCGCCCTCGTCGCCGTCTCGCTCGGCGGGCTGATGGTGTCCTGCCGTGATGGAGGCTCGTCCGCGCCATCGGCCGCCGGCCGCCCCAACGTGCTGGTGATCATGGCCGACGACCAGACGTTCGAGTCGATGCGCAAGATGCCCAAGACGCTCGACCTGATCGGCAAGCAGGGCACCACCTTCTCGAACTACGAGATCAGCTTCCCGAACTGCTGCCCGTCCCGGGCGACGTACCTGACGGGTCAGTACGCCCACAACAACGGGGTGCGCGACAACGTGCTGCCCCTCGGGGGGTGGACCAAGCTCAAGGCGGCCGAGACGTTGCCGGTGTGGCTGCAGCGGGCCGGCTACCGGACCGCCCACATCGGCAAGTACCTCAACACGTGGGGCCAGACCGACGAGAACGACAAGGTCGGGCAGGGCGACATCTCCCCGCCTCCGGGGTACGACCACTGGTTCGGCCTCATCGACCCCACCACCTACAACTACTTCGGGTACTCCGTGTCGGTGAACGGCACCCGCTACCAGTACGGCACCAAGCCCGAGGACTACCAGACCGACGTGCTGGCCCAGGAGGCCGACAACACCATCCGGCGCTTCCACGACGAGCACCCGGACCAGCCGTGGTTCGTGAGCCTCACTCCTCTGGCCCCGCACACCGGCGGGGTGGAGGCGGGCGGCCCGGCGTTCTGGGAGGACCCGGTGCCGGCGCCCCGCCACGCCGGTGTGTTCAAGGACGAGCCCATCTCGCGGGGCCCGGCCTGGAACGAGGCCGACGTGTCCGACAAGCCCAAGGAGATCCGCGACCTCAAGCCGATCGACGCCAACTTCGACGCTACCGAGATCAACGCCACCCGCAAGGAGTACGAGACCCTCCAGGCCCTCGACGAAGCGGTGGAGAAGCTGGTGACCACGCTGAAGGACACCGGGCAGCTCGACAACACGTTGATCATCTACACGTCCGACAACGGGCTGTACCACGGTGAGCACCGCATCCCGTTCGGCAAGGTCAGGCTCTACGAGGAGGGCACCCACGTCCCCTACATGATGCGGGGGCCCGGGGTGCCGGCGGGCAAGGAGGTGAGGCCCTTCGCCGGCAACGTCGATCTGGCCCCCACCATCGTGGCCGCGGCCGGGGCCACGGCCGGGCTCACCATGGACGGCATCGATCTCCGGCAGGTGGCGGCGGATCCGAGCAAGTACGGCGACCGGGCCGTGCTCCTCGAGAACTGGATCACCTTCACTCCCAATCGGACGTGGGGCCTGCGGGGCGGGCAGTGGAGCTACCTCGTCCACAGCTCGGGCGAGAAGGAGCTCTACGACATGAGCGCCGATCCGTACCAGGAGCGCAACGTCGCCGCCGACCCGGCCTACGCCTCGGTGCTGGCCACCCTCGACCAGCGCCTCACCGCGCTGAAGTCCTGCGCCGGCTCCCGCTGCGGCTGATTCCTTGGGTGCGTAAGGGCGCGCATAGCGCACCCTTACGCACCCAAGGAATCGGGAGCGGGTCGGGCTAGCGGGTGGCGGCGGTGCGCCACACGTCCCAGTAGGTCCAGAGGAGCTCGGGCCCGAGCCAGCCGATCACGATGTCGCCGCCGATGACGTCCCGGCCGTCGGAGGTGGGGTGGATGCCGTCGGGCCGGAGCGTCTTGTCGTAGAGCCCGCCCGGCCACGTGAGGAAGAACGTGTCGTAGGGGACGGCACGGAACAGCTTGATCGGGGCGCCCGCCTCGGCCACGAGGGTGTTGAGGCGGTCCATCCGCTGCGCGCTGCCGGGGTCGAAGGGTCGTCCCTCGTAGGTCAGGCCCGTGCCCCACTGCGCCGGGGGTTGGCGGAGCCAGAGCACCGGGACCCCCTCGCCGGCCAGGATGGTGAGGAACTCGCTGTACTCGCTCTTGATCTTGGCGTCGTAGACCGCCTGGCCGGGGGCGACCAGGGTGTTGGTGGCCGGATCCATGTGGTCGGTCGTGTCCCACAGGCTCTGGGAGACCACGATGAGGTCGGGCTGGACGTCGGCGAGCTGCTGGGGCAGCTTCGTGCCCCAGTCGCACGAGGTGTTCCACTTCTCGAGGTACGTCTTCTGGTCCTTGTAGACCCGGACCTTCCCCATGCCCCGCACGATCCCGCACCCTCGGATCCCCCCGTTGACGACGGTGAACACGTCGTTCTGGTCCCCCCACTTCTTGGCCACGTTGGCCAGGGACACGGCGGTCGAGTCGCCCACGAAGAGCACCCGGAGCCGCCGGTCCGGCCGGAGGCTGTCCTTGGGCGTCGGCACGGCCGCAGCCTTGGGGCTGGCGGCGATCGCGGTGGGGAGGGTGGTGGGCGGCGCGGCGAACGGTCCGACCGAGCGCACCTGGGACGCGTCGACCGGATCGCTGAGGCCTTCCGCCGCCTCGGTGCTCTCCGGGGCGTTGACGGTCACGGCCATGATGATCCCGACGGCGGCGACGGCCATGGCCATCCCGACCTGGTAGTTGGGGACCTTGAACAGGTGGCGGCCCTTCCGGATGGGCAGCTCGTAGAAGTGGTTCGACAGCAGGGCGGCAGCCAGGGTCACGGCGAAGCGCACCCACATGGTCCAGAACTGGCTGAGGCCGAGGCGCTCGGGGCTGAGCCAGAGGAAGATCGGCCAGTGGTACACGTAGACGCCGTACGAGATCTTGCCGAGCTCGCGGAGCACCTTCACGCCGAGGATCTTGGCGATCAGCGCCCCGGGGGTGATCGCCCCCCACACCAGCAGCGCGGAGAGCACGCCGTAGAGCGCCAGCCCCCCGTCGTACACGTGCTCGTTCTCCCGGGGGAGCATGAACCACAGCACCATGGTGGCCAGGAAGGCCAGGGTGCCCATCGTCCGCAGCCCGGCGGCGAGCCGGGGCGACCAGCCGGGCTCGTCGAGCCGCCGCCGTGAGAGCAAGATGGCGAGCAGTACGCCGGCGAGGATCTCGGCGCCCCGGGTGTCGGTGCCGTAGTAGAAGCGGTCGGTCGTCATCGGCACGAGGCGGGGCAGAGCGGTCGAGACCACGAACAGCGCGGCGATGACGATGCCGAGCACCTTGACCGACGCCTTGAGCAGGCGCAGCACCACCAGCACCACGAGCGGGTAGAGCAGGTAGAACTGCTCCTCGATGGCGAGGCTCCAGAAGTGCAGGACGGGCGAGGGGGAGTTGAACAGCTCGGCGTAGCCCTGGTTGGAAAGGATGAACCGCCAGTTGGCCACGTAGAACTGGGCGCTGAGCAGGTCGCCGCGCAGGTTGGCCATCTGGTTGTCGGCGGCGGCGAACAGGCCGAAGGCGGCCACGAGGATGATGCCGGCGTATGCCGCGGGCATGAGGCGCCGGAAGCGCTGGATGTAGAAGCGCTTCATGTCGATGCGGCCGTGGGCGTCGTGCTCCCGGACGATGAGGCTCGTGATCAGGAAGCCGCTCAGCGTGAAGAACATCGACACGGCGAGGTAGGCGCCCTTCACCAGGTCGGTGTACCCGGCGTGGTAGGTGACCACGAAGATGAGGCCGAGCCCCCGGAGCCCGTCGAGCGAGGCGAAGTAGGGCAGGCTGGCCTTCCGGGGCGCGGGCGAGGCCGGCTCGGCCGCGGGCGTGGCACCTGCCGAGCCGCCGACTTCGACGGTGGCCGGGCTGCTCGCGGCCTTCTCAGGGCTCGGGCGGGGTTCGGTAGCGGTCACGGCGCGTGCGAGAGATGGCCGGGGCGGCCGGAACGCCGGACGTTAGCACCCGTCCTGCACCCTCAGGCGACGGGCCCGCACCGGGGCGACGGCGTCCGGCCAGCCGGCGGGACACGAGCCGGGGGTGACTTCGCCGGGACGGCGGGCGTGAGTAGAGTGGCTCGCTGCAGCGACGGTGAAGTGGACGGCGATCGCGTCCGGGCCCGCCGCCGCGGCCAGACCGCCGAGGAGAACCGAAGACCATGCGCACCTTTCGTGGCACCACCCTGCTGATCACGCTGGCATCCGGTGCGATGCTCGCCGGTTGCGGGACGAAGGCGCCCACCAGCGCCAGCGCCACCCCGTCGGCCGGGAAGGCGCCGATCACCGATGCCGGCGGGGCGACCCCGTCGACCACTGCGGCGAAGGTCACCACGACCTCCACCAAGAAGCTGAAGACCACGGCCGAGTGCACCGCCTACCGGCTCTACGGGTCCGCGCAACTCGTGGTGGGCAAGGCGGCCGCCGCCGAGAAGGCCGCCAAGTTCCAGGAAGTGGTGAAGCAGGCCGACGTGCTCAAGAAGGCGGTGCCGTCCCTGGCCGCCGACCTCGACGTGATCACGGCCGACACCAAGAAGGTGTCCGCCGATGGCGGCAAGCTGACGGCCGACGAGCAGAAGAAGCACGACGAGGCCGGCAAGCGCCTGAAGACCTGGTTCAACCAGACGTGCTACGAGTGATCGCAGCGCGGCGTTCTCCCGCATCCCGGTGACCGCCACCGAGCCGGCAATCGAGCCGGCCCCTGCGTCGGCGCCGCTCGACCGGCTGGTGCCGGTCCTGCGCCGGCTCGCCCGCCACTGGCCCATCCTCGCCGTGGTGGCGGTCGCGTTCCTGGTGCGGTTCCTCGCCGTCACCCAGTGGCTCCCCACCTGCACCGACGAGCAGCTCCGGGCCCGCCCGGCGCCGGGCGAGTGCTACTACGTCGGCGGCGACGCCTACTACTACCGCAGCATGGCCCTGAACCTGGTGGAGGGCAACGGGTTCCAGATCCGCTCCTACGCCGGTGAGCTGGCCCAGGTGGCGGACCACCCGCCGGGGTTCGTGCTGTTCCTGGCCGGGGTCACCGAGCTGGGGGTGGAGTCGGTCGCCGGGCACCGGATGGCCATGGCGCTGCTCGGGACGTTCGGGTGCGGGCTCGTCGCCCTCCTCGGGCGCCGGCTGAACCCGCGGGCGCCGAATGCCACCGCCCTCGTGGCCGGGGGCATCGCCGCCGTCTACCCGGGCTTCTGGATGAGCGACACGCTCTACCTGTCCGAGTCGTTGTACGTGCCCCTCTTCGCCCTCACGCTCCTCGGCGCGGTGCGGTTCTGGCGCCGGCCCGACTGGACGGGCGCGCTGCTGACCGGCGCCGCGGCCGGCGGCGTGTGGCTCACCCGGGGCGAGGGCGCGGTGTTCCTCGGCATCCTGTCCATCGCAGCGGTGCTGCTGCTCCGCACCATCCCCTTCTGGCGCCGGGTCGTGCTCTGCGCCGGCGCCTGCGCGGTGTGCATCGGGATGATGCTGCCGTGGGCGGCCTACAACCTGAACCGCTTCGACGAGCCCGTCTACATCGCCACCACGGGCACGGCCTTCGCCCTCAACTCCTGCGACGAGACGTGGGAGGGGCCCGCCGCCGGCTGGTACAGCTTCCGCTGCCTCAGCCAGGCCAGCCAGGAGGTGATCGCCGAGCAGGGGCGGTTGACCGACTCGGGGCTGCGGGCCAAGGGCACCGAGTACATCCGGTCCCACCTGGGTCGCCTCCCGGTGGTCATGGCCATCCGGGTGGCGCGTGTGTACGAGGTGTACGAGCGCGAGGACACGATGGCCCGCAACATCGGCGCCGAAGGGCGCCCGGCGGCGTGGGTGGAGAACCAGCGGCTCCTCTACGAGTTGCTCGTGCTCCCGGGGCTGTTCGGGCTCTGGGTGCTGTTCAAGCGCCGGCAGCCGGTGATCCCGCTGGTGGCCGCCATCTGCACGGCCACCGTCGGCGTGGCCGGCACCTTCGCCATCTACCGCTACCGGCTGGCCGCCGACCTGGCGCTGTTCACCGCCGGTTCGGTCGGGCTGGTGACGTTGGCCCAGTTCCTCCTGCCCGGCCTCCTGGCGCTGACCGGGCGCGGTGGAGCCGAACCACCGCCGGCCCTGGCCGATCTGCTCACCCCCGACGACGAGACCCCCGCCGCGCCGGCCGAGGACGCCGAGGCCGACAGCCGCGACGGCGAGCGCGGCGAGGGTGAGGGCGAGGCGGCCGACGGGGACGAACCATCGGTGCCCACGGTCGCGCCCGCCGCTTCCACCGCCGCCCTCGCCCGGGCCGGCGCGGCCGCGAAGGTGGCGGCGGCCAAGGCCCCCGAGGCCGACGGGGCGGCGCCGAAGGACGCCGAGCCGACGCCGAACGAGCCGAAGGGCGCCGAGCCGAAGGCTTCGAAGGGCGCGGAGCCGAAGAAGGAGGCGCCGTCCAAGGAGCCGGTTGGTGCCGGCGCCGGGCCGCTCCTGCGGACCGAAGGGGCGCGGCTGCTCGAACTGATCGGCCTGTGGGCCCTGGCCGTCGTGCAGCCCGTGCTCGAGGTGTTCGGCAAGGCGGGCGAGGAGCTGGTGGCCCGCCGGGTCAGCGCTCCCGACCTGATCAGCTTCGCGTTGGTGCTGGCCGTCATCCCCCCGCTCGTGCTCCTCGGGCTCACCGCCGCCGGCCGGTTGGTCGCGCCCAAGGTCGAGCTGATCGCCCACCGGGTGGTGCTGGCCCTCCTTGTCGGATCGGTGGGGGTGCAGGCCGTCGGCACCAAGCTCGACACGCCGCTCCCGATGCTCGTGGGGGTGATCGTGGCCGGCGGGGCGGCCTACCTGTTCTTCCGGTACGACGCCGCCCGGGTGTGGGCCCGGTACCTCTCGCCGGCGGCCGCGGCCTTCGTCGCCCTCTTCCTCTTCTCGTCGGGCGCCACCCCGATCGTCCTCGACACGACCGAGATCAAGGGGTCGGGGGTGCCGATCCCCTCGCCGGTGCCGGTGGTGATGGTCGTCTTCGACGAGCTCCCCCTCACGTCGCTCCTCGACGGGAAGGGCGGGATCGACGCCGGGCTGTACCCCAACTTCGCCGGCCTCCAGCGGGAGTCCACCTGGTTCCGCCTCAACTCCACGCCGGCGGCGGGCACCAACTGGGCCGTCCCGGCCATCATGACCGGCAACTACCCCGGCACGATCGCGTCACCGATCGCCGGCGTCTACAAGAACAGCCTGTTCTCGTTCCTGGGCGGCAACTACGTGATGGACGTGCAGGAGGTCGTCACCAGCCTCTGCGATCCGTCGCTGTGCACGCCGTACCAGCCCCGGGCGGCGGGCGAGTCGAGCAACCTCTACTCCCGGGCGGCCGACGTGTGGATGCGCCGAGCCACCTCCGGCCCGTCCGGTGGCAACGATGCCGGGGCGCAGGGCAAGGGCGACCCCAACGGGCTGTTCTACCTGCCGCCCGACATGCACGACGCCTCCCGCATCCAGGACTTCATCGCCGGGCTGCGGGCCTCGCGGAGCCCGACGTTCCACTTCGCCCACTTCATCCTCCCGCACCTTCCGTTCGAGTTCACGCCCACCGGCCGGGCCTGCTCCGACGGTCGACCCCAGTACCCGATCGGCGCCAACCAGTGGCTCGGCTCCTGGGTGAGCTCGTGGGGCGGGATCTCGGCCCGGTCCCGGCACCTGCTCCAGCTCCAGTACCTCGACGCCTGGGTGGGGGAGATGGTCAAGGAGCTGAAGGCCTCCGGGCTGTGGGACAGCGCCGTCGTCGTGTTCACCGCCGACCACGGCCTGAACTTCGCACCGGGCCAGCTCCGGGCCTTCACCGACGAGAACTGGCACAACCTGCTCTACACGCCCCTGTTCGTCCGGGGTCCGGGCCTCACGCCGGGCACGGTCGACGACCGCAACGCCAACGTGATGGACATCGTGCCCACGATCGCGGCGATGCTCGGCACGAAGCTGCCGTACGACACGGTGGGCAAGTCCCTGCTCGGACCGCCCGATCCGTCGACCGTGAAGCGGGCCATCCACAACCCGAAGGACTCGGTCGCGCCCACCGGCCCGTTCGTCGACTTCAACGCCACCGAGGGCCGGGCCCGGATCCTGAAGGCGGCGGCCGCCCCGGGGGATCCCGCCGATCCGCTGCGCGTGTTCCGCATCGGCCCCTTCGCCCCGCTCGTGGGCAAGCAGGTGGCGGCGCTCCCGGCCGGGGCACCCGTCACCATGCGGGCCACGGTCGAGGCGCCGGGCCTCACCCGGGAGTTCCGGAGCGCCGACCGGGAGATCGCCTGCTTCGTGGAGGGCACCCTCGACGACGCCGCCCCCCACAACGTGGCCATCGCCCTGAACGGCACGGTGCTGGCGGTGTCGCCGACCGGGATCGACGAGCAGGGTCCGTCGTTCTTCGCCGCCCTGCCGGAGACGAGCTTCGTCGAGGGGACCAACACCATCACGCTCTACAGCGTGGAGGGCACCCCCGACCGCCCGATCCTGCACCCCTTGTCCTCCTGACCCGGCCGGCGCGCGGTCTGGCTGCCGCGACGGACCCATGTGTCGCTCGTTGCATCCAGACGGCGGCGGTGGGGCGTCAGGGGATGCCGGCGAGCTTCTTGACGTCGGGGAGCATCCACTGCCACACGATGGCCGCGCCCTCCGGGGTGAAGTGGATGCCGTCGTCGCTGACCAGCTTGCCGTCGATGACCGCCCGGTAGTGCTCGCCGTCGGGGCACAGGAACCCGTTGAGGTCGATGATCGACACCGTGCGCGGGTGCTTGGCCTGGTAGTCGCGGATCACCCGGTTCACGGCCTCGACCCGTTCCGGATCGCGTGCTTCCTTGGTGGTGGGGTGGCGGGGCGTCGGCGCCGTGTAGTCGATGCACGGCATGGTGAGCAGCACGAGCTTGCCGCCCTTCGCCGTGGTGATCTTCGCCATCTGATCGATGGCCCCCGAGAGCAGGGCCGACCATTGCTCGCTGCCCGCCTTCACGACCGTGATGTCGCCGGCCGCGTTGGGTACCCGCCGGTCGTAGATCTCCCAGCCCCAGGCGAGCGCCAGGGTGACCGACGGCGAGATGGCGTCGACGAGCTGGGTGTACTCCTTCGGCCAGTTCTTGCAGTCCTTCCCCTGGAGCTGCGGCGTTCCGTTCACCATGAAGTCGGCGATGGTGATGCCACACCCGAGCTTGGTGGCGAGGCGCACCTGGATGCCGGCCGGCTTGTCGAGTTGCTGCTGGGCCACGTTCACCCCGAAGGTCCGGGCCATCGAGTCGCCGGCCACCATCACCACCTTGCGTCCGTCGGGGGCGAGGCGGGTCTGGTCGGCGATCTCCACGTCGGACGTGAGGGCGTCGGTCGAGGACCGGGGGATCGAGGTGATGGCGACGAAGCCGATCACCACCAGCGGCACGGCGGCGACGAGGAAGCGGAAGCGCCAGCCGGTGCCGAGCCCACCCTTGCGGATGGGCTGCTCCAGGTAGTGGAACGACAGCCAGGCCACGACACCGGCGGCGGCGACCCGGACCGCGTCGAAGGCGAGGCCCTGCAGCGGCACCCGGTCCTCGTTGAGGAGGAGGAAGATCGGGTAGTGCCACACGTAGAGGCTGTACGACAGCATCCCGACCTTCACGAGGGGCGGCCAGGCCAGGGCCTGCTGCCACGTGTTGGGTCTCGGCGCCGTGGCCACCCACAGGGCCAGCATGGTGAGGATCTCGACGAAGAGGTAGCCGCCGAGGTAGAGGAAGCTCCAGTGGTCGGGGGCGACGGCGTAGAGCAGCACCAGCCCGGCCACCCCGAAGAGCCCGGCGAAGTTGAGCGCCTTCATCGACGCGTGCTGGCGCTGGCGCCGCTCGCAGAGGAAGGCCAGGAAGGCGCCCGCCAGCGCGGCGCCGAGCCGGGTGTCGGTGCCGAAGTACATACGGGTGGGGTCGCCCGACCCCTGGAAGTTGAAGAAGGTGCGCGCCCACTCCGGGAGGCTGGCGGGGTCGATGCCGAGCGGCCACAGGCCCGACGCGGTGAGGTCGCCCATGCGCCACAGGAACGCCATCCACGCCGCCGAGGCGACGGTGAGCCCGCCGGTGACCCAGAGCCACACCTGCCGGTGCGGATGCCAGCGGCGGAACCCGAAGGCCACGCCCATGGCGATCAGCAGGTAGAACTGCTCCTCCATGCTGAGCGACCACGTGTGCCGGAGGGGCGACGGCGCCCCGAACCCTTCGAAGTAGCTCTGCCCCGAGAACACGAAGTACCAGTTCGAGGTGTAGGTGAGGCTGGCGATCCCGCCGGGCCGGAGGACGGCCCGCTGGCCGTCGGTCGGGCCCCAGCTGCCTGGCACCAGGGCCCAGAGGGCCACGAAGGCCACCATGGCCAGCAGGGCTGGCGCGAGCCGTCGGAAGCGGCGGCGCCAGAAGTCCGGCCGGTCGATGCGCCCGTCGCGCTCGAACTCGTGGATGAACAGCGTGGTGATCAGGAACCCGCTGACCACGAAGAACACCTCGAGGCTGATCGGCCCGCCGTCGCCCATCCACGACACGTCGAGGTGGTAGAGCAGCATGGTGGACACGGCGAGCCCGCGGAGTCCGTCGATGCTGGGGTTGTAGGCCAACCGCTTCTTCGGGGGGGCGGTGGGGGTGGCCGAGGGCGGCGCCTGGGTGTCGGTCATGGATCGGGGGAGGGCTCGTCGCCGCCCTGACGCAGGGGGCCCCGCATGGTACCGGCCGGTCGAGGGCCGGCGTGAGCGGAGCCGTGGCGGCAATAGACTGCCCGACTGTGACCCCCGCGCCGCCCGCACCCCGCCCCGTCCGCCGTTCCCGAGGCGCCACGCCCGTCCTCGCCGTGATCCTCGCCGTCCCGGCGGTGCTGCTGTCGGCCTGCTCGTCGGGCGGGTCCAAGACCAGCCCGCTCGGCGGTCCCTCCCTTCCGGCCGGGTCGTCCCTCCCTGGCGCGCCCTCCACCACCACCGCCGGTGCCGGCGGGCCGACGTCCACGTTCAAGACGACCGACCCGTGCCTCGCCCTCTACCGGTTCCAGCAGGCCGGCTTCAACACCGGGATGGCCGAGAAGGGCAAGCAGCAGGACCTCTACCAGGCCACCGTCACCGCCGGCGGCGACCTGAAGACCAAGGTGCCCGAGCTGGTGGCCGATGTCGACCTCACGCTGGCCCTGCTCAAGAAGGCGGTCGACGGCACGCTGGCCACCACCGACTCGGCCGATCAGGCCAAGGCGGCGAACAACCTCGACGCCTACTGGAAGAAGAACTGCCTCTGACCGTCGCTCGGGTCACCCGTTGGAGCCGGTCGCCAGCAGGGCGTCGGCCGCCTTCTTCAGGTCGGCCAGGGCGAGGTGCAGGCCCTCGGCGAGGAGGTCGACCCGGGGGATCAGCTCGGGGCAGGCGTTGAGTCCGAAGTCGAGGCTGTCGAGGTAGCTCATCACGGTCATGTTGAGCCCGCCGCCGTCGAAGATCGGGCCGATGGGGTAGCTGGCCACGAGGCGGGCGCCGGCCAGGTAGAGCGGGAACGGTGGGCCGGGCACGTTGGAGATGGTGACGTTGAACAGCGGCCGGTGGCGGTCGGCCATGCGGGTGCGGGAGTAGAGGCGCATGGCGCTGCCGAACACCGCCGGGGCGGCGAACTCGACCCAGTTCTGGAGCGTGTCGGCCCCGATCGCGTCCTGCTGGACCTTGGCGTGGTTCATCCCCTCGTGGATCACGCGGAGGCGCTCGGCCGGGTCGTCGATGTCGGTGGCCAGCGTGGCCAGGGCCGACGCCACCTGGTTGCCCATCGCGCCCTTGAGCTCGTCGGTGCGCACCGAGATCGGGACCATCGCCACCAACGGGCCGGCGAGGTCCTCCCCGAGGGTGTCGAAGTAGTGGCGCAGCGCACCGGCGCACAGCGCCAGCACCACGTCGTTGACCTTCACGCCGAACGCGTTCTTCACGATCTTGGCGTCGGTCAGCGAGAGGGTGGCGGTGCCGAGGCTGCGGTGGGGCGACAGCGCGGCGTTGAACGACGTGGCCGGCGCGCTGAACGGGGCCGGTGGGGGGGTGACATCGGGCTGGCGGTTGGCGGTGCGGATGCGCAGGGCCGCCTCCACGGTGCGGCGCACGGTCTTGACCGCCCGCACCGGTGTCTGGGCCAGGCTGGCCATGGCGTAGGCCACCAGCTCGGTGTCGGTCGGCACCCGGTCGGGCACCCACGCCTCCTCGGGCTCACCCTTGTCGTCGCCCTCGGCGGTGAGGTCGAGCAGGGCCACCATGAGCTCCTCGCCCGACGCCCCGTCGATGGCGGCGTGGTGGACCTTGGTGAGGACGGCCACGTGGCCGTCCTCCAGGCCTTCGATCAGCCAGGCCTCCCACAGCGGCCGGTTGCGGTCGAGCGGCATGGCGACGAGGTGGCCGACCAGCTCGCTGAGCTCGGCCATCGTGCCGGGCTGCGGGACGGCGATGTGGCGGAGGTGCCAGTCGAGGTCGAAGTCCGGGTCCTCGATCCACACGGGGTGGTTGAGCCCGAAGGGCACCTCGACCAGGCGCCGGCGGAACGGCGGGGCGAGGTGCAGCCGTGAGGCGTAGAGGTCGCGCAGCTTGGTGAAGTCGAACCCGCCGGGCGCGTCGGCCGGGTCGAGCACCATCAGGCTGGCGACGTGCATCAGCGACGTCGGGCTCTCCATGTAGAGGAAGGTCGCGTCGAGTCCGGTGAGTCGTTGCATGGTTCTCCACCTCGGGTGCCGCGGGAGGCGGTCCGCCCCCGCCGTCGCATTGTCGCGCGTGCCGGCGGGGGCCGCCTCCCGCCCGTCCCCGGCGGGCGGGCGAGGGCGTAAGGTGCCGGCCATGAGCGATCCGGCTGCGGTGGTCGAACCCGATCGGGAGCGCTCGATCTGCTTCGGCGTCGAGGAGCTGGTCGTCCTCGCCCGCCTCACCGGCACCGCCGTGCCGTTCCTCGGCCCCAACCCGCTGGCCCACGTCCGCCTGGCCGAGCGCCCGGCCGTCCTCGACACCGCCCTGCGGTCGCTGCGGGCCCGCGGCGCCGTGGTGGGGACGGCGGCGGAGCCGGCGGTGCCGACGGTGGTGCGGGGGCTCCTCGACATCGTGGGCGGGGCCGCCCTCGTGGCCCGGCTCCACGTCGCCGGCCCTGCGCCCCTCGACCTGCGCTGCTTCGCCGTGCCCTACGCCTCGGTCGAGCACCGCGAAGAGGACGGCCTGCACCGCCTCACCCCGTTCGCCACCGAGGACCTGCTGGCCCGCATCGCCCGGACAGCGCCGCTGGTCCGGCGCCGCCGGCCCGACGCCGAGGCGTTCACCGTGCCCTACCAGGCCCTCCACCGGGCCCGGGTCGCCGCGGCCGCTGGCGACCGGGCGGCCGCCGTCCGGGCCCTGCGGGACGAGAAGGTGGCCGACATCGATGCCGACGCCTTCGCCGATGCCCTCGTCGCCGGCGGGTCGACCGTCGCCGTGCGGGTCACCCACCGGACCGGCCCCACCACCCTCGCCGGCGGGGAGCTGGCCTGGCTCGACGCCGGCCCCGCCGGACTGTGGCAGGTGCCGACGATCGATCAGCCCTTCGCCGACCTCGGATTGCCGTCGCCCCCGTCCTCCGGCGGCGTCCCCGACGACCACCCGGGCGACCAGCTCGACCCGGGGCTCGATCCCTCGCTCGCCGCCGTCCCCGTCACCGTCGGTCCCGTCGACGCCGAGGCGATCGCCGCCGAGCTGTTCTCCTTCCTGCCGGAGGTGGCGTGAGCGACGGCACCGACCCGCGGGTGGCCCTGCTCGAGGAGCTCCGGGCCTACGCCGACGAGGGCGCCACCGCCCTCGACGAGGTCGGGGCCGTGCTCGACGCGCTGATCGCCCGGGCCGGCGGCTTCGGCGGCGACGGCGACCCCGACCAGCCGTCCCGCTTCGACCTCGACGCCATCTGGACGCGGGTGGCGCTCGCCCTCGGGAGCCGGCCGTGACCGCCCGTCCTCCGGCGCGGGGTGTGACCGATGTCAAGGACACGACGGGGCGTCACGCCGTCACGCCGCCCGTCCGCCCGCGTTCGCTGCGGCGACCGCCCACCCGGCGATCGTCCCACCAGAGCCCCTGACCGGCCCGCCGGTCCCGACCCCACGCACCCGGAGGTGCACCATGCCAGCAATCGGCGGCGAGCTCGAGCAGCTCGCATCCCTGAAGGCCACATTCGACCGCGAGTCCGGCATGGTGGGGGAGCTCACCACCACCATCCGATCGCAGCTCTCCAACACCTACTGGGAGGGCCCCGCCGCGGCGCGGTTCCGCGAGTCGTGGCAGAGCGAGTTCGAGCCCATGCTCCAGAAGCTCCAGCAGCAGCTGAGCGAGGCCGGGGCCGAGGTGAGCCGCCGCCGCGACGCGCTCATCAAGGCCGGGTCCTGACCCGACGGGCACCATGGCTGCCGACCCCACCACCCTCCGGGCGCTGGCCCGCACGCTCGACCAGCGGGCCGACGACCTGATCTACATCGGTCGCCGGATCACGGCCAACGCCGAAGGGGTGGTGTGGTCGTGCGCCAAGGCCGATCGCTACCGCGCCGCCATGCACGCCCGGGAGATCGAGCTGCGCCGCGTCGCGGCCCAGATGCACGAGCTGGCCCTGGCCCTGCTCCAACGGGCGGCCCAGGCCGAGACCCCGGCCCCCTGACCCACCGACCGACCCCCCGCCCCATCGAGCCCCGACATGGCTGATTCCCGCATCAAGATCGACACCGACGACCTGCGCCGCGTCACGCGATTCACCAAGGGCGGCCTGGCCGAGCTGTCGGCCATCAAGCTCGACGTGGTCAAGGCCGGGACCGAGCTGGCCGCCGACCCGATCACCAGCGCGGCCTACTACCAGGTCCTGTCCGCGCTCGACGGGATCGGCACCACGATGCAGGGCGACCACGACGCGCTCGTGGCCGAGGTGGTGGCCGTCGAGACCGAGCAGGGCCTCGATCCGATGGCCGCCCCCGCACCGGTGGTCCCGGTTGTCGACGCCGCACCGGACGCCGCCCCCGGCAAGGGATCCTCCTTCCGCGCCCTCGAATGGAAGCGGTTCATCCCCATCCTCCTGGCGTTGGACGGCACCCCGCCACCGGTGCCGGTGCCCTGGAACAAGGGCTGGGTCGACGACAAGGGCGGGGTGTCCCCCCAGGCGTCCACCGAGGTCAGCTTCGGGCAGGAATGGGTGACCCACAAGCAGGGCGACGGGTACGACGTCTACGCCGGCGCCGAGGTCCACGGCAGTGCCGGGGCCAGCGCCGGCACCTCGAGCGGGCCGGGCGGGGTCGACGCCGAGGCCGAGGCCCACGCCCACCTCGGTGCGAGCGCCGGGGCCGGCGGGTCGTTCGGCGACGGCCGGTTCGGCGGGAGCGGCTCGGTCAGCGCCGAGGCCGGGCTCGACGCCGAAGCCCACGGCAAGGTGCATGCCGGGCCCGACGGCGTCTCGGGCGAGGTCGGTGCGTCGGCGTCGGCCCATGCCAGCGCAGAGGCCGAGGCGGAACTCCATGCGGGAGGGGCCAGCGTGGGGGGATCGGCCCACGCCGAGGCCTCGGCCGACGCCCAGGCCGGCGCCAAGGGCCAGGTCGGGCCGGGCGGCGTCAGCGGGAGCTACGAGGCGGGGGCCGGAGCGAAGGCCTCGGCCGGCGCCGAAGGGCACGCCTCCGTGGCCGGGACCGACGCCCACTACGGCGCCGAGGTCGGGGTCGGGGTCGGGGTGCACGCCGGCGGGGGGTTCAGCTTCAGCCCCGATGACATCGGCTTCGACTTCAGCGCCGACCTCGGGCTGGGCATCGAGCTCGGCATCGACTTCGGGTTCCACATCAACCCCACGGAGATCTTCGAGGGGGCCAAGGATCTCATCACCCACCCGGCCGACACCGTCGAGCGCTGGTTGGGCGGCGGGGACAGCGCCCCGACGCCGGACGCCCCTCCGCCGGCGGCCCCCGCCGACCAGAGCGGGGCCATGGCGGCCCCCGGCGAACCGGCGGCGCTCGGCCCCATGAAGGATCTGGCTGCGGCCCGCCCGGCCGATCTGCCCGCCAGCCCGGTCGACGGAGGCATCCACCTCGACCGGCCCCTGCCCGTGCACGACGTCGCCCAACCGCTCCCGCACCACGGCCCCTCCGGCCTCGAGCACCACGTCGGCGGCGCCGACCTGCTCGCGGGGCACCACGCGGGCGGCGCCGACCTGCCCCGCGACGCCGGCGGGCCCGGGCTCGACGGCATCGCCGGGCACGACATCGCCGCCAGCGGTCACGCCCCCGCCCGCGACCTCGGCGGGTCGAGCCCGGCCGATGGCGGGTTCGCTGCCGCGTCCGGCCACGCCCCGGCCCGGCACGCCGCCGTCGACGGCGTCGCCGCTGGGACCGACAGCCCGTTCGCCGCCGCGTCCGGCCACGCACCCCCGAAGGGGCCGGTGGTGGATGCCGGCGGCGCCCCGCCGTCGCCACCCCCGGTCGATGCTGGGCAGAATGTGGTCGACCTCGACCCGCCGCCGATCCAGGAGCCGTGATGGACTTCCGCTACCCGAGCGACACCTTCCCCGGCCCGCCGGCGTTCGCGCTCACCCTCCCCGACGGGTGGGAGCCATTCTCCTCGGCCGCGGCCGCCATCTGTGCCTCGGATCCCGCGTCGCCGGAGCACTTCCGGTCCAACGTCGTGGTCGTGCTCACCAAGGTCGTGCACGACCACCCGGCGGCGGAGGTGGCCGATCTGCTCGTGGCCAAGACCCAGGCCGACTACCCCGGGGCCGAAGTGGTGCAGGCCGAGACCGCCACCGTGGCCGGGCTCGAAGCCGAGCTCCGCCTGCTCACCTTCCAGCCCGAGCACGCCGACTTCCCAGTGGCCCAGCTCCAAGGAGTGCTGGTGGTGCCGACCTCGGATCCCGACGTCCGATACGCGCTGCAGTTCCACGGCACCACCGCGGCCGACGGGCTGGGCACCTACGAGCCGGTGTTCCGCGACTGCTTCGGGTCGATCCGCCTGTCCTGAGAGGATGCCCATGCCCGTCACCACCGACCGGATCCGCACCGTCGCCCTCGTGGGTCACCAGGGCGCGGGCAAGACGACGCTGGCCGAAGCGCTCCTCCACCTGGCCGGGGTGGTGCCCCGGCGAGGGCGGGTCGAGGACGGCACCACGGTGTGCGACACCGAGCCGGAGGAGCAGGCCCGCGGGTTCTCCCTCTCGCTCGCGTTCGCGCCGTTCGACTGGCAGGGCCACCGCATCAACCTCATCGACACCCCCGGGTACCCCGACGTCGCCCACGAGGTGCGGGCGGCGATGGCGGTGGCCGACCTCGTCGTCTTCGTGGTGAGCGCGGTCGACGGGGTGGAGGTCCAGACCGAGCGCTACTGGCGGGAGGCGGCCGAGCGGGGCCTCCCCCGGATGGTGTTCGTCAACAAGCTCGACCGCGACCGGGCCGACTTCGAGCGCACCCTGGGCGAACTCCAGGAGCGCCTGGGCGGCGGGTTCGAGCCGTTGGAGCTCGCCATCGGCGCGGAGGCCGGGTTCCACGGCGTGGCCGATCTGCTCACCGAGTCGGCGTTCGTCTACGACCACGGCACGGCCGAGCCCGCGGCGATACCCGAGGAGCTGGCCGCCCACGAGCACGAGGTCCACGACCACCTGGTCGAGGACATCGTGATGGTCGACGAGGAGCTGCTCGAGCACTACCTCGAGGGGGAGGAGCCCTCGCCGACGGAGCTGGAGCACACCCTGGCGCGGACCGTGGCGGCCGGCACCGCCTACCCGGTGCTGTGCGGGTCGGCCACCACCGGCGTGGCCGTCGACCGCCTGGCCACGTTCATCTGCGAGCTCGCCCCCGCGCCGGCGGTCGACCCCGCCGGCCCCACGTCGCTCTTCGTGTTCCGCACCGTGGCCGACGCCTTCGTCGGTCGGGTCAACGTCTTCAAGGTCCTGAGCGGCACCCTGTCGGCTGACGACCACCTCGTGAACCGCCGGTCGGGCAAGGACGAGCGTCTCCACAGCCTCGTCACCTTCCGGGGCCGCGACCAGGTGCCGGTCGACCGGGTCGTGGCCGGCGACATCGCGGCCGTGGCCAAGCTGGCCGACACCGCCACCGGTGACCTGCTTTCCCCGGCCGGCGCCGCCGTCGATGCTCTCGATCTCCCGGTGCTCGCCCCGCCCGCCCCGGTCTTCGCCGTGGGCGTGCGACCCCGCACCCAGGCCGACGACGACAAGCTCGCCACCGGCCTCCACCGCCTGGTGGAGGAGGACCCCGCGCTCAGCGTCGTGCGCCACGACGAGACGCACCAGACCCTCCTCGCCGGCCAGGGCGAGACCCACGTGCAGGTGGCCCTGGAGAAGCTGGCCCGCCGCTACGGCGTGGCCGTCGAGACCGAGCCCGTGCGGGTGGCCTACCGGGAGACGGTCACCGGCTCGGCCGAGGCCGAGGGGCGCTACAAGAAGCAGACGGGAGGGCACGGGCAGTTCGGTGTGTGCGTCCTCCGGCTGTCGCCGCTCGAACGGGGCGCCGGCTTCGAGTTCGTCGACCGTATCGTCGGGGGCGCCATCCCCCGGCAGTTCATCCCCGCGGTGCAGAAGGGCGTGGAGGAGACGATGGCCGAAGGGGGCGTGGCCGGCTTCCCCGTGGTCGATGTGCGGGTGGAGCTCCTCGACGGCAAGTTCCACGCCGTCGACTCCTCGGAGGCGAGCTTCAAGGCGGCGGCCCGGCTGGCCTTCCGGGCGGCGATGGCCGACGCTGCGCCGGTGGTGCTCGAGCCCATCTCCCACCTCACCGTCACCGTGCCCTCGGAGCTCCAGGGCGACGTGATGGGCGACATCACCGCCCGGCGGGGTCGGGTGCTCGGCGCCGAACCGGCGGCCGGCGGGTACGGCGAGCAGGCGGTGCGGGCCGAGGTGCCGGCGGCCGAACTGGTCCGCTACGCCGTGGAGCTGCGTTCCCTCACCGCCGGTCGGGGCAGCTTCGCCGAGGCGCCGAGCCGCTACGACGTGGTGCCCGCCCACCTGGTGCCGGCGCCGGCCGAGCGGTAGCGGCCCGGGCTCAGTGCGGCCGGGCCAGCTGGACGTAGTCCACCGCCCCGCGGCGCACGAGGTAGCAGCGGCCCGGCGGGAACGTCCGGCCCGTCTTGTTGGGCAGGCGCGTGCCCATCAGCTCCCCGTCGATCTCCACGTCGGGGGCGAGGAACAGTCCGTGCTTGCTCTTGCGCAGCTCCGTGAGCCACCCGCCGAAGGTCCGGTGCACCACATGGGTCTGGCTGGACGCCAGCAGGATCACGCCGGCGTCGCGGCCCCGTTTGACGATGACGTCGATGGCCATCGACGCCCGGCCCTCGGTCAGCTCGTCACCATCGTCCACCACCACCAGCATCGGGGGTGGGTTCGTGCCGGCCCGGGCCCGCACCTCGCCGGCCAGCGCCGTGGACAGCTCGTCGCAGGCGTCGATCCCCGACGCCACCTCGGTCCACCCGGGCAGGTCGGCCAGCTGGGTGCGTCGTGGAGCCAGCAGGTAGGCCTCGATGCCGGGACGGGCGTCGAACACGCCCCGGGCCAGGACCTCCAGTGCCGACGACCGGCCCGACCGGTCGGGCCCGAGCGCCATGAACATCGGCAGGTCGTCGAGGTCGACCCAGGCCGGGCCGAGCGTGGCGCCGCTGATGCCGACGGCGACGCAGCACCGACCGGGCGTCACGGCGGGCACGTCGGTCGGCCCGACGTGGGCCGGGAGCAGGAGCACCGGCGGCGGCGCCGGCATGCCGTGGGCCGCGGCCTGCTGGGCGAGGTGGGCCCCCCACGCCGCCACCGTGTCGGATTGTCCCCCGCCCGATGGATCGGCGCCGACCACGGCCAGCTGCACCTCGTGGCCGTCGTCGGCGAACCCCCGCCCCGGCGGCAGGTCGGCCTGCGCCGTGGACATGGGCAGGCCGAGGGTGGCGTACTCGTCGGCGTCGGCCATGCGCAGCACGAGCCGTGACGCGATCACACCCGAGAGGTTCGACGGGATGGCGTTGCGCCGGTCGGCGGTGACCACCACATGGACGCCGACGCTGCGGCCATCGGCCACGAGCCGCCCGATCGATTCGAGCAGGGCGCCGTGGTCGACGCCGGTGAACACCGACGAGAATCCGGCGAAGCCGTCGAGCAGCAGGACCACGTACGGGATGTCCGCGCCGTGGAGGCGGCGGTACTCCACGAGCGACGAGGCGCCGACGGCCCCGAGCCGGGCCTTGCGCTCCCCCACCAGCGCCTCGAGCATCGTGAAGAGGCGCTCGGTGCGCTCGAGCTCGTCGGCGTTGATGACCGCGCCCACGTGGGGGAGGGCATCGAGCGAGCGCAGGCCCCGCGACGCGTAGTCGAGCACGTAGAGCTGGAGGTCCGACGGCCACAGCCGGCTGGCCAGCCCGGCGGCGATCGACCGCAGGAGGGTCGTCTTGCCCGAGCCGCCGGTTCCGTAGACGAGGAGGTGGCCGGTGGCGCCGAGGTCGAGCACCCAGGGCCGCACCGTCTGGGCTTCGGGCACGTCGGCCAGCCCGAGCACGGCGGCCAGCTCGGTGGCGCCGGCCGGCACCGGGTGGGCGGCGGCGAGGCCCCCGAGCTCGACCGTCGGGTCGAGGGGCGGGAGCCACGGGTGGGGCTGGTCGGGGATGCCGGCCTCGGCGTGGGCCCGCCGGATGCAGGCCACGAGGCGCTGCAGGTCGGTCGGCCGCTCGTCCTCGTCGCCGTCGCCCTGCCCGCCCCCGGCGCCGCCGGACCCCGCGCCGCCCCGCCCGCCGCCCAGCCCGGAGGTGAAGGCGAAGGGGACGACGCGCGTCGGGGCGTGCTCGGCCGCGCCGGACACCGCCCCGCCGTAGGCGGCCTGCACCACCGTGACGTCGCTGTGCCCGGTGCGGACATAGGCCCGCCCCGGGAGGCCCTTGGGGATGTGGGCGGCGTCGGGCCGGTCGAGCACGTCGTTGGAGTCGACCTCGTCGGCGATGCGCAGGGCGATGCGCAGGTTGGTGTTGGCCCGGATGTGGTCGTCGACGACGCCGCTCGGGCGCTGCGTGGCCAGCATGAGGTGCACGCCGAGGGACCGGCCCCGCTGGGCGATGTCGATCACGCCGGCGACGAACTCGGGCACCTCCTTCTTGAGGAAGGCGAACTCGTCGAAGACGATGAACAGGTTGGCCGGGGCGTGGTCGGGTGCCTTGCGCTCAAGGTCGATCAGGTCCTTGGCCCCGTGCTCGCCGAGGATGTGCTCCCGGCGGCGCAGCTCGGCGTTGAGCGACACCAGCGCCCGCTGGGCCAGGTGGGGGTCGAGGTCGGTGAAGAACCCGACCGTGTGGGGGAGGTCGACGCAGTCCTTGAACGCCGCACCGCCCTTGTAGTCGACGAGGACGAAGGTGAGCTTGGAGGCGGGGTAGGTGGCGGCGAGGGCGGCGACGTAGCTCTGCAGCAGCTCGCTCTTGCCGGCGCCGGTGGTGCCGGCGGTGAGGCCGTGGGGACCGTCGCGCCGGAGGTCGACCACCACCGGCCCGGCCGGACCGACGCCGATCGGGGCGCCGAGGCCGGGATCGTCGCGGTGGGCGTCCCACCGGCGGCGAACGGCGTCGGTGGAGAGAGGGTCGAGCTCGAGCACGTCGAGGAGCAGGACCTGGCGGGGCACGTCGCCGGTGGCCGACGCGGCCGACACGTCGCGCATCGGCGCCAGGTCGAGGGCGGCACGGGTGGCGGCGGGGAGGGCGACGAGGTCGCCGACGATGCCGGGGATGGTGTCGCCGGTGGCGGCCACGGTGACGGCCCAGTCGTTGGCGTACTGACCGATGCGGACGACGGCGCGGCACTCGCCGGGCAGGTACTCCGCCGTGCCGGCGCCGACCAGCACGCTGATCCCGAAGCCGGGGCCGGTGCTGAGCACCCGGCTGAGGGAGGGGCGCGGGATCTGGAGCTCGCCCGGGATCACCACCAGCACGTGGGGGGCCCACAGGATGTCGCCGAAGCCGAGGCGGCGTTCGGCTTCGATCGTGCGCTGGGTGAGGAGGTCGTCGACGGCCTGGAAGAGGACGCGGACGTCGTCGGGCTGGCTGGCCACGCCCCGGGCGCCGGGGATGCCGGCGAAGAGGGTCGTGGTGTGGGGCAGCCACTTGGTGAACTCCCACTGGTCGGCCTGGTCGGCCGGGGCCAGCACCACGATGGCCAGGTCGCGGGGGGAGTCGAGGATGGCAGCCTGGAGCACCAGCCAGCGCAGGAGGCTCTCCCGCTCGGCCGGCGGCCCGGCCACCCCGAGCACGCCGATGGTGCGCAGGTCGACGTCGACCGGCACATCGGGGTCGGTGCGGTGCTCGGCGACGAGGGCGTCCAGGCGAGCCTGGAGCGTGGGGTCGGGGCTCTCGGCCGAACCGCCTTCGAACTGGAGCTGGGCCGGCATGTCGGACACGCCGACGCGCAGCACCAGGAAGTCGGCGTCGGTCGGGCGCCGCTCCCACAGCTCGGGCCGTCGGTTGGCGGCCCGGTCGAGCAGGTGGGCCGGGCTCGGGGCGTCGTCGCGCCGCGCCCGCACCAGCTGGTCGTGGAGGGCCGTGGCCCGCTGGTCGAGCCCGGCCAGCTCCTCGTCGAAGGCGGCGGTGGCGGCCCGGAACTCCTTGTGGCCACCCCGGCGGTCCTCGAAGAGGGAGAAGCCCATCATCACCGGGCCCATGGCGCAGAACAGCAGCATGACCGGGCTCTGCATCACGAGGTACAGCACCAGGCCCATCGCCACGGGCACGATGGCGGCGCTGATAGGGAACTTGCGCCGGAACGGCGGCGTGGGGGCGAGAGGGATCCGGACGGTCGGGTCGATGCGGGCCCGGTGCACGCGGGGCGGTCGGTTGAAGGCGAGGCCGCCGTCGACCTCGTGCAGCTGGGCGTGGCGCTGGTCGTCGAGGGCAGCCGGCTCGACCGAGAAGAGGGTGGCGCCGATCTCGACCACCTGCCCGGGGCGGAGGGGCGAGGGCGTCTCCGCCGGATCGGCCCCGGACGGGAGGGCTCGGCCGTCGACGACCGTGCCGTTGGTCGACCCGAGGTCGCGGATGTGCACGGCCCCGTCGGCGACGTGCAGCTCGACGTGCTGGCGGGAGGCCTGGTCGTCGTCGAGGCGCACGTCGCAGCTCGGGTCGCGCCCGAGGATGTGTCGGCCCGGTCGGAGCGGGACCCGCAGCCCGGCCAGCGGCCCGCCCACCACGAGCAGCTCGAAGGGATGGGCGACCACGGTGGCGTCGCGGTTGGCCCACGGCGGCGGCGTCTCCGGCCGGGCCAGGACGAGGCGGTCGCCGGCGTGGAGGTGGGCGTGGCGCACAGCCTCGCCGGGTTGCACGGCCGTGCGGGTGCGCTCGATCCAGCAGTGGTGGGACCGCACGGGGACGCCGACCGCCTGCTCGAGGGCCTCGATCAGCTGGTGCCCGGGCGTGTCGGGGTCGACGTCGAGCCGGTACGCGCGGGACTGGGCCGGCGGCTCGCCGGGACGGGCGACGAGGACAGCCAGTTCCACGGAGCGGGAGTCTACGGGGACCCCGGCTCGGGGGACGCCGCCGGGTCGCGGGACGCGGCCGTGGCGAGGGCGGCGCGCAGGGACCGGAGAGCGCGGTAGGTCAGGGCGCGGACCGCCTCGTCGCCGAGGTCGAGGGCCACGCCGACCTCGGCCACCGACAGCCCCCGGAGGTAGCGCAGCTCGACCGCGGCGCGCTGGCGGGCCGGCAGTCCGGTGAGGGCCGCGAGCACGGTGTCGGAGGCGTCGAGGGCGTCGACCAGCTGGTCGGCGGCATCGCGGTCGGTGCCCGGGCGACCGGCCCGGTCGAGATCATCGGTGTCGACGTCGATGGCCTCGTGGGCCTGCCGGCGAGAGGTCCCGACCACCTCGTTGAAGGCGATCCGCAGGAGCCAGGACCGCAGCGGGATGCCGCGCCACTCGAACCGGTCGAGCCGCTCGAAGGCCTTGGTGAACACCTCGGCGGTGATGTCGTCGGCCCGGTCACGGCCGATCCGCTTGGCCACGAAGGAGTAGACCATCGCGACGTTGGTCTCGTAGAGCTCGCGGCGGGCGTCGGCGTCGCCCCGCTGGGCCCGGGCGATGAGCGCTTGTTCGGGCACCATCGCCTCGAGCGGGACCGGTCGTGGATCGACGGGCAGGGGCGGACCGGCCGGCCACGGCCGGGGCTCGGCGCCGGTCACCGCGCTCCCGCCGTGACCGATGGCACGGCCGCCGTGGCGTCACGGGCCGCGACCGCGGCCGTTGGCTCACGTCGGAGCGTCGGGACACCGGCGTCCGCCCGTCCCCGTCGCATCATCGAGCTCGCACCGTGCCCTTCTTTCGCCCCGATCCCGCCCTCCACCGGTCACCGGCCCACCGGGGCCGCGACCGCGGCCTACCCTACGGCACGGGCAGGGACCGAGGCGCCGCCGGGGTGGCCCGCCCCACCGCCCGAGGAGCCCTGTCGTGACCGTGCCCGCCGAAGGATCCCACCCCGTCCCGGGCGCCGGCGCGCCGCGGCGGCGGGGTCGGTCCAGCGCGGGGGTGGTGACCCTGGGCGTGGCCGCGCTGGCGGTCCTCGCCGCCGTCGGCGGCCTCGTGGGCACCGGCAACGCCACCCGCGTGTTCCCGTTCCTCGACGGGCGGGCCTGGCTGACCAACGATGCGCGGGGGTCGATCGCCCTCGTCGACGGCGCCACCGGCACCCCGACCTTCGAGATGCGGTTCCAAGGCGCGGCCGGCGACGACCTGCAGGTGGTGCAGGGGCCGGACGGGGTGTTCGTGCTCGACCGCTCCACGGGGCAGATCACGCGGATCGACCAGATCGGGATGGACACCGGCGGGAGCGTCGACACCGACGAGGCCCAGCGGCCC
>JAKOVR010000179.1 GCA_029782025.1 Actinomycetes bacterium | reverse complement strand
AGGCCGGCACACCACCGGGGCCACCCGTCCCGGTCACGGTCAGGGTGCGGGTCTGGGCCGGACCGAAGGGACCGGGGAGGCCGCCGGTGCCGTCGCGGGTGTCGAGCACCCGGAACGGGGTCAGGGCGTGGTAGGTCGACGACGGCGCGGCGCTGGGCACGACGGCGGGCGTGGCCGGCGATGGGAGCCCCGGGCCGGCGGGCGTGGCCGCGGCGACGGTGAAGGTGTACGGCGTGCCGCCGACGAGGCCAACCACCACCGCGCTCGTGGCGGTGGGACCGACGGTGGCCGACGCCCCGCCGGGACTGGCCGTGACCGTGTAGGCCAGCACGGCCGATCCGCCGGCGCCGGGCGGCGCGGCGGGGGGCGAGAAGGACACGACGGCGGAGCCGTTCCCGGCGACGGCGGCGACCGATGCCGGGGCAGTGGCCCGCAGCGGGCTTACGCCCGCGCTGCGGGGAACGGGGACGTCGCCGACCTGACCCCCGGCGGTCGTGGCGCCGTTGCGCACGAGCCACTCACCGGTGGCCGGCCGGTAGACGGCAAGGTCGGGGCGGGCCGAGCCGCTGCCGTCGACGGCGACGGGGATGTCGCCGGCCTGGCCGAAGGTCACGGGGCCCGCACCGGCCGCGGTGGTGAGCCACTGGCCCGTGGTGGGCCGGAACACCGTGGGGTCGGTGCGCCCGTCGAGATCGAGGTCGGCGGCGACCGGGAGGTCGCCGGCCTGGCCCAGGACGACCGGGGTCGACGAGCCGAGGAACCACTGCCCGGTCGAGGGGCGGAACACGGCGGGTCGCATCCGGCCCGACCCGTCGGTGTCGGCGACCAGGGGGATGTCGCCCACCTGCGGCGGGGTGAGCACCACCGCGGCGTCGTGCTCGACGAACCACTCCCCCGTGCCCGGCCGGAACACGCTCGGGTGGACCCGACCGTCGCCCCGGAAGTCGGCCAGCACGGGCACGTCGCCCTCGACGGGCGCGACGAGCTGGAAGGGCCACCACGAGGGGCTGTTGACGAACCACAGCCCCACGGCTGGGCGGTAGACGAGTCGCTCGGCCCGGCCGTTGCCGTCGAGGTCGCCGGTCAGGGGCACGTCACCGGCCGTGCCGAACGTGACCGTGGTGACGCCCGGGGCCTGCCACTCCCCCGTGCGCGACCGGTAGGTGCCCCGGGCCGCCCGCCCCGAGCCGTCGAGATCGGCGGGCAGGGCCGCGGCGGTGGCCCGACGCCAGATCCCCCAGGCCCGCGCCGCCGCGACCGGGACCCGTCCCGGGCCGCCGGCGACCACGTCCGCCATCCCCGGCACCTTCCAGACGCCGGTGACCGGGTTGTAGGTGGCGCGGTCGGCCTTCCCGTCGCCGTTGCAGTCGGCCGGCACCGGCAGCTGCCCCGGCCCGCCGGCCACCACGGTGGCCTGGCCCTCGACCCGCCAGGTGCCGGTGGCGGGCTCGTAGGTGGCGCGCTCGGCCTTCCCGTCGCCGTTGTAGTCGGCCGGCACCGGGAGCTGCCCCGGCCCGCCGAGCACGACGTCGGCCGCGCCCCGCACGTGCCATGCGCCGGTGGTCGCGTCGAAGGTGGCCGCATCGAGGCTGCCGTCGCCGTCGTAGTCGGCGGGGACGGGTTCGAGCCCCGCACCCCCGAAGGCGATCGGGGCTTGGCCCTCGATGGTCCAGGTGCCGGCGGCCGGGTCGTACACGCCCCGGCGCCACACCCCCGACCCGGTCCAGTCGCCCGGCACCGGCACCGTGCCCGGGCCGCCGAGCACCACGTCGCTCGCCCCGGTGACCTTCCAGGCGCCCGACGCTGGGTCGAAGGTGGCGGGCTCGACGGTGCCGTTGCCGTCGTAGTCGCCGGCCACCGGGACCGCCCCGGGACCACCGAAGGTCACGTCGGCCCGCCCCGGCACCTGCCAGGCACCGGTCGCCCGGTCGTAGGTGGCGCGGTTGGCACGGTTGGTGCCGTCGAAGTCGCCGGGCACCGCCTTCTTCAGGTAGCCGTCGTTGCGGATGGTCGTGCCGTACGGGGTGCCCGACGGGCCGTACCACGTGGTGTAGCCGGCGTAATCCGGGTAGGACACCACCGCCCCGGCGACGAGGGCCTTCATCGGGCCGATGTCGACCGGGGTGCCATAGGGCTGCTGCTCGTCGTAGTGCAGGTGCGGTGAGGTCGAGCTGCCCGAGTTGCCCGACAGGCCGATCTTCTGGCCGCGGACGACACCGTCGTTCTTGGCCACGAGGATCTTGTCGAGGTGGAGGTACCGCGATACCCGCCCGTCGGGATGCTGGATGGCCACGAAGTTCCCGGCACCGGAGCCGCACCCGTCGGCCGTGGTCCCGCTGCAGCCGCCGTTGGCGTCGATGACCACGCCGGGCCCCGCCGCGTACACCGGGGTGTCGATCGGCAGCCCGCCCGTGCCGGGGACCCCGATGTCCATGGCGTCGTACGAGTGGTAGCCCCCGCAGTTGTTGTATGGGCTCGGGTTGTTCGCCGTGCACCCCACGATGAACGACCCCTGCAGGGGGAACCAGTCCGCTGTCTCCGGCGCGGCCGCGGCACGGTCCACGGCACCGGGGGCCAGGATGCCGGCCACGAGGGCGACTGCCACGAGTACGACCCGCCGCGCGAACGTCACGGCGGCCGATTGTACGGCACGCGCGCGATCAGGTTGCGAACCCGCGACGGGAACATGACGGCGCCACCAGCGGCCGCCGCGCAACGTGGCGGACCGGCCGCGTACGGGCCTCAGGCGACGTCCGAACCGGAGCCGACCGGCTCGACGGACTCCCCGTCGAGCGGTTCGGCGGGCGCGACCGGCGGGGCCGCGACGGTGGGGGCAGGCTGGCGGTCGATGGCTCGGCGCTTCCGGCTGGCCGCCCACCGGGCCACCATCCAGGCCAACCCGCCCAGGGTCGCCAGCAGCAGCAGACGACGCAACGTGTGCCGATCGGGCGCACCGCCTGCGCCCGCATCCTCCGGTGCGATGCTCATTCGCGTGTCCTCCCGTCGATGCGCCCGGCACTCT
>JAKOVR010000176.1 GCA_029782025.1 Actinomycetes bacterium | reverse complement strand
CTACCACAGGTCGTGGTACACTTCGCACATGACCACGACGACCGCACCGGATGCCGGGGCCGAGGTGCCCTCGGCTCGCATCGACTTCCCCGTCGAAGGCATGACCTGCGCGTCCTGCGCCAACCGGATCTCCCGCGGCCTCGGCAAGCTCCCGGGGGTCGAGTCGGCCGACGTCAACTTCGCCACCCACGTCGCCACCGTCCGTTACGACCCCGGCCAGGTCGGGCCGGGCGAGATGGAGGCGAAGGTGTGCTCCCTCGGCTACGGCGTGCCCGACGGCGCGCTCACCTCGGCAGGCTCCGAGGCCGCCGCCCCGCCGGCCGAGGCCCACGACGCCGAACACGACCACGCCGCCGAACACGACCACGCCCCCGGCGGGCACAGCCACGGCGCCGGCGCCACCCACGTCCACGATCACGGCGTGGTGGCCGAGAAGCTCCAGCGCCGCCTGCTCCTGGCGGGGCTGCTCACCCTCCCCGCGGTGCTGGTGAGCATGGTCCCGGGCCTGATGTTCGACGGCTGGCCATGGCTGGCCTTCGCCCTCTCCACCCCGGTGGTGTTCTACGCCGGATGGCAGTTCCACCGGGCCGCCGCCGTCAACCTCCGCCACGGCGCCGTCACGATGGACACCCTCATCAGCGTCGGCACGCTGGCGGCCTGGGGGTGGTCGGCCGTCGCCGTCGTGTTCCGCGGCGCCGGGGCCGCCGGCGCCATGACGGCCGAGAGCATGGGCGGGATGCCCGGCATGCCGGTGCCGACGCCGCCTCCGCACGTCTACTTCGAGACGGCGGCGGTGGTGACCGCGCTCATCCTGCTCGGCAAGTGGTTCGAGGCGCGGGCCCTGCGCCGCTCCGGCGACGCGCTCCGGGCCCTGGCCGATCTCGGGGCCAAGTCGGCCCGGCTGGTCGACGGCCGGGAGATCCCCATCACCGATCTGGCGCCGGGCATGCGCTTCGAGGTGCGCCCGGGCGAGAAGGTGGCCACCGACGGGGTGGTCGAAGAGGGGCACTCGGCCATCGACATGGCCATGCTGACCGGCGAACCCGTGCCGGTCGACGTCGGCCCCGGCGACGCCGTCGTCGGTGCGACGGTCAACACCAACGGTCACCTCGTGGTGCGGGCCACCCGGGTGGGCGCCGACACGGCGCTGGCCGGGATCACCCGCCTGGTGGCCGAAGCCCAGGGGTCGCGGGCGGCGGTGCAGCGCCTGGCCGACCGGATCAGCGCCGTGTTCGTGCCCGCTGTCATCGCCCTCGCGCTGGTCACGCTCGGGGCGTGGTTCCTGACGGGCCACGCCGCCGACGACGCCTTCACGGCGGCCGTGGCCGTGCTGATCGTCGCCTGCCCGTGCGCGCTCGGGCTCGCCACCCCCACGGCGATCATGGTGGGCACCGGGCGGGGCGCCCAGCTCGGCGTGATCGTCAAGGGTGGGGAGGTGCTCGAGCGCACCGAGCGCATCGACGTGGTGCTGGTCGACAAGACCGGCACGATCACCGAGGGCCGGATGCACCTCGTCGACGTGGTCGCCCCCGGCGGCGGGGCCGCTGAACGGGCCCGGTGGCTCGACCTCGCCGCCGCGCTCGAGGCCCGCAGCGAGCACCCCATCG
>JAKOVR010000155.1 GCA_029782025.1 Actinomycetes bacterium | reverse complement strand
CGCACCCACAGGAGACCACCGCGTGCTCAGAGATCGTCGTCGTCGTCCACGATGCGGTATCCGTCGAGGATCTTCTTCGTCTCGAGGAGGTCGCGGCGCTGGGACGAGTGGAGCCAGCTGGCCCAGCCGAAGTCGATTTGCTCCATCACGTTGCGCACGGTGCCGGTGCGGGCGGAGACGGTCGAGGCGTTGACGCCCGTGGCGTCGGCCAGCGCCTTCTTGGTGGTGGCCTTCCACGGCACACCGGAGTGTGACCGGAGGGGCATGCGGCCGGTGAGCCGCGACAGGAGGAACCCGAGGATGCCGGCAGCGAGGGCGTCGACCCGGGCCGACCGCTTGAACACGGCGGGGTCGGCCTCGATCACGGCGGCGAGCACCGCCCGGGCGATCGTGCGAACTTCGACGTCGAAGAGGTCCTCCGCCCACGTGTCGAGCAGCGCCAGTGTGGACGCGGTCCGCTCCCGCAGCGGCTCGGGGATCGACGACCAGTCGAAGGGCACGTCGTCGAGCGGCACGTCGTCGAGCGCCTCGTAGGCGGCCCGCCCCCCGGCGGACTCCATCAGGGTCGCCTCCAGGAAGTCGGCGACGGCGTCGGTGTCGTTGATGTCGACGTCGTCGATGCCGTCGAGCCCCTCGTCGTCGAGCTCCTCGTCGAAGTCGTCGGGGTCGAGGCCGGCGGCGATGCGGGCGATGCTGATCGCGTTCCCGATCGGTCCCCGGTCGGGCGACGTGATCGATTCGGCGAACACCGGCCACCACCGCTCGAGTGACTCGAGGGTCTCCAGGGTGAGCTCGGCCGGGATGCTTCGCTTCTTGTGGGCGAACCGCACGAAGCCGGCGAGGACGCCGTCGAACCGGATCAGCTGCTTGGCGGGGATCCCGAAGACCTTGCGCGGGTACCAGTCGGCCAGCACGATCTCGACCGACACGGGGCTCCAGCGCAACGGGTCGCCGGGGCCGTAGTCGCAGGCGAACCACACGAGCGGTTCGGCCATGTCACGCACCTGCGTGCGGGTCAACCCCCGCACCGCGCCTTCGTCCGAAGCGACGAACTCGTCGAGCAGGGCCTGGCGCTCCGCCTCGGTCCACTCGGGACGCTCGAAGCCGACGCCGCCCTCGGGCAGGTGGCGGAGCACCCACTCCAACATGGGCCGGGATGCCGGCCACGACTCGGACTCGATCGGCGGCACGACCCGCTCGCCCGCCTCGATGGCCTCGGCGATCCGGGCCCGGGCGACCGCGGGGTCGAGCGGATCGAAGTCCGAGTGGTCGTCGCCGTGGGTCACGAAAAGGTCGAAGACCGCGTTCCATCCCTCGGGCAGGGCGAAGGCGTCCTTGACGATCGTTCCCATGTTGAAGTCGATGTAGGCGACCATCGTGGCCTTGGCACCGGATGGCCACGACCACGAGATCATGATGTTGTCGCCGTCGCCGAGAACGTGGCTGAGGACGAGCGCCCTGTCGATCGAGATGTCGCCCATCGTCGAGAGCCACGCCGGACGGCGCCCGGCAGCGGAAGGGCCGGCCAGGGACTGGATGCGCCCGGCCAACACGGGGTCGGGGTGCAAGGTGGCGATGGCGAGGGCGAGCTCGGTCATCCCAGGAAGGCCGCTGAGGACGAAGGACTCGAAGGCCTCCGCCGGGTCGGGGCGAGCGGCGGTGGCGTTGCGCCCGCCGCCCCACTCGTCGGTCGGGCGGGGAGTGGTCGCCTCGATCAGCCCGCTGGCGAGGGTCAGCAGGGTGAAGGGCGAGTCCTCCCGCAGCGCGTCGATGGCGTCCTGCACCAGCGGGGGGTGCGCGTCGGGGACCGAACGGAGATGGGTCGGGCGACCGTGCGTGCCCTTCGGGGTCGTCCGTCCACCTCGCTTGTGACGCCGGTCCTGGGCCATGCCCCGACCGTACCCGCGGCCAGCACCCTCCCCGTCCGCCCTCCCACGGGTGCGGGGCGACCGACGGGGCGCGCCAAGATCGCGTCGGGCCCACGAACCGAGCGCCGCCCGTCCGCGACACTGGCAGGCACACGCCGCCGAGGTGCCCCTTGCCCCCGACCCCACCGCCACCGCCACCGCCACCGAGCACGCCACCGAGCACGCCACCGCGACCACCCCGCCGCTCGATGCCGCCGTCACCGGAACGGGTGCGCGTCCGTGCGGCCCTCGCCACCGTGGTGCTGGCGGTGGTGGGCATGGTCGTCGGCACCGCGGTGGACCGGGCCACCCGGGCCGAGTACGCGGAGGTGTTGGCCTCGGGTCCGTCCGAGACGGTGGTGGTGCAGATGTTGATGTCCACCAAGCAGGGCAGGACCGTCGTGGGGTTCGACAGCGGCGGCCGACGCCGCACGGTCGATGTCGACAGCGGTTCGCACCACCTGGTGTTCGGGCAACCGGTGGTGGTGCACCGGGGCAGGGCCGACAGCACACTGCTCGCCATCGAGGGGACCGAGGCGTGGACGTGGTGGGGGATGATGACGCGGGTGTTCGGTGCCGCTGCCGTGCTGGCCGCCGCGGTCGCGGCCTGGATCAGCCTCGGCCATCGGATCCGGTGACCGCAACCATCGCTGAGCGACGGCGTTCGTCACGAGATCCCGGCGGCCGGCACCCAGGGGAGGCGCCCGGCCTCGGGCAGGCGACAGGCGCGTGGCTCCTGTGGGTGCGCAATGTCACGGTCGCCGGTGCATTGCGCACCCACGGGGCCAGGGTTCAGGGGAGGAGGACGCGGGAGTCCATCCAGCCCTCCCACCCGTTGTCGCAAAGGATGTGGGCCCAGCCCATCTGCTCCTCGACCACCTGCACCCGCACCCCGCCGTCGATGGTGGTGACGGGTTGAGCGCTCGGGTCCGGACGGCTCCACACCGGCGACCCGCCGGGCGGGGTGGTGTGGGTGGGATGGAAGCCGGGCGGGGCAGCGGGTGGGCCAGGCGCAGCGGCGGGCGGACCCGCCGGGGTCGACGGTGCCGGGGGCGCGGCTGGCGCGAACGGGGAGCCGGCCGGAGCCACCGGAGCCGCCGGGGCGGCGGGGGCGGCCGGGGCCTGAGCCGCTGGAACGGGAGCAGCAGCCGGCGGAGCCGCCGGCGCGGCGGGCACCGATGCTGTGCTGCCGGCGTCGATCGCCGCCATCGCCGCCGCCAGCTCGGGTTGCGACGCTGCCAGCTCGGCCAGCTCGTTGGCCAGGCGGGCCGCCGTGACCGCGGCCTTGGCCGTCTCGTGGAGCGCGTCGTAGAGCGCGGCGGCGGTCGGCTCCACCAGCGTGCGGCGGGCCACCACCATCCCGCCGTCGACCCCGATCGCCGTGTCCCCCCGGGCCGTGAGCCCGAGGCTGGCCAGCTCGCCCGGCGACAACGAGGTCGCTGCGCCGGGCACGCCGGCGGTGATGCGGACCGTCGCACCGACGTCCTCCACGGCGACCGACACGTTGGTGCCGGCGATGGTCAGTGCCACCGACGGCGGCGAGCCGGTGGCGGTGAGGCCGGCGGGGCGGAGCAACTCGTCGACGGTCATGGGTTCGGCTCCTGGAGGGGGATGACGATCGTGCGGGCGTCGGTGTAGACGGTGGCGCCGGTGGACAGCTCGAGCTCGGCCCAGTCGCCCACCCGCTGGAGGAGGGCGTAGGTGCCGGCGGGCAGCTGGTAGGCCGGCGCCGCCGTGGCGTCCATCGCCGTCCACGCGGGTTGCCCCGCCGGCAGCTCCACGCGATGGCGGACGACGGTGGCCCGGTCGAGCGCGGCGGTGAGGTCGCTGAAGTCGGGCGGGGTGAGATCGAGGGGTGCGGGCTCAGTGGCGGGACCGACCGTGCCCGCCGCGCCCGCCACCTCGAGGGCGAGGCGCACGAGCTGCACGGCCGCTTCCCGCAGGTCGTCGGGGCTCGGGTCCACCAGCCGTCGGCAGATCCGCACCCCGCCCCCACCCCCGTCTCCACCAAGCTCGATCGAGGTGTCGCCGGGCTCGGCCAGCGCCAGCGCCGCCACCATCCCGGCCAGCGCCGACAGGTCGCGGCCGGCCAGCCCCGAGCTCGACAGCTCCACCCCACCGGGCGCGTCGACCACGGTCACGGCGACGGGCACGCCGTCGAGGGGGAAGACCGTGCCGGCCCCGTCGGGCCCGTCGGCGGGGTCCCCGGCGCGGGCGAGCAGCTCGGCCGCGCTCATTCGGTCAACCCCGACCAGATGCCACCCAACGAGCCCCGCACCATGTGGCCGGCCGTGGACCAGGCCCCGCTCATGAGCCAGTGGTCGAAGTCCTCGTACACCCGGGGAACGCGGATGCGGGGCGTCCTGAAGTCCACCGGCGGCTTGGGGGCGGCGCCCGGGCACCGGTCGGCGAAGCCACTGGCCTGCTCGTAGGCCTCCTTCATCTCGTCGACGATGGCGTTGAGCTCGCTCTGGCGCTGGATCCCCCAGTTCTCGAAGTCGGTGTTCACCTGCCGGGCCGTGGCCACGTACGACGCCTTGAGGCTGTCGACCTGCGCCGCGATCGAATCGACGTAGCTGCGCTTGCCCTTGTCGCTCAACGAGAACGACTTCGTCGGTGGCATCACCCCGGTGACCACGGTGCCGGCGCCCATCAGCGCCTCCTTCTTCAGGGCCGCCACCGCCGCCGCTTCGGCCGGGGCGGCGAAGGCGAGGGTGCCCGCCGCCTTGAGGAACCCGGCGACGCTCGTCACCGCGCTCCCCACGCCGGCTGCGAAGGCCACGACCGAGAGGTTGTACAT
>JAKOVR010000149.1 GCA_029782025.1 Actinomycetes bacterium | reverse complement strand
TCGATCCACCGGTCGGGGTCGAGGGCGTGCTCGGGGTAGATCGTGAGGCGGGGGGCGAGCACGAAGCCGCGAGCCTCGGTCACCTCGCGGAGACGGTCGAGGGCGGGCCAGGGGCGCTCGGGGTTCACGTGGTCGGCGGTGACGGGGGAGACGCCGCCCCAGTCGTCGATCCCGGCGTCGAGCAGGACGCCGAAGTCGTCGGACAGGTTGGGTGGCGCCTGCAGGTGCACCTCGGGCGGCAGGATGAGCCGGGCCAGGGCGATGGCCTCGAGGTAGTCGTCGGGGGGGCAGGGAGGGGCGTCGTGCATGGCCGTGCCCGGCTTGGGCAGGAAGTTCTGGACGATCACCTCCTGCACGTGACCGTGGCGGGCGTGGCTGGCGGCGATCGCCTCGAGGGCGGCGATGCGGTCGGCCCGGTCCTCGCCGATGCCCACGAGGATGCCGGTGGTGAACGGGATGGCCAGCTCGCCCGCCGCCTCGAGGGTGGCCAACCGGCGGGCCGGGTCCTTGTCGGGCGCGCCCCGGTGGCAGGCCAGGTCGTCCCGCAGGCTCTCGACCATCATCCCCTGGCTCGGCGCCACCTGGCGGAGCCGGGCCAGGTCGTCGGCCGACAGGGCGCCGGCGTTGGCGTGGGGGAGCAGGCCGACCTCCCGCACCACGAGCTCGGCGACGGCGGCGAGGTAGTGCACGGTGGAGTCGTAGCCGTGGGTGTCGAGCCAGGCCCGCGCTGCCGGGTAGCGCTCCTCGGGGGCCTCGCCCAGCGTGAAGAGGGCCTCGTGGCAGCCGGCCCGGGCGCCGGCCCGGGCGATGGCGAGCACCTGCTCGGGGCTGAGGTAGGGCGCGTCGAGCCGGGCCGGCGGCTGGGCGAACGTGCAGTAGCCGCAGCGGTCACGGCACAGCATGGTGAGCGGGATGAAGACCTTGGGCGAGTAGGTCACGCGCCGGCCGTGCGCCTCGTCCCGCCGGGCGGCGGCGGCGGCGAGGAGGTCGGCTCGCCGAGAGGGGAAGCCCCCGGTCTCATCCCCGGTCATGGACCCGCACCTTATCGGGACGCCCGCCTGACGCGATCACCCGGGCTCGGAGTAGCGTGCACCCATGATCGACCCCAGCAAGGGCGTCTGGCGCTTCCGCATCGGGCCGTGGCCGGTGGCCGTGCACTGGTTCTTCTGGCTCACGATGTTCCTCATCTCGCTGAGCTACCGCGAGCTGTGGGTCATGCTCACCTTCGTGGCGCTGGCCTTCGTGGCCGTGCTCACCCACGAGATCGGGCACCAGCTGATGTTCCGGCGCTTCGACGCCGACGGTCACATCCTGCTCTACGGCTTCGGGGGCCTGGCCTTCGGGCGGGAGGTGCCCTTCAAGAAGCAGTGGCTGGTCAGCCTGGGCGGGCCGGGGATGAACCTGCTCACCGGCCTCCCGGTGTGGTGGTACCTCAACCGGATGGGGGGCTACGCATCGCTCGGCGCGTACGGCGGCACAATCGCCGGCATCTGGGTGTTCGTCACCATCTGGTGGGGGATCTTCAACCTGCTGCCGATCCTCCCGCTCGACGGCGGCAACATCGTCCACAACCTGAGCTCCCAATGGAAGGGGCGGGACACGCTCCGGGGCACCCGCATCTGCTCGGTGGTCACCGCCGTCGCCTTCGGGTGCTACGTGCTGTGGCTCGACAACGCCATGTTCCGCGCCGGGCTCGGGGGGTTCCGCCTCGGCATGGGCTTCGTCTTCATGATGATCCTGGCCGCCACCAACCTCGCCGCCCTGAAGGGCCACGACCTCGTCAACGAAGGGGCGTGGCAGTACGTGTCCGCGGGCGATCACACGCCCGCGGGGCGCGAGGCCGGGGTCGACCGCTTCGCCGGTCGCACGCCGGCCCGGGCCAACGTGGTCAGCCTCGAGGACGCCCGCAAGAAGAAGGCCAAGGCCGGGCCCGACGACGAGATCGCCCTGGCCCTGTCGGCCCTCGAGCGCCACGACGGCGCCCGAGCGCTCGACGCCATCGCCAGCGCACGGCGCCAGAAGCTCAAGGCCGACCAGGCCAACCTCCTCGACGAGCTGGAGGGATGGGCCTACCTGGCCGAGCGCAAGCCGGTGCTGGCCGCCGACGTGGCGGCCCGCCTCCCGAAGAAGTCGGTGGCCCAACCCTTCCTCGCCGCCGGGGTGGCCCTGGTGGGCGGCGAGCGCGACGCCGGCATCGAGGGCCTGGCCGTGGGCATCCTCGAGGGGGTGGAGGGGCACAGCAAGACGCTGGCCGTCGAGCTCGTCGCCAGCGAGGGCGTCACGGCCGAGGTGGCCAAGGCGCTGCTCGATCGGGGCGGGAAGGGGTTCGAGAGCGCGCTGCGCTTCCAGGTGGCGCTGAAGAAGCTGGGGCGCACGGCCCATGCCGCCATGGTCGACGACGTCATCCTCTCCGGCGGCGCGTGATGCCCCGGCTCCGGACCTTCGCCGCCGCCGGCGGCGCCCTCGCCGCGGCCCTCGTGTCGGGCGCGTGCAGCCGTGACGCAGCCGCGGGTCCGGGCGCGGCCCCGACCGGCCCGTCCGCCGGCGGGGCGACCTCCGGCGGGGCCTTCGTGCTCACCGACCGACCCAAGGAGCAGGTGGCCAAGGCCGGGCTCTCCCTGCTGCCGGCCGAGGGGGCGGCCCTGCACGAGCACGCCCACCTCGACATCGAGGTCAACGGCGACCGCATCATCGTCCCGGCGTCCATCGGCATCGCCCGCACCGGGATCTCGCCCCTCCACACCCACGACACGACCGGCGTCATCCACATCGAGGCGGCCGATGCCAACCAGGCCGGCACCTTCCGCCTCGATCAGGTCTTCACCGAGTGGGGGGTGGTGTTCGACGGGCGGTGCCTGGCCACCTACTGCTCGGACGGCACGCGCCAGCTCCGGGTGTACGTCGACGGCCAGCGGGTGGCCGATCCCATGAAGGTGCCCATCGTGGGCGGGCAGGAGATCGTCGTGTGGTACGGCGCCGCTTCGGCCGACGTGAAGGTGCCGAGCACCTACGACTTCGGCTCGGTCTGACCGGTTCGGCGCCCCAGGCGTCGGGTCGGTGGCTCAGGCCAGATCGCCGGCGGCGGCCGGATCGGCCAGCCACACGATGCGGTCGGCGTGGACCAGGCTGGCCGGGCAGGTCGGATCGCCGGCGGCCACGCGGGCCAGCGCCTCGCGCTTGTCGGCCCCCGCCACCGTGACCAGGACGAGGCGGGCGCGGGCGATGCCGGCGTAGGTGAGCGTCAACCGCTCGTGGCGGTTGTGTCCGGTGGGGTCGGTGTTGCTGACCACGAGCCGGCCGGGGTCGGCGTCGAGGGCCGGCGACCCCGGGAAGAGCGACGCCGTGTGGCCGTCGGGCCCGAGGCCGAGGTGCACGAGGTCGAACCGGCCCAGCTCCCCGACCCGCAGCTGGTAGGGGTCGGGGCCGTCCTCGGCCCGCATCGGGTAGGTGGCGTTGGCGGCGCCGACCTGGTCGAGCAGGGCCTCCCGGGCCAACCGGTAGTTGGAGTCGGGGTCGTCGAGGGGGACGCACCGTTCGTCGCCCCAGTACACGTCGACCTTCCACCAGTCGATCTGGGTGTCGGCGTCGCGGGCCAGGCGTTCGTAGCACTCGCGGGCCGTCTCACCGCCCGACAGGGCGATGCTGAAGATGTCGGACGGGCGTCGGTGGAACGCCTCGATGACCCGCTCGGCGAACTCGCCGGGCACGTCGTCGACCACCACCAGGGAACCGTGCACGGTCAACCCTCGGCGCGCAGCTCGTCGGCCTTGGTGCCGAGGGCGGCGAGGAGCTCGTCGAAGCTCTTGCCGAACGCGGCGACCCCCTCGCGCTCGAGGAGGGCGGTGACCTCGGCGAGGTCGATGCCGAGCGCGGCGAGCCGGGGCCCGATCTCGCGGGCGGCGTCGAGATCGGCGTCGACGGTGCGGGCGACCCGCCCGTGGTCGACGAAGGCGTCGAGGGTGGCGTCGGGGATCGTGTTGACGGTGTCGGGGCCGATCAGGGCGTCGATGTAGAGCGTGTCGGGGAACGACGGGTTCTTGGTCGAGGTCGACGCCCACAGCGGCCGCTGCACCCGGGCCCCGGCGGCGGCGAGGGCCTCCCAGCGCGGGCCCGAGAAGCGTTCGAGGAACAGCTGGTAGGCCAGCTTGGCGTTGGCGACCGCGGCCTGGCCGACGAGCGCCCGGGCCTCGTCGGTGCCGAGGGCCTCCAGCCGCCGGTCGACCTCGGTGTCGACCCGGCTGACGAAGAACGACGCCACCGAGGAGGTGGCGGCGATGCGGTCACGGTCGGCGCCGCTGGCCACGAGCTCCTCGAGGCCGGACAGGTAGGCCTCGATCACCTGGTCGTAGCGCTCGACCGAGAAGAGCAGCGTGACGTTGATGCTGCGCCCCTCCGCGATCATCTGCCGGATGGCGTCGAGGCAGGCGGCGGTGCCGGGGATCTTGACGTAGAGGTTCGGCGCGGCGAGGCGCTCGTGGAGCGCCCGGGCGGCCAGGGCCGTGCCGGGACCGTCGTGGGCCAGGGCGGGCGACACCTCGACGGAGACGAAGCCGTCGATGCCGTCGCTGGCGTCGTACACCGGCCGGAGCACGGCGAGCGCGTCGGCGATGTCCTGCACCACCAGCTCCCAGTAGGCCTCCTCCAGCGGGCGCCCCTCGGCGATGAGGGACCCGAACTGGGTGTCGTACTCCGGCGAGCCCTCGATGGCCTTCTGGAAGATCGACGGGTTGGAGGTGACGCCGCGCACCCCTCGCTCCACCCACCGGGCCAGCTCGCCGTCGAGCAGCCAGCTGCGCTTGAGGTTGTCGAGCCAGGGGCTCTGGCCTTCCTGGTCGTGGAGGTCGTGCAGGCGGGTCATCGGGCCTCCTTGGCTCGGACGAGGGCGGTGGCCCGGGCCGCGACGTGGTCGACCGTGAGGCCGAGCTCGGCGAGGACCACCGCACCGGGGGCGCTGGCGCCGAAGCGGTCGATCCCGATGGCGTCGTCGGACCACCGTGCCCACCCGAAGGTGACGCCGGCCTCGACCGACAGCACCGGGGTGCCGGCGGGCAGGACCGCGGCCCGGTAGTCGTCGGGCTCGCGCTCGAAGCGGTCCCAGCTGGGGAAGGACACGACCCGGGCCCGGATGCCGGCCTCCGCCAGCGCCGCGGCGGCGTCGACGCAGAGCGCCACCTCCGAGCCGGTGGCCAGCAGGACGAGGTCGGCCGGCCCGTCGGGCGGGTCGAGGAGGACGTAGGCGCCACGGCGGACCCCGTCGCCACCGGCGGTGCCCTCGAGCACGGGGAGGTTCTGGCGGCTGAGCACCAGCGCGGTCGGCCCGTCGTGCTCGATGGCGAGCCGCCAGGCTTGCGCCGTCTCGTTGGCGTCGGCCGGCCGCAGCACGTGGAGCCCGGGCATGGCCCGCAGCGAGGCGAGGTGCTCCACGGGCTGGTGGGTCGGCCCGTCCTCGCCGACGCCGACCGAGTCGTGGGTCCAGACGAAGATCACCCGGGCGCGGCTGAGCGCGGCCAGGCGCACGGCGGGGCGCATGTAGTCGGAGAAGACGAAGAACGTGCCGCCCACCGGCACGATGCCCCCGTGCAGGGCCATGCCGTTCATGGTCGCGGCCATGGCGTGCTCGCGGACGCCGAAGTGGAGCAGGCGACCCGCATGGGCATCGGGCCCGAACGGCGCCTCGCCGGGGAGGACCGTGTTGGTGTTCTCGGTGAGGTCGGCCCCGCCGCTCATGATGCCCGGCACGACGTCGGCGATGGCGGCCAGGCAGGCGCCGCTCGCCGTGCGGGTGGCGATCGACTCGCCGGGGGCGAAGGTGGGGAGCTTCTCGGCCCACCCGGTGAGCCCCGTGCCTCCGAGCACGGCGTCGAGCTCGGGGGCGGCCCCGCCGGCGGTGGCCTCGGCCAGCCGCGCCTCCCAGGCGAGGCGGGCGTCGCGCCCTGCGGCGCCGGCCTGCCGGTAGGCGGCGACGACGTCGTCGGGGAGGAAGAAGGCCTCGTCGGGCGGCAGCCCGAGGACCTCCTTGGTGACCCGGATCTCGGCCTCGTCGAAGGGGTTGCCGTGGGCCTTGGCGCTGTCGGTGAACTTGGGGGAGGGGAAGGCGATGTGGGAGCGCAGCACCACCAGCGAGGGCTTGTCGGCCACGGCCATCGCCGCCCGGATGCCGGCCTCGATGGCGTCGAGGTCGTCGGCCACGGCGCCGATCTCGTGGACGTCCCACCCGTAGGCCCGGAACCGGGCCGCGGTGTCGTCGGTGAAGGCGAGCTCGGTCGGGCCGTCGATGGTGATGTGGTTGTCGTCGTAGACCATCACGAGGCGGCCGAGCCCGAGGTGGCCGGCCAGCGACGCCGCCTCGTGGCTGATGCCCTCCTCCATGCAGCCGTCGCCGGCGATCACGAAGGTGTGGTGGTCGACCACGTCGGCGCCGAAGCGGGCCCGCAGGTTGGCCTCGGCGATGGCCATGCCGACGGCGTTGGCCACGCCCTGGCCCAACGGGCCGGTGGTGACCTCGACCCCGGCGGTGTGGTGGACCTCCGGGTGGCCGGGGGTGGCGCTGCCCCACTGGCGGAAGTCCTCGAGGTCGCGCTCGGTGAGGCCGAACCCGGTGAGGTGGAGCATGGAGTAGAGCAGGATCGACGCGTGGCCGGCGCTCAGGACGAAGCGGTCACGGTCGGGCCAGCCGGGCGCCGCCGCGTCGTAGCGCATGATCCGGGTGAAGAGCACGTGGGCCAGCGGGGCGAGGGCCATCGCGGTGCCCTGGTGCCCGGACTTGGCCCGCATCGGTGCGTCCATGGCCAGGCCGCGGATGACGGCGATGCCACGCTGCTCGAGTTCGGGGTCCATCCGGGCCAACCCTAGTAGCTCGGCGGGAGACCCCGATCAGGGGGCCCGGCCCGGCGTCAGCCCGGCAGGTCGGTGAACAGGGCGATGCTCGCGGTGAGCCCGTGGAGGAACGATCGCCCGCCGATGGGGCCGATCTCGCCGGCACAGAACATCCCCGCCGCGGCCGGACCGTCGAGGAGGTCGGCCACCACCCGGGCGTCGTGGTCGGGCTCGGGGAACAGGTTCGACCCCCGGCCGTTGCAGGTGAACACCAGCGCGCCGTCGGCCGTGGCGCCGGTGAGGAGGGCCCGGAGGTCGTCGTCGGCGCTGTCGGCGTCGCGGACCTGGAGCTGCACGGTGGCGCCCACCTCGATGATGTCGTTCACGACGAGGGCGCCGGTGGCCCGGTCGGCGCCGAGGAGGTTCCGCACGAGGAAGTCGCCCCGCTCGAAGTCGAGCTTGTGCTCGTCGATCACCCGGCCGATGTGCAGGCCCTGCTCGGCCAGGCGGCGGTCGTCCTCGGGAAGGGAGCGCACGAGGTCGAGGAGCCGGGGGTAGGCGGGTTGCCCGGCCATCGCCAGCACCCGGTTCTGCTCGGCCGCGGTGACGGTGAACGGGTCGCCGATGGGTCGGCACCCCTGGGACACCACCGTGCTGATGCCGACGCTCCCGGGCGGGACGAGGACCGCCACCGCGCCCTGGTGGAGGACGGCGCCGTCGAGGACGAGCCGGTTGCCGCCCGGGGTGAAGGCGGCGGAGGCGGCGCCACCCACGATGGGCACCGTGCACCCGTCCTCCCGGAGCATGGCGAGGAACTCGTCGGTCGGGAAGCTCATCGGGTCGACCAGGAGCAGGACCGTCGCCGCGGCGTCGAGCGCGGCGCGGTCGAGCCCGACGACGGCGAGGCCCTCGGGGCCGCGGACGGTGTCGAGGTGGGCGACCTCGACCGGGCGGGCGAAGGAGCCGGCCCACAGGGTGATGCCCGGCGTGGACTCGATCTCGTGGGCGCCGCCGATCACCGAGACGGCGGTGGCGCCGACGAGGTGGTCCGGTTGGAGGATGGCGTTGACGGCGAGGACGATGTCGGGCAACGCGTCGAGGTGGGCGGCGGTGACGAACAGGGTGGCGAGCGACGGGGCGGGGCCGATGCGCTCGAGCAGCTCGCCCAGGATCTCGCCGATGGCGAAGGACGGGTCGGGGTGCTCCGACGATGCCGCGGCGAAGGGCACCTCAGCCCACCGGGGGGAGCAGCGTGAACGGGACCACGATCTCGGGCCCGAGGTCGATGCGGCAGTGGGCCTCGACGGTGCCGTAGTCGAGGAACTCGAGCTCGGCCCGGACCAGCCGGTAGTTGAACTTGCCGGGCTCGACCGAGAGGGGCTGGACGTTGCGGGCGATCTGCTCGCCGTCGCGGCGGTAGACCGTCTCGAGGGCGGCGTCGGGCCGGCCGTCGGGCGGGTTGTGCACGATCACCACGAGGTGGGGCTCGATGGTGACGGGAACGGGGGCCGGGGCGGCGGTGGAGAAGTGGGCCCCCGTGAGGTCGAGGCGGGTGCTGGGGCCGGGGGCCGGCCGGACCTCGATGTTCTCGATGAAGAGCGCGGCGAGGATGTGCATGGCGCGCACCCTAGCGGCGGGACCGGGCGGATCCGGTAGCCTGGGCGGATGCACGGGGCTGCGGGTTCGACGACATCGGGTGACGATGTCGATCTCACCGCCGACGAGGTCGTGCCGACCCGCACCCTGATCCTGCACGAGGCCCGGCATCGCTTCGCCACCCACGGCTACGACGGCACGTCGCTCAACGACATCGCCGAGGGCGTGGGGATCCGCAAGTCGAGCCTCCTGCACCACTTCACCTCCAAGGAGCAGCTCTACCAGGAGGTGTTCCAGACGGCGATGCTGGAGTGGATGGGCCGGGTCGACTTCGCCACCGCGCCCAAGGGAGCGGCCGACAACGGCTGGGCCAAGGTCGACCGCGTCCTCACCGCCGGCTTCGACTTCTTCGCCGAGAACCCCGATTTCGTGCGCATCGTGCGCCGCGAGGCCCTCGACGGCGGCTCGCGGCTCGGCTTCGACCTGGGGGAGGCTCTGCGGCCCCTGTTCAACCGGGCCCAGGAGTACTTCGAGCGGGAGATGGACGCCGGCCGGTTGCGCCGCTACGACCCCGAGCAGCTCCTCCTCACGATGTACGGCGCCCTGCTGTCGATCTTCTCCGACGTCCCCTTCGTCGAGGGGTTGGTGGGCCGCGATCCGCTGAGCGAGGAGGCCCTGGCCCAGCGGCTCCACCACATCCGGGCCTTCTTCCGCGCCGCCCTCGAGGGCTGAGCACCGCCCCCGGGGCCGGTCGACCTGGCTCTGCCGGCGGGGCGCCCGGTACGCTCCCGGCCCTATGGCATCCGGAGGGGGACGCACGCTCTCGGAGCACGCGTCGAAGCAGCTGCTGGCCGGGCACGGGGTCCCGATGCCCGACGACCGTGCCGTCGGGTCGGTCGACGAGGCGGTCGAGGCGGCCGAGGCGATCGGGTACCCGGTCGTGTGCAAGCTCGGCGGCGACGCCATCGCCCACAAGACCGAACGGGGGCTGGTCCGTTTGGGCCTGGTCGACGCCGGCGCCGTGCGCCACGCCGCCGCGGAGCTGCTGGCGGCCGCCCGGCCCGACGACGGCGCCGTCCACCTCCTCGTCGCCCGCCAGGTGCGGGGCAGCCGCGAGCTCATCGCCGGGCTCAGCCACGACGCCCAGTTCGGCATGACCGTGATGATCGGGGTGGGGGGCATCCTCGCCGAGGCCGTCGCCGACGTCGCCATCCGCCTGGTGCCCATCGACCGCGTCGACGCCGCCGAGATGCTCGACGACCTCGCCACCCAGGCGCTGCTCGGCCCCTTCCGGGGCGAGCCGCCCGTCGACCGGGAGGCCCTGATCGACCTCCTGGTGGGGCTGAGCCGGGCCGCCGAGGCCGACCCGTCGATCGCCTCGGTCGACATCAACCCGCTGATCGTGGTCGAGGGGCGGCCCGTGGCCGTCGACGCGCTGGTGGAGGTGCGGGCATGAGCGGCCGGTCCTGGCAGCCGACGACAGAGCACTTCCTCGCCCTGTTCGAGCCCCGCGGCGTGGTCGTGGCCGGGGCCTCCACCCACCCGGGCAAGTTCGGGTTCGTGGCCCTGCACAACATCCTCGTCGCCGGCTACGGCGGCGCCGTCTTCCCGACCAACCGCGACGGTGGGGAGATCCTGGGCGTCCCCGCCCTCACCGACATCGCCGACGTGCCCGACGGCGCGGCCGACCTCGTGTTCGTGTGCACCCCGGCGTCGACCAACCCGGACCTGCTGCGGGCGGCGGCGGCCAAGGGGATCCGGGCCGCCTTCATCGCGTCGGCCGGCTACGGCGAGGCCGGGGAGGAGGGTCGCCGGGCCCAGGACGACCTCGTGGCGTTGGCCGCCGATCTCGACATGCTCGTCGTCGGTCCCAACGGCCAGGGCGTGATCTCCACCCCCGCCTCGCTGTGTGCGCAGATCGTGGCGCCCTATCCGCCCCGGGGCCGCATCGGCATCGTCAGCCAGAGCGGCAACTTCGTGTCGAGCTTCCAGAACTACGCCATCGCGTCGGGGGTGGGCATCAGCCGGGCGGTCAGCGCCGGCAACGCCGCCCAGGTTGGCGTGGTCGACTTCCTCGAGTTCTTCGCCGACGACCCCGAGACCGACGTCGCCCTGGCCTACGTCGAGGGGGTGGTCGACGGCCGTTCGTTCTACGAGCGCCTCCGTGCCGTGTGCGAGCGGATCCCGGTGGTGCTGGTGAAGGGCGGGGCCACCGCCGGCGGGGCGCGGGCGGCGGCGTCGCACACCGGGTCCCTCGCCACCGACGACCGGGTGTTCGACGGCATGTGCCGGCAGGCCGGTGCCGTCCGGGCCACCACGATCGAGGAGGCCTACGAGGCCGCCGCCACCTTCGCCACCCAGCCGCTCCCGGCCGGGCCCGACGTGCTGATCGTCAGCACGGCCGGCGGGTGGGGCGTGGTCACCGCCGACGCCATCAGCCGCACCGCGCCGCTGCGCCTCCTCCCCATGCCCGAGGACCTCCGCGCCGAGCTCGACACCAAGCTGCCGCCGCGGTGGAGCCGGAACAACCCGATCGACATGGCCGGCGGCGAGACCAAGGACACGATCCCCGACGTGCTGGCCACCGCCGCCCGCCACCCCGACGTCGACGCCGTGGTCTTCCTGGGCATGGGGATCCAGGGCAACACGGCCAAGATGGAACGGGAAGGGCGGTTCTACCCGGACCACGGCCTCGAGCGCATCGTGGCCTTCCACGAACGGCAGGAGGCGCGCTACACCGGCGCCGCCGCCGAGCTGGTGACCGAGCTCGGCAAGCCGGTGCTGACGGCCACCGAGTTGGCCGTGGCCTCGCCCGACAACGCCGCCGTGCGCGGCGTGCGGGAGAGCGGGCGCTACTGCTACCCGTCCTCCAACCGCGCCGTGACCGCCCTCGGCCACCTGGTGCGCTACAGCGGGTGGCGCCAGCGGCGCGGTCTGGGTCTCTAACCTCCCGCCCGTGCTCCGATCCCGACCGCCGCGCCGCGTCGCCGCCCGCTCGGCCACCGTCGCGCTCGTGGTCGTGGTCGTCGGGGCGCTGCTCGGCGGCGCCGTCCCCGCCGCCGGTCAGGCCCCGCCCGGCAGCGGGTCGCGGCCACCGGCCCCGGGCGGCCGCCTGACCACCCCCGTGTTCTCGGCCCGGCGGGTGCCCGAGCTGCTGCGGGCCCGCCCGGCCGACGACGCTCTCCGCGCCGCGGTGGGCAAGGCCCTCGCGGGGGCGCCACCCGACACCTGTGTGGTGGTCACTGAAGGGGGCCGGCGCATCGTCGACGTGCAGGGGGACCGCGCCCTGCTCCCCGCGTCCACCAACAAGTTGCTGACCGGCCTCGCCGCGCTCGAGGCCCTCGGGCCCGACACGCGGCTGCGCACCGTCGCCGCGTCCTCCGTGCGCCCCGGCCCCGACGGGGTGCTGGCCGGCGACCTGTACCTCGTCGGCGGCGGCGACCCGCTCCTGTTCACGCCGGGGTTCCGCGTCACCCTCAAGGACCAGAACCAGCCCGGCACGGACTTCGCCGTCCTGGCCGACCGGATCCGGGCCGCCGGGGTCACCCGGATCACCGGCCGCATCCTCGGCGACGACAGCCGGTACGACCAGGTCCGGGGCGTGCCGACGTGGCCGTCGAGCTACCAGAAGGAGGACCAGGTCGGGGCCCTCTCGGCCCTCGAGGTGAACCGGGGGATCAGCGGGCTGTCGAAGGCTCCCGACAAGCCCGCCACCCGGCGGCTGATCGGCGACCCGGTGGTGCTCGGGGCCGAGACGCTGCGCTCGCTCCTGGTGGCGCGGGGCGTGGCCGTCGACGGCGACGCCGCCGGGGGGCAGGCGCCGGCCGGCGCCACCGAGCTGGCCTCCCTCGACTCGCTCCCGGTCCGCGACATCGTGGCCGAGATGCTGCTGTGGTCCGACAACACCACGGCCGAGCTGCTGACCAAGGAGCTCGGCCGGACCGCCGGGGGGGCCGGGACCACCGCCGCCGGCCTCGCCGCC
>JAKOVR010000133.1 GCA_029782025.1 Actinomycetes bacterium | reverse complement strand
CCGATCCGTCGCACTACGCGTCCCCCGCCCCTCCCGCCTTCGACCCCGCCGGCTTCGCGGCGCGGTTCGCCTCGCTCATCCGCAACACGGGGCTGGTGATCCACCTCGCCAGCGTGGGCCTCGTCACCGAGGGCCACCTCCTCCTGGAGGACGTGCTCGGTCCGGGGAAGACGTCCCGGGCCCGGGCCCTCGCCTCCTCGGTGGAGAGCTGGAGCCGCATCCGGTTCACATCCGACCTCCTGCCGTCCGACGTCACCGGCGTGTCCGTGTTCGAGCTCGCCCAGGCATGACCCGCACCGGCTGGACCGCGCTGGTCCTCGGGGCCGCCCTCACCGCGGTGGGGTGGCGGCTGTCGTGGGCGCCGTTCGTGGTGCTCGGCGTCGGCGCGCTCCTGTTCGTGGCCTTCGGCGCCAGCTACCTGGTCCGCCGACCCCGCCTCGCCATCGAGCGCCAGATCCAGCCCGGCCGCGTGTCCAAGGGATCGCTGGCCATCTCCTACCTCGACATCCGCAACACCAGCCGGTACTCGTCGCCCGCCACCCCGTGCGTGCAGGCGCTGGGCCCGTCGTCGGTGCGGGCCACGATCCCCAAGCTCGTCGGCGGCGAGCGGGCCATCCGCACGGTGCGCCTCCCCACCAGTCGGCGCGGCGTGTTCGAGGTCGGCCCGGTCGAGATCACCCGCTCGGACCCGTTCGGCATCGTGCGCCACAGCCAGCGCCTCGCCGGCACCGACGCCATCTGGGTCTACCCCCAGGTGCTCGGCTTCCACCCGCTGCCCACCGGGCTCACCCGGCCGCTCGAGGGCCCGACGTCCGACACCGCGCCGCAGGGCAACATCACCTTCCACCGGCTGCGCGAGTACGTGGTCGGCGACGACCTGCGCATGATCCACTGGAAGTCGACGGCCCGCACCGGCCAGCTGATGGTGCGCCACAACATCGACACCAGCCAGCCCTTCACCGTCGTCCTCGCCGACGTGCGGCCCGACGTGCACTCCGAGCAGGGGTTCGAGACGGCGCTCGACGTGGCCGCCTCGGTCACCGCCTGCGCCTCCGGCGGCAACGCGCCGGTGCAGCTGCGCACCACCGCCGGCGCGGTGATCGGCGGCCCCAACCGGCGCAACACCCAACCCATCTACGACTTCCTCACCACCGTCACCCCGTCGGCCGAGGGATCGCTGCGGGCCCAGCTCCTCGACGTCCGCCGGCGGGGCGGCGGCACCGCCCTCGTGGTGATCACCGGCAACCCGTCGGAGGAGGACCTGTCGCTCGTCGGTTCGATGCGTCACCGGTTCCAGATGGTGGTGCTCGTCGCCGTCACCACCGAGGCCGTCCACCTCTCCGCGGTGGGGCTCGGGGTCACGGTGGTGAGCGGGCACGACGGCGACTCGCTGCTCGGGGCGTGGAACGTGGCGGTCACCCGATGAGCGGCCGCGCCCGCGCCGCCGTCGACCTGTCCTCGGCCGTCCTCGCCGCCGTGCTGGTCGTCGTGGCGGGTTGGCCCTGGCTGCGGGGCTTCCCCGTCGGGGCCCTGGCCGTGCACCTCGTCGTGGCCGCGGTGGTGGGCGTGGCCGTGCCCGCCGTCGCGGCGCGCGTGCTCCGGCTCGGGTTCTTCGTCTCGGTCGGCGCGTCGGCCGCGCTCGCCCTCGTCTACCTGCCCGTCGCCGTCGTGCGCGAGCCCCTCGGCATCGGCGCGCTCGGTCGGGGGTTCAGCACGGGTGCGGCACAGCTCCTGTCCAACACGTTGCCCCTCGGTGGCGACCCCGCGCTCCTCGTGCTGCCGGTCGTGGTGGTGTGGGCCACCGCGGCCGCCGTCGGCGAGTCGGTGGCCCGCGGCCGGGCGGCGGCGGAGCCGGCGGCGGTGGCCGCCCTCTCCTTCGGCGGGGCCTACGCCGTCACCGCCGGTGGCGTGGGCGACGAGGTGGTGGCCTCGACGGCCCTGCTCGCCGTGGGTGCGCTCCTGGTCGTGCTCCGCCGGTTCGCCCTCGAGGCCGACGCCGTGACGGTGAGCGACGAGGAGGCGTCACGGCGTCGTCCGCTGGTGCTCGGCGCCGCGGCGGTGGCCGTGGTGGCGGCGGTCTCGGGCCTCGCCGTGCCCCGTCTCGCCGCCCTGCAGGAGCCGCCGGCCCGCCCCGACCGCCGTGCCCCCGAGGAGCAGCCTGAGCACATCGCCCCCCTGGCCGACGTGAGCGAGCGGCGCCGGGCCGGGGCCAACGGCGATGACGCCGTACTGCTCTCCGTCGACCTCGACGCGCCGTCGCCGGGATACCTCACCCTCGCCCAACTCGACCGCTACGACGGCGACACCTGGCGGCTCGACAGCATCTTCGTCCCGACCGGCGGGCGCATCCCCGACCCGCCCTCGGCCGCCGCTGCCACCGGCGACGGCGCCGGCACGACCGTCCGCCAGCGGGCCGAGGTCGTGGCCGACCTCCCCGGCGGGGGCACCTGGATGCCGCTCGTGGCCCGGCCCGTCGACATCCAAGGGGTGGCCGTGCGCTACGTGCCGGCCACGGCCATGGTGATGCCGGTCCAGGCCCTGGCGGTCGGGTCCCGCTACGAGGTCACGTCCGTCGCCCCCTCACCCGATCTCGTGTCGCTGGTGCGGTCCGGCGGCACGGCCAAGATCGACCGCAGCGCCCGCTCGGCCACCGAGCTCCCGGCCGAGCTCCAACCCGACCTGCAGGCCTGGCTCGACGACCTGGCCAAGCCCGCCAACGCCCGCCCCGAACCGACCGTGGAGTTCCTGGCCACGCTGGCCCGCGAGCTGCGCACCTCCTACTTCCGGACCGAGGAGTCCCGCGACCGGCTCGCCGCCGCGGCCGCGGCCTCGGCCGGAACGGTGCCGCCGTCGACCGCGCCGGACGGCGCGGCGGTCGACGGCACCACGCCCGGGACCACACCCGGCACCGAGCCGCTCCCCGAACGGCCCAACGCCGGCGGCACCGGCTTCGCCGAGGTGACCTCGGCCATCGGCCTCACTCGGGCGGCGACGCCCGAGCAGTTCGCCACCCTCTATGCGCTGCTGGCCCGCAAGCTCGGGGTGCCGGCCCGGGTCGTCACCGGGTTCCGCCTCGGCGGCGTCGAGGGCGGCGTCCCCGCCGGCCACCACGACGTGCGGGCGTCCCAGGCCTGGACCTGGGTGGAGATCGCCACCCGCGACCGGGGGTGGCTGGTGGTCGACCCCACACCCGAGCGGACGAGCCTGGAAGCCCGGCGCGACACCAAGAGCATCGTGGCCGACGCCTCGTCCTCCACCACGGCCACCACCCAGCTGGCCGCCGCCGGTACCATCCTGCGCCCGGTCAACACCGAGGCCACCCGCACGGTGGGTCGGGTCGAGGGCGAGAGCTCGCCGCCCTGGTGGATCGCCGTCGTCGTGCTCTTTGCCGTTGCCGCCCTGTCGGCCGTCCCGGTGTACCGCCTGGTGCGGCGCAACCGCCGGCGCCAGGGCGAGCCCACGGCCCAGGCCATCGGGGCCTGGCACGAGACGCTCGACGTGCTCGACGCGGCGCGGGTCGGTCCGCTGGCGTCGCTGACCGCCACCCAGGTCGTGGGCATCGTGGCCGAACGGTTCGGCACCGACGCGGCGCGCGGGGTCGGCGTGGTGGCCGGGGTGGCCAACCAGGCGCTGTTCCTGCCCGCCGGCGTGCGGGCCGACGACGCCGAGCGGGCGTGGCAGGAGGTCGAGGCCTTCCGCCCTGCGGTGGCCCAGTCGCTCGGCCTCGGCGGTCGCCTCCTCGCCGGCCTGCGGGTGGGGCGGGGCGCCCGGATCAGAACGCCGTGAGACCCGAGCCCTCCGGCACCGGCGGCGGGGGCGGGGCCGGTGGCGATGGCGGTTGCGCCGCCGGGGTGGGGGCGGCCCCGGCCGGAGAGGCGTCGGCGGAGGGAGGTTCCGCCGGTGGTGGAGGCGACGGTGGCGGCGCGGGCGGTGGCGGGCCGGCGGTGATGATGGTGGTGGGCGCGGCGGCGTCGGGGAGGGGCACCACCGCGTTGTTCTTCATGGTCTCGGCGTTGAACAGGTCGGAGCGGCGCATGGGACGCAGCGTGAGGCCGGCCTCGCGGGCGGCGACCAGCGGATGCTGCGGCTCGTCGGCCGGGCCGGCGGTGGGGGCGTCGGCGGTCAGGTCGAGCCAGGTGCCGGCGGCGGGAGGCGGGGCCAGGGCCCGGGCCTGCTGGTCGGCGAAGGTGCCGGCGGCGGGCGCGGGCGCGAGCCCGCCGGCCAGGGCCGAATCGGCGGGCCGGCCGGCGCCCGAGGCCGTGACCTCCCACGGGGCGGCGCCGGTGCCGCCCAGGACGACGAGCTCGGTGGTGGGCCACCCCTTGGCCGACTGGATCTCGCGGAACCGCTCGCCCAGCTGGGCGGCGCCCGCCGGCCGGTCCTCCGGGCGCTTGGCCATCGCCGCGGCCAGCAGGTTGAACAGGGCGACGGGCAGGCCGGCGGTGCTGAACGGGGGGACCGGGTCCCGCATGGCCTTGAGCACGGCGATGGCCGATCCCTCGCCGGGCTGGGCGCCGAACGGGGGCTTGCCGTTGAGGAGCTCGTAGACCAGCGAGGCGAGGGCGTAGATGTCGGCGGCCGGGGTGGGCTCGGCGCCGGACTCGAGCAGCTCGGGCGCCGCGTGCAGGGCGGCGATGCCGCTCGGCTCCTCCCGGACCCGGCCGAGGGGGGCGAGGTCGGCCAGGCCGAAGTCGGCGACGGCGGGTTCGCCGAAGACGGTGAACCGGACGTGGGCCGGGCACAGGTCGAGGTGCAGCACCCCGTACCGGTGGGCCGTCTCGATGGCGCCGGCCACCTTCACACCGATGGTCAGCGCCATCTCGGGGGCGAGCGGTTCGGCGTTGACGAGGGCCTCGGCCAGGCTGCGGGGGCACAGCTCGGTGACCTGGAGCACCGATCCGTCGGCCAGGGCGTCGGTGCGCAGCACGGTGGCGGCGTTGGGGTGCGCGGTCACGGCGCCGAGGCGGTTGGCCGTGGCCCAGAAGGCGGCCTGGCGGGCCGGGCTCAGCTCGTCGAGGCGGAGGTGGCGCAGGGCCACGGGCCGGTTCGACGCCGTCTCGACCCCCGAGTACACGGCGGAGCGCTGACCGAGGTGCAGGGGCGCGACATCGTGGAACCCGTCGAAGGCCGCGGGGACAGCGGCGTCGGCCTTGCGCTTGCGTGCCACCGCCGGAGTGTACCGACGGGCCCGGTTTGGGTGGCCCGGACGGGTGCCGGGTTCGGATAGGCGACCGGGTCGGGCCGTCAGGCCGTCATGCCGGCGTCGACCGGGAGGGCGGCGCCGGTGATCCCGGCCGCGGCGGGCGAGCAGAGGAACACCACGGCGGCGGCCACCTCAGCCGGATCGAGCAGGCGGCCGAGGGGCTGCTGGGCGGCGAACGTTTCGGCACCGGCCAGGCCGTAGACGGCGGCCGAGGCCTCGAGCATGGCGGTGCGGGTGGAGCCGGGGCACACGGCGTTGGCGGTGATGCGGTGGGGGGCCAGTTCCTTGGCCAGCGCCTTCACCAGGCCGATCACCCCGTGCTTGGCCGCGGTGTACGCGGCCAGCTGGGGGAGGCCCTCGGTGCCGGCGGCCGAGGCCACGGCCACGAAGCGCCGGTCGTGGTGGGGCGGGGGCGACGCCAGCATGGCCGGCACCGCGGCCCGCGCCAGGCGCCACACCCCTTCGAGGTTGACGCCCACCATCGCCGTCCACGTGGCGTCGGACGTCTCCCAGGCCGGTGGCCCACCGGCGACGGCCCCGGCAGCGGCGACGGCCACGTCGAGCCGGCCGAACTGCTCCATCGTGCCGGCCACGACGGCGTCGAGCGCGGCCTGGTCGCGCACGTCGGCCACCAGTCCGACCGCCGGCACGGCCGCGGCGGCGCAGGCGTCGACGGCGGCGGCGAGGTCGGCCTCGGTGGCCAGCGGGTAGGGGAGTGCGGGATCGTCGGCGCACCGGTCGACGACGACCACGGCGTGCCCCGCGGCGGCGAGCGCCCGGGCCACGGCGGCGCCGATGCCCCGGGCGCCCCCGGTCACCACGGCCACGGGCCGGTCCGTTCGGGCCGTTCCCGTGCCGTCGGCCTCGCCGGTCACGGACGGTCCTCGGTGACGGCGCCGACGGCGGTGACGATCATCGTGGCCAAGTCTTCCACCAGCCGCTCGAGGATCGCCGCACCCTCCTCGGCGCTGGCGCCGGCCGGGTCGCCCAGCACGCCGTTGGCGCTCACCGCACCGACGCCGCCGGCGACCATGCGGGGGAGCAGGTCGGCCAACGGCTCGGTGGTGCCGGCTTCGGCCCGGTCGAGGCGGACGAGCCCGGGGGCGAGGGCGAGGAGCAACGAGGTCTCGATGCGCCCGGCGTGGCTGTCGGTCCGGTCGGGTCCTCCGGTGCTCGTGACGTCGCCCAACGCCGCGGGGCCCGACGACCACGCCTGCACCGGCCGGCCCTCGTAGCGGAGCCGGTCGACGGCCGTGCGCACCGCGGCGGCGTTGCCCCCGTGGCCGTTGACCAGCACGAGGAGGCGGCACTGGTCGCCGAGCGACCGGCCGAGCTCGACGAGCATCGTGGTGAGCGCCTCGGTTCCGATCGACACCGTGCCGGCGAACCCCTGGTGCTCGCCCGACGCGCCGTAGACGACGGCCGGCGCCACCAGCACCGCCGTGTCGCCGATGCGGCCGGCCACCCGGTCGGCCGCGCCCTCGGCCACGGCGACCGCCACCCGCGTGTCGGTGTCGAGCGGCAGGTGGGGCCCGTGCTGCTCGCACGACCCCACCGGCACCAGCACGACGGGACCGGCCCCGCCCTCGACCCGGTGCTCCGGCCAGGTCCGCTCGGCCCATCGATCTGCCATCCCCGCCAGCTTTCCAGAAGGATCGCGGTTCCCCAGCAACCGCGATCCTTCTCGAATCGGGGTACCCCTCGCCCTAATCGAAGTCGTTTCAGTATGTTCCATGTCATGTCGCACGCGGATGAGATGGCGCTGTTGCGCCGGGCCAAGGCCCAGGCCGGCGTGTTCAGCCGGGCCCAGGCGCATGCCGTGGGGTTCACCGACCAGATGATCCGGCACCGGCTCCGGCTCGGGACGTGGCTGCGGGTCGGGGGCGGGGGCATCTACCTGCTCCCCTCCCATCCCTGGGGGTGGCGCCAACAGTGCCACGCTGCGCTCCTCGCCCACCCGGAGGGCGCGTTAGCGGGCACGAGCGCCGCTGTCCTGTACCAGATGACCGACGGCGACACCGCCGAACGGCCCCACGTCACGGTGCCGCCGTCGGCCACCGGCACGTCCCGGTTGGCCGTGGTCCGGCGGTCGTCGCTCCTGCGGCCCCGCCTGGTCGAGGGCTACCGAGTGAACAGCCCCGCCTTGGTCCTGCGGGAGCTGGCGGCCGAGGCGCCGGACCTGGTCCGCGACGCCTACGAGCGGGCTGTCCTGGCCCGTCGGGTCCGACCGGATCAGGTGGCCGACGTGGCGGTGGTGGCGTCCTGCGGTCGGATGCGGGGGGCGGCGGCCCTGCGCCAGCTGCTCGACGAGGTGGCCGACGAGCGCCGCCCGCAGCGCAGCGTCCTCGAGCGGTGGCTCGAGCGGGTGGTCGACGATCCTCGCCTTCCGCTGTCGGAGGCCGAGGCCCCCGCCCCGTGGGATCCGCACCACGAGCTCGTCGATCGCTGGTTCCCCTCGCTGCGCATGATCGTCGAGGCCGACGGCCGGGCGTGGCACGCCCGCATCGACGCCTTCGCCAATGACCGTCGCCGCGACCAGGAGGCGCTCCGGCTCGGCGTCCCCGTCCTTCGCTTCGGCTACACCCAGATCCGGGACGAGCCCCGCCGCTGCTGCGACGTCATCGTCGACACGGCCCGGGCCTTCGGCCGCCTCGCTGCCTGACCCCGGACGCGATTCCAGAAGGATCGCGGTTGCTGGGCAACCGCGATCCTTCTGGAAAATGGATCGGGGACCTCGAGGCTCGGATCTCGCCCGGCTACTTCTCGCTCTGGACCTCGGTGGTCTGCGGCGCCGAGCCGTCGCCGAGGTCGACGGTGAGCTTGAGCTTGTCGCTCTTGCCCGTCCACTCCTTGTAGCCCATCGTGACGCTGGCCTTGCTCGGGAGCTCGAACCCGTCGTCGCCGAAGGTCTGCTCGCCGGACTCGTCGATCCGGATCATCCCGAGCGCGTAGGTGCCGGGCTTGTCGGCCTGGTTCTTGATGGCGAACGTGCCGTTGGCCTGGTCGAGGGTCATGGTGACCGACCCGCCGTCGGGCAGGTCCACCCCGCCGATGGCGAAGGCGTAGTCGGCCCCCTCGGCCTGGAACCCCGCCCCGATGGTGGGGGCCTCGTTCTTCTGGGTGGTGTAGGTGATCTCGCCCTTGGTCGGGTCGAAGAGGGCCTCGTCGACCTGGCCGGGGTCGACCTTGATCTCGTCGATGTAGAAGTCGGCCCCGCCGCCGATGTAGGTCACGTTGGTGACGGCCTCGGCGGTGACCTTGCTCCCGTCGATGGTGACCTTGAACGGCTTGCCCAGCGGGATCAGGATCGGGCCGGGGGCGTCGTCCTGGGCCAGGCTGCCGTCGGCGCCCTTGGTGTCGACCTCCTTCAGGCCCTCGAGCGGCGAACCGTCGGGGTTGGTGACCTTCAGGTCGACCTGGGCCTCCTCGGCGGTGTCGTTGAGGAACAGGTAGCCGTACTCGTCGGTGGCCGCGGCACCGTCGCCTCCGCTGACCGCGGCGCCCTTGGTCGAGCCCCGCCCGTCGCCGCCGGCGCCGCCGGCCCCGCAGAACGGGCAGGCCTGCGGCTTGAGCCGGGCGGTGGTGGGGGTGATGGTGAGGCTGAAGGTGGAGGCGTCGCCCTCGTAGAGGCCGACCGGCTCGGAGGGGTTGGTGGCCGTCGAGTAGGTCCACTTCTCGTTGGCGGTGTCGACCACCACGGCCCGGGTCTGACCCGGGAAGTTGTTGTCGTAGATGGCGATCTCCACCTTGCCGTCGGCGCCGTCGACCAGGCCGAACGGGGTGATGGCATGGCCTTCCCGCTTCTTGCCGTCGATCGTCTTGTAGATCCCGAGGGTGTACGACTCGGTGCTCTCCGGCTTGAACGAGTCGCGCAGCATGGCCACGACCTCGCTCGGCTTCTTGTCCTTGACCTCCGCCGGCGCGGTGGGGTCGAGGAACTGCGTGGCGAACCAGTAGGCGATCTCGCGGGAGAGCCTCTCGTTGCCGTCGATCTTGAGGGCGCTGGTGGCGTCGGCGCCGAAGTCGCTGGCCTTGGCCTGCCCCTTCTTGATGAGGAGGGCCAGGGCGGCCATGCCCTCGCAGTGCCCGCCGTTCATGCCCTCGTTGGTGGCTTCCATCCACTGCTGGGCCGGAGGGGAGAGGATGCACTTGCCGTCGGCCTTGCTGGCGCACACCGAGTCGCCGAAGAACCGGGCCACGTCGTCGGCGGTGAGGTTCGGGCGCTCGGGGGCCTTGCCGTAGTTCTCGAAGGCGAACCCGTCGTTCTCGGGCTTGAAGTCGAGGCCGACGGTGATCGGCCCGCTCAGCCCGGAGGCCGCGGCGGGTGCACCGGCGATGCCGGGCTGGACCTCGCCCTTGCCGGCGCTGCCCTTGCCGGCCGACTTGGCGGTGGTCGGGGCGTTGCCGCCGCCGGCGGTCGTGCTGCTCGAGCTCGACGTGCCGTTGGAGCTGCAGGCGGCGACGGCCAGCGCTGAAACGGCGAGCACGGACAGGCCGCGCCACCGGGTCGGGTGTCGTCGGTTCATGGGTTCTCCTCTCGGGCCGCCCCCTCCGAGCGGCGGCGGGAATGTATCGGGCGCCGGGGTCCTGTGCTCATGGGCACGGGCCGGCGTGAGCGAGCGGACCACACCGACCGTGAAGGGACCGTGAAGCCGCGCCCCGGGACGCCGACGCTCGCCCGGCCGGGCGCTCGTTGTCGGGGGCGACGGCTACCGTCGATGCCATGTCGCGTGCCGCGCGGGTCCCGGTGCCCCATGCCCGGGGTGGGGCCGGCGTGGTCGCCGCGCTGGCCGGACTCGTGGTGGTGGCTGCGCTGGCCGGCTCCTGCGCCGGCAGCGAGTTCGATCCCGGGACCGGTCGGACCGTCCCGCCCACGGCACGGGCGGCGGGATCGGTGCGGCCCCGCCCGGCCACCCCGCCGCCGCCCTCGGCCGGCCGGGGGGTGTCGACCGACGGCGTCACGGTCTGGGCCGACGTCGCCGCGGTGCCCCAGCAGGGCGGCGACGTGGTGCTGGCCGTACGCAACGCCGGCACGGCTCCGGTGCGCTACGGCGTGCCGTGGTCGGTGGCGTGGTGGGACGGCGGCGAGTGGGTGGAGGAGCGCCGGGCCTGGAGCTGCCTGGAGAGCTGGCCCTGCGTCGGGCTCGCCGCCCAGCCAGGGTCCACCATCACGGCGCCGGCCGTGTTGCTCACCGCCCCGGCGGGGGGCGACGGCCCGCTCGAGTTGATCGACCTCCTCGACCTCGACCCGGGCTGGTACCGGCTGAGCAAGGGGGTCGAGCGGGTGGCCGGCGGCTCGGTCACGGTGAGCGCCGTGGTCGAGGTGTCGGCCTCCGCGCCGTTGACCCCGCCGGCGCCCCGGGGCTCGACCCACCGGCTGACCCTCGCCCCGGCACTGGTCGCCGCCGATCGGGAGGGCCAGGTCGTGCGGGTGTCGACCGTCCTCAACGGCGGCGCCGGCGGCTCGGTGGAGGAGCTGCAGCGGGTCGAGCCGTCGCTGTCGTCCAACGCCGAGATCGAGCGGTGGGACGGCGAGCGGTGGGCGCGGGTCGGCACGGTGCCCGTCGACCGGGGCGATCCCGACCAGTCCGGCATTGCGGCCACACGCGTCCGCCTCCCCTCCCTCCCGGCCGGCGCCTACCGCCTGGTCCGCCGACAGGCCGGCGGCCGCGAAGTCCCGGGCCTGCTCTTCTCGGTGTGATCCCTTGGGTGCGTGAGGGCGCGCATAGCGCACCCTCACGCACCCAAGGACGGTGGTCAGGAGACGGTGACCTGGTACTCGGCGGTGGTCACGGCGAACGTGGCGGTGCGGGTGACGGTGCCGAGCGGCTCGTTGTGCCCGAGGTTGGACGTCCACCACACGCGCCACGTGACCTCGACCGACGCCTGGTCGTGGTCGGCGTGCCGGGTGAAGGTGGCGGTGACCGGGACGAAGGTGCAGGCGGGGTCGTGGGCCGGATCGGCGCCGGCGGTCCAGCGCTCGCCGGCGTCGTGGCAGGTGATCGAGCCGTCGGGGAAGCGCCAGGTGGCCGAACGGGGTTGGGCGTGCACGGTGGCCACGATGCCGGCCGCCGATGCCGTGGCCTGTTGGCCCGTCCAGTTGCCGACGTGGAGCCAGGTGGGGAGACCGGTGAGCTGACGGTTCGGGGGCGGGGCCATTTCGTAGGCCGGGGTGGGGAGGACGAGCTGGGCGAGGGCGATCTGGGCCAGGTCCTGGGCCGTGATCGGGGCCGGGGCGGCCGGGTTCCACGGCACGACGCCGCCCTCGGTGATCGACCCGTTGGCCGCCGTGCCGCTGCACTCGGCCCAGACCGGTGTGCCCGGCGCGAGGGTCGAGGTGTCGATCGGGCCGCCGTGGCCGTCGACGCTGCCGTCGCCCACGGCGTAGTAGGTGCAGGCGAAGGTGATCCACGGCGAGGACGTCGGTGCGGCGGCCGAGCCCGAGCCCGACGCGGCGATGCCCCCACGGGCCGACGACCCCGGCACGTTGATCCGCGCCTCACCGCCACTCCCCGTCACGTTGCCCGAGACGGGGGGTGGATTGTGGGCGCCATTTCCGATCTCAGCGTGGGCGGGCGAGGTCCAGATCGCGACCGCCAAGAGTGCGAGGAACAACCTCATTCGCACGTCTGCGCCCCCTGCCAGCGACCCACCTCGACTCGGCGGGCAACCTTCCAGTGCCCCTCGATCCGCACAAGATTCGCATCGTCCTTCACTGTCGACACCCTCGAGTTGACTGTCGAGCCGTTCCTCGAGTCGACCACTTGCGCATCGTCTACGACGCAGGCCTTGATGGACGCCGTACTCCCGTTCAGTTCGACGGCCGATACCTCGACGTGCGCCAGCGAAGGCGTCGGTACCACTCCGTGCTGCTGCGCTGCCTGCAGGTTCCCAATCAGCCGCTGCACCGTGGCCAGGAACTCACCGGTCATCGTGGCGTAGAGGGCGGGGTGGTTGGGGTTGACCGGATAGGCGGCGGCCTGGTTGATGGCGTCCATGGCGGCGACGTAGGCGTCGGCGACCTCCTGCTCCTCGGGGGTGAACGGCCGGTGGGACGGATCGCTGGTGCGAGTTGTCGTGCCGGCGATGTCGCTGGTGCGGGAACTCGGGGTGGAGCCGGGAAACGGCGCCAGCGATCCGGTGGAGCCGGGAAACGGTGCCGGCGATCCACCGGAACCACCCCCACCGGCCCCGGCCCCAGCAGCACCGGCACCGGCGTTGTCGGCCGGGCCCGGGGACGCGGCGCAGCCGGCGATGGCCAGCGCCAGCAACGCGAGCAGCAGCACAGGGAGCAAGGCCGCCGCCGCGGCTCGCACGATGATCCCGCCGAGCTTGGGGTTGGGCATGAGGGGCTCCCACTCCAGATCGGACGCCGGCACCGTAGCCAAACGGGATGAAATCAGTCAAGATCATATGAGATCACGCTCAGGGGCGACCCCGCCACGAACCGCGCGGGCCTCGACAAGTGGCAGTAGCTATGTCACTATCTGGGCATGGCTCCGCTCACCTCCGTCGACACCGCCACCAAAGAGACCCGCTGGTACCCGCAGCACCCGCCGGCCTCGACCAGCACGTCGCCCGCGGCGGTGATGAAGGACTCGCTGGAGCGGCGCATCCGGGGCATGCACGCCCTCTGGCTCGAGGCGCTGGCCACGATGGGCGCCGAGCACGTGAACCACTTCGAGCGGTCCGGGGTGCTGCCCATCGCCTTCACCGTGAACCACCAGGTGCGGCTCGAGGACAGCTCGCTGTTCCTCCTGTCCGGCGAGGTGCCGATCTGGTTCAGCGGCGGGTGGGCCGAGCGCACCGGCATCGCCATCGACGACATCGGCAAGGAGACCACCGTCGCCGAGATGGAGCTCCAGCGCATCGGCGACTACGACGCGTTCTGCGACTACGCCCGTGAGGTGTACGCCCGCACCGAGACGTGGCTGGCCGAGCTCGAGCCCGACAAGCTGCTCGAGCCCCAGTTCGGCGGCACCTTCCCCGACTTCGTGAAGAACGCCTACATCCACCGGGTGGTGCGGGACGAGACCATCCTCCTCGTCGACGCCATCGAGTGCTGGATCTTCCAGCACGGCATCCGCCACCTCGGCGAGCTCGAACACGCCAGGGCCCTCGTCGGCCTCGGCGGCCTCACCTCCTGAGATCTCCTGTGGGTGCGAATTGTTCGCGAACGCGAACAATTCGCACCCACGGAGACACGGGGGAGCACGGTCAGTCGAGGTAGCCCCAGGCGCGTAGCTGGTCGAGGATCAGGTCGGCGGCGTCGTCGGGCTCGCACACCACGGTGCGGGGTGGCGTCCGCTCGACCAGCGCGCCGGTGAGGGCGAGGATCCGCTCCCGGGGCGAGAGCGACGCGTCGGGCGGCGGCAGCACCCTGGCCCGCGGGCGGTCGGGGCCGCGGTGCACCACCCGGAGGCGGTGGTGGGGCGCAGGGGGTCCGGCCAGCGGGACGATGGCGGCGTCGCGGGTGCGCAGCACGGCGGCCAGCGGGGCCCGGCGCAGCTCGGCCGTCCCGCCCTCGAACGACAGCACGGCCGGCCCGTCGATGCGCAGCACCTCACGGCGGCCCTGGTCGAGGCGGCGGGTGACGGTGAACGCGCCGTCTCCAGCGTCCCCGTCGAGGTCGACCCCGACCAGCCCGAGGGCCTGGCCCCAGCCGAGATGGGCGGCCACGAAGGCCGGCACCGACCCCGACCCCCGGTCGAGGCTCCAGTCGCCGCAGCACACGAGGCGCAGCCCGTCGATGGTGGCCAGGGCGTCGTGCAGCGCGGCGGCCGAGTGCTGGGAGCGGGCCCCGGCCTCGATGTCGACCCGGATGGCCGCCGACGCCCCGACGGCCAAGGCATCGCGCAGGACGGCGTCGGCCTCGGCCGGCCCCGCCGACACGGCCACGACCGGCCACCCGAACCGCTCGCCGATCCGCAGGGCGTGCTCCAGGGCGGCCTGGTCGGCGGCCGAGCACCCGAAGAACCGCACGTCGTGGTGGGTGGCGCCGGTGACCCGGTCGATGTCGGGGCGCAGGTCGACCCACTTCAGGGCGACGGCGATCGTGGGGCCAGCGGGGCCAGCGGGTTCAGCCATCGGTCATGTCAGCTCTTGTGGAAGACGACGCCGTGGCCGCCGTCGGGGTAGGTCCAGGTGATGGCGCCCGACTCGTCACACACGAGGTAGCAGGTGCCGCACTCGAAGCACTGCTCGTAGTTGAAGACGATGGAGCCGTCGCTGACCGGCACGAACAGGTTGGCCGGGCAGGCGGTGACGCAGGCCTTGGTGGTGCACCCCCGGCAGGCGTCGCCGTCGACGGTGATGTGGGCCCGGCTGGAGAGCCGGAAGTCGACGAGGGCCATGCGGTCCTCGAAGCTGACCTCGCTCCAGCCCGACGGGGTGGGGTGCACGCTCATCCGTAGCTCCTCAGGGCCGCCCACCCGTCGCGGGCCAGGTCGCGCAGCCGCACGCCCGAGCCCTTGGCCGCCTCGCGGGCCAGCCGCAGCGCCCCCTTCTTGGGCGTGGGGTTGGTCACCGTGAACAGCGACTCCACCAGCGAGCACACCAGCTCGGGGTAGCGCCGCTGGACGTTGTCGCTCATCACCAGCGCGGGCGCGCCCTGGAGCTTGATGTGGTCGGCCAGGGCGAAGGTGTCGGTGAGGGCGTCCTGGTAGCGGCCGAGGAACGTGGCCGACGTGTCACCGGCCCGCAGGGCCTGCACCGCCACCTCGCCGGCGACCTTGCCCGACCCGATGGCGAAGTTCACCCCTTCCAGCCAGATCCCCGCGGCCAGGCAGAACGCGCCAGCGTCGCCGGCCACGAGCATCCCGGGCCCGTAGAGCTCGGGCATCATGTGCAGCCCGGCCTCGGGGATCAGGTGGGCGGAGTACTCGGTGAGCTCGGCCCCCTCCACCAGCGGGGCCACGGCCGGGTGGGCCTTCAGTCCGGCGATGAGCTCCTCGGGCCGCTTCCCGGAGCGCTTCAGGTCCTCCAGGCTCAGCACCACGCCGACGGCCACCGACTCGAGGTTGGTGTAGATGAACCCGCCGCCGGCGATCCCGGGTGTGCACCCGATGATCTCGAAGTCGGCGCCCTCGAGGCCGCGCAGGCCGAAGCGCTTCTCGATCTCGTCGCGGGGGAGGGCCAGCACCTCCTTGGCACCGAGGGTGAAGTGCTCGGCCTCGGGGTGGTGGTAGAGGCCGGCCTCCTTGGCCAGGAACGAGTTGACGCCGTCGCAGGCGATGACGAGCCGGGCGGTGAGGTCGCCGTCGGGCCGGTCGGTCTGGACGCCGACGATCTGACCCCGGTCGCCGCGCAGCAGGCCGACGGCGGTGGTGCTCGGCACCAGCGTGGCCCCGGCGGCGACGGCGTGGTCGGCCAGCCAGGCGTCGAAGTCGGGACGGAAGGCGGTGGCCCCGTTGTAGGGCGCCTCGCCCCACGCCGCGGTGCGGTAGTCGATGGTGAGGGCCTGGGTGGGGGTCATCACCATCGTGGCCCGCCGGGTGACCCAGCGCTGGACCGGCGCCTCCTCCCACCAGCGGGGGATCAGCGTGTCGAGGATGCGGCCGTAGATCACGCCGCCGTACATGTTCTTGCTGCCCGGGAACGGGCCCCGCTCGAGCAGGTACACCGAGCGGCCGGCCCGGGCCAGCACCAGCGCGGCGGCGGCGCCGGCGGGACCGGCGCCCACCACGATCACGTCGACGTCGGGCTCGGTGGGGGTGGGGATGCGCTTGGTGCCGGCCGGCGCGCCCTGGGGTCGGTCAGGCTTCGACATCGTCGGCTCCGGTGAGACGGGCGAGGTGGGCCAGGCGGGCGAGGAGGGCGGCGACGGTGGCCGGGGCGTCGGTCACCACGGCGAGGTCGGCCAGCTGCATCATCGGGCAGGCGGCGTCGGTGTTGACGGCGACGACGTGGGCCGGGTCGCCGAGGCCGGCGGTGTGCTGCACGGCGCCGCTGATCCCGAAGGCGAGGTACAGCTCGGGGTGCACGGCCACGCCGGTGGTGCCGATCTGGCGCTCGAAGGGCACCCACCCCCAGTCGGTGACGACGCGCGTGGCGCCGATCGAGCAGCCGAGGGCGGCGGCCACCTCGCCGAGGCGGGCCATCACCTCGGCCGATCCCAGCCCGGCCCCGCCGCCCACGATGCGGGTGGCTTCGGCCAGGTCGAGGGTGGCGGGGTCGGGCGGGGTGATCTCGACGACGGCGGGATCGACGGTGCCGGCCGCGATAGTGCCGGCCGCGACGGTCCCGGCGGCGGCGCCGAGCCCGGGGGCCGGGGCGCCGGCGGTCACGACCGGGGCGGCGAGGGTGCGGTCGTATTCCACGCCGCGCACGCCGGGCTGGAGGGTGGTGACGAACGGTTCGTCGACGACCACGTCCTTGGTGATGCGCCCGCTCTGGCGCAGGAGGCGCAGCTGGGTGGCCTCGGCCCGCACCGCCCCGGCCAGCAGGGGGCGGCCGAGGTGGTGGGCCACGAGCGGCGCGAGGTCGCGCCCGTCGGCCGACGCGGGGAGCACCACGGCGTAGGGGTCGAGGGCCCGCAGCGTGGGGAGGACGGCGGTGGCGGCCCGGTTGGGGGCGTAGTCGTCGAGCTCGACGGCGCGCACCTCGGTGGCCAGCCCGGTGAGCGCCTCGGCCGCCGCCGTGCAGCCGTCGCCGACGAGCACGGCCCGGCCGCCGGCTTCGGCCACGGCCTCGTCGCCGCCGAGGGGCAGCACGCCGTCGCGCACCGGGACCACGGCCCACAGGGTGGCGCCGGCCGGCCCGCTCACAGCTTCGCTCCGATGCGGTCGCCGTCGACCACGGCGGCGTGGGCCCGGCGGGGGGCCACGCAGTCGCCCACCCGGTGGACACGGATGGCGGTACCGGCGCAGCGGTCGCGCAGCTCCCGGTAGAGGTGGTCGGCCGGGGCCGCCGGCACGGCCAGCACCACCCAGTCGGCCGTCTTGGGGGCGGTGGCCCCGGTGGGGTGGTGCAGCACGGTGAGGGCGCCGCCCTCGCACCCGACGACCACGGAGTCGGTGGTCTGCACGATGCCCTTCTTGCCGGCCCGCAGCCACCAGTTCTCCATGTCGAGGGTGATGCCGAGGTCCTGGCCCACGACCATGCCGGGGGACAGCACCTCCACCGTGCAGCCGCGGTCGGCCAGGAGCTCGGCCACCGAGGTGGCCTGGTGGAAGCCGAGCTCGTCGATGACGATCACCGACCCGGTTGGGGCGAAGCGGCCGGTGAGGACGTCGAGCACGTCGATGACCTTCAGGTCGGCGAAGCCGGCGCCGTTGTCGGCCGGGTCGGGCTCGGGCGGGGCCCACCACGGCCGGGCCGGGACGGCGCCGGTGGCGATGACGACGGCGCCGGGGGCGAGGGCCAGCACCGACTCGACGGTGGCCTCGACGCCGTAGCGCACGTCGACCCCGAGCCGGTCGCACTCGAGCACCTGGTTGCGGACGAGGTCGCCGAACTCGGCCCGGTTGGGCACCTTGGCCGCCCAGCGCACCTGCCCGCCGGGCTCGGCGTCGCGCTCGAGCACGGTGACGCGGTGGCCGAGGTGGGCGGCAGAGATGGCCGACTGCAGCCCGGCCGGGCCGGCGCCGACGACCACCACGTGCTTGGTCAGGGCGGCCCGCACGGGGGGCGGGAGAGGCACCGACTCGCGGCCGGTGCGGGGGTTCTCGATGCAGCCGAGCCAGCGGTTGAGGCCCATGCGGCCCACGCACTCCTGGTTGCAGGACAGGCACAGCCGGATGTCGTGGTGGTGGCCGGCCCGAGCCTTGGCCGCGAAGTCGGGGTCGGCGATCTGGCCCCGCACCACACCGATGAGGTCGGCGTGGCCCTGGGCGATCGCTCGCTCGGCCTGCAGCGGGTCCTTGAACCGGCCGACGCCGACCACGGGCAGGTTCACCGCCTTGCGCAGCGCCGAGGGGATGAACATGGCGTACTCGGGCGGGATGTGCATCGACGCCTCGATCATGAACAGCGAGGCGGTGGCCACGCCGATCGAGGTGTTGATGTAGTCGACGTGGCCGTTGGCCTCGACCGCCTTGGCCACCTCGACCGTCTCGTCGATGGTGATGCCGTCGTCGATGAGCTCGTCGCCGCAGAGGCGCACGCCGAGGGCGAGGGACGGGCCGATCGCTTCTCGCACGGCGGCCACGATCTCGTGGAGGATGCGGGCCCGGTGCTCGAGGGAGCCGCCGTAGCCGTCGGTGCGCTTGTTGGTGGCTCGCGACAGGAAGCCCCGCACGATCGAGGAGTGCGAGCACTGCAGCTCGATCCCGTCGAACCCGCCTTCCTTGCAGCGGGCCGCGACCTCGGCGTAGCCGGCCACGATCTCGGCGATCTCGAGCTCGTCGACGGCCTTGGCCACCTCGCGGAAGAGCGGGTCGGCCACCGCGCTCGGGGCCCACACCGGGAGGCGGGTGTACATCGAGCTGGCCTGGCCGCCGTTGTGGTTGATCTGGGCGAAGATCGGCGTGCCGTAGGCGTGGACCCGGTCGGTGATGCGGCGGTAGCCGGGCACGACCTCGGGGTGGAAGGCGTGGATCATCTTCTCGTAGGGCCAGTCCGTGGGGTGGACGCTGTGCTCCTCGGTGATGATCAGGCCGGCGCCGCCGCGGGCCCGGGCCTCGTAGTAGGCGGCGTGCTGCTCCGAGGGCATGCCGTCCTCGGCGTAGTTGGTGAGGTGGGCGGCGAACACGATGCGGTTGCGCACCGTGACCGGGCCGAGTTGCAGCGGCCGCCACAGGTAGGTGTACTGCGAGCCGCTCACGGGTGCGCTCCGGCCGGGATCGGGGAGGCGGGCATGCCCTCCACGGCGAGGGCGGCGCGGCGGGCCTCGAGCACGGCCTCGTAGATGGTGCGGGGCGCGACGGTGTCGCCGATGCGGATGGCGCCGGGCACGTCGAGGGTGTGGTCGGGGAGGCGGGGGCCGGCGTCGATCAAGGCGGCGGCCTTGAGCTCGGTGTGCTCGCCGGTGAAGCGGTCCTCCACGGTGACCGCCCCCTTCTTGGCCGCCCGCACCACCGCCCGCTTGCGGAGGGCGACGCCGGCGGCCTGGAGCCGGGTGTTGGCCGGAGCCAGGTCGCCCGAGCGGGAGAGGAGGGTGCCGACGATGAGGTCGGGGGTGACGAGGGTGACGGCCCGGCCGGTGGCGGCGAGGCGTTCGGCCAGGCTCACGCCGATGGGGCCCCCGATCGGGTCCCAGAGCACCAGCGGACCGGCCGGGAGGTCGCCGTCGGGCTCGGGGTGGGCGAGCACGTCGGCGGCGTCGACGACGTGCGCGCCGCTGGTGGCCCGGTAGGTGCGGTCGCCGGGGAGGCTGCCGGTGGCCAGCAGGACGTGGTCGAAGCGGCCGGCGGCCAGGGCCTCGCCGACGGTGCCGGCCGTGGCCTCGGTGCCGTGGACCACCTCGACACCCAGGCGGGCGCACTCGGCCGCCAACCAGTCGGTGATGGCGGCCAGCCGGGATCGGCCACTGCCGGCGGCGGCCACGGCGACCATGCCGCCGCTCCCGTCCCCCCGCTCCCACACGGTGACGGCGTGGCCGCGGGAGGCCAGCACGCGGGCCGCCTCCAGCCCGGCCGGGCCGGCGCCGACCACGAGCACGCGGCGGGGATGGGCGGCGGTGACGGGGGTCGCCGGTTCGAGGTCGGGGTCCTCGCCCTCGTGGCCGGTGCGGGGGTCGACGACGCAGCTCACGATGGGGTTGCGGTTGTCGCGCACCTTGCACGTCTGGTTGCAGAGGATGCAGGGGCGGATGCGCTCGGCCTCACCGGCCCGGAGCTTGGCCACGAGGCGGGCGTCGGCCAGCTGGGCCCGGGTCATCTCCACGCCGTCGCACCGGCCGTCGCCGATGGCCCACTCGGCCTGACCCCAGTCGACCAGCGACCCCTGGGCGAACACCGGCACCGGCGGGGTGTCGCCGGCGGCGGCGTGGACAGCGGCGCGGATCTGGCCGACGAGGCCGAGGTTGAAGCCGGGTTCGTCGTGGCCGTCGGGACGGGTGGCTGGCACCGAGAAGATGGCGCCCCGCACCACCACGAGGTAGTCGATCCACGGCAGCAGCTCGACGGCGATCTCGGCCGCCCGCTCGGGCACGATGCCGGCCCAGGGGGCCAGCTCGTCGCAGGAGAGACGGAGACCGACGACGCCGTCGGGGCCGACGCCGTTGCGCACGGTCTCGAGCACCTCGCGGGCGAAGCGCACCTTGTCGGCGCCGTGGTCGTCGTCGCGGGTGTTGGTGAGGCCGGAGAGGAACTGGCGGACCAGGCTGTGCTGGCCGGCGTTGACCTCCACCCCGTGCAGGCCGCTGGCCGTGGCCAGCCGGGCGGCGGCGCCGAAGCCGTCGACCACCGCGGCGATGTCGGCCGGCTCCATCACCTTGGGGACCTCACGGGTGTTGACCTCGGGCACCCCGCTCGGCGCCCACAGCTCGCGCTGGCTGTAGGCGGAGGCGCCCTGGCCGCCGTTGTGGCCGATGCCGGCCAGGGCGACGGTGCCGTGGCGCTCCGCCGCGGCGGCGATGGCGGCCCACCCGTCGGCGCAGTCGCTGGCCAGCGGGGCCCGCTCGTAGGGCCAATCGCTGTCGTGGACCGACGCCTCCTCGGTGACCAGGATCCCGGTGCCGCCGGCCATGCGCCGCTCGTAGTAGGCGAGGTGCCGGTCGGCGATGGCCCGTTTGCGGGCCAGGTTGGTCTCGTGGGGCCCGAACAGCACGCGGTTGGGCGCGGTGACACCGGCCCGCAGCGGCAGCGGTTCGAGCAGCCTCATGGCGCGCAGTCTCGCATGGCACCTGCACCCCCCGCCGAATCGCTCGCGGGCCGTCAGGTGGGCGGGGCTCCACGGAGGTCAGCGAGTTTCCAGAAGGATCGCGGGTCCCCAGCAACCGCGATCCTTCTGGAAACCGAGGGGTACGCTCCGGCCGTGCGGCGGACGGAAGCGACGGCGGTGGTGGCGAGCGCGGTCGCGCTGCTCGTGATGGCGGGGGCGGGCGGTGCGGGAGCGGCGTTCGCGGCCGGGCCCACGGTCAGCGCCGATGGTTACGCCGACACGTTCGGGCCGCCGTTCGGGCGGGTCGACGGTGGCACGGTGCGGGTGGTGGGCCAGCCGGGGCTGACCGCCACCACCGGGACCGACGGGTCGTGGCACATCGACGGGCTGACGGTGGGCGACCAGGTCAGCTTCGAGTTGATCGTGCCTGGGCGGCCGGTCACCCAGACCAAAGTGTTCGACGTGCCGGTCGGCGGGCTCACCGATGTCACCTTCCAGTCGCCCACCCAGCAGCTGTTCGACGGGTTCGCCGGGGTCCTCGGCGTCACCCCCGACCCAGCCAACTGCACCGTGGCCGCCACCGTCACCCGCCGGGGGTTCGTGTACGGGACCTGGCCGTACAGCACCCACGGGGAGCCCGGGGCCACGGTCTCGATGGTGCCGGCACCGGCGGCGCCCCCGGCCGACGGGCCGGTGTACTTCAACCTCGTGACCGGCAGCCTGATCTGGCCCGACCGCGCGTTGACGGAGACGACGGCCGACGGCGGCGTGGTCTGGGCCAACGTCCCGCCCGGCACCTACACGCTGCACGCGGCGAAGGCCGGCGCGGTGATCCCCGACGTGACCGTCGAGTGCCGGCCTGGCGTGCTGGTCAACGCCGCTCCGCCCTACGGCCTGCAGGTGACCGAGGGCGGGACCGATCCGTCGGTCGACCCGTTCGTGCCGACCACGACCACGGCCTCGACGTCGAGCACGACGAGCACGACGACGTCGTCGGCCTCGGCACCGGTCGCGGCCGTTCCCGCCTTCACGGGCTAGGGGCGGCCGGCGAGTGGGGCCGGTCGGCCTGCCACAATGGCGGGCATGGAGCCGAGCGAGATCAACAAGGCCGACGTCGTGGTCGAGGTGCGGGGGTCGTTCGACGCCTACGAAGCCGCCCTCGTGCGGGGTGACGCCGACGAGATCACGGCGTTCTTCTGGGACGACGACCGGGCCCTGCGCTTCGGCATCGAGGACATCCAGCACAGCCGGGCCGAGATCGCCTTGTGGCGGGCCGAGGCGCCGCCCGTGCCCGCCGACCGGGTGGTGTCGCACGTGGAGGTCACCGCCTTCGGCGACGACGTCGCCACGGTCAACTGCGAGTTCCGCTACCCCGACGACCAGTCCATCGGGCGCCAGTCCCAGACGTGGGTGCGCTTCCCGGAAGGGTGGCGGATCACGTCGGCCCACGTGTCGGTGATCGGGGCCATCGACGGCCACCGGTAGGCGCTCCCCGGCCCGGGTCCGGCCAGCTCCCGTACAGCAACGGGTCACCGGTCGTACAGCCGACTGTGTTGCGACGGCAACAGCGGGGGAACGGTCCGGCAACACCGGTTCTGCATGCTGCGCTGCATGTATACAGGCCGGGATACAGGCCCGGACCCCGTCACGGCGGGCCCGCTCCGCCGTGAGCAGGCCTATGCCGAGCTGAAGCACCGCCTCCTCCAGGGCGAGTTCGGCCTGAACCGGCGCCTGGCCGAGGAGCGCCTCGCCGCCGCCATCGGCGTGAGCCGCACGCCCATCCGGGAGGCGCTCACCCGCCTCCACGCCGAGGGGCTCGTGGCCAAGGCCCCCGACGGCGGGTACCTGCCGACCGTCCCGGATGCCGCGGCGATCCGGCACTGCTACGAGGTGCGCATCGGCCTCGAGCTCCAGGCCCTGCACCGGCCGGCCCGGGTCGGCGGCTCCCACGACCTCGCCACCATCGAGGCGCTCCACGCCGAGTGGCTGGCCATCGGGGACGACCGGACCGACGGCGACGGGGACGACGACGGCGCCGACCCGAGCTTCGTGCTCCTCGACGAGGACTTCCACGTGCGCCTGGCCGAGGCGGCCGGGAATCCGCTCCTGGCCGAGCTGCTCCAGCAGGTCAACGAGCGCATCCGGCTGGTGCGGATGCAGGACTTCCTCGAGCCGGCCCGGGTGCCGGCCACGGTGGAGGAGCACCTCCACATCCTCGAGGCCGTGCTGGCCGGGCGGATCGTGGAGGCCGAAGCGGCCTTCACCGCCCACGTCGACCGCAGCCTGGCCGTGGTGGAGGAGCGGGTGGCCCGCGTGGTGGCCCGCATGGCGACCGGGGGAGCCCGATGAGCCCGGCGACCGGGGGAGCCCGATGAGCGCGCCGCTGCTCGCCGCCCGCGGCATCGTGCGCCGCTTCGGCGACCTCGTGGCCAACGACCACGTGGACCTCACGGTGGGCCACGGCGAGGTCCACGCCCTGCTGGGTGAGAACGGCGCGGGCAAGAGCACGCTCATGAAGGTCGTCTACGGCGTGCACCCCGCCCACGAGGGCACCATCGAGGTGGACGGCAAGGCGGTCACCATCCACTCGCCGGGCGACGCCCGGGCCCTCGGCATCGGCATGGTGTTCCAGGACATGCGCCTCATCCCGGCGCTCACCGTCACCGAGAACATCGCCCTGGCCCTCGACGACCGGGGCCCGACGCTGGACCGCAAGGCGCTCGGCCGGCGCATCGGCGAGGCGGCCGAGCAGTTCGGGCTGGAGGCCTCGCCGACGGCCCGGGTGTCGTCCCTCAGCATCGGCGAGCGCCAGCGGGTCGAGATCCTCAAGGTGCTGCTGGCCGGCGCCCGGCTGGTGATCCTCGACGAGCCCACCAGCGTGCTCGCCCCCCAGGAGGTCGACCGCCTCTTCGAGGGGCTCGACCTCCTGCGCAACGAGGGCCTGTCGGTGGTGATGATCAGCCACAAGCTCCACGAGACCCGGGCCATCTGCGACCGGGTGTCGGTGATGCGGGGCGGCCACGGGATCCTCGACAACGAGCGGGTGGCCGACTTCACCGACGCCGAGCTGATCGAGGCCATGGTCGGGATGTCGGTGCCGCCGTTGCCGGCCGAGCGGGCGCCGATCCCGGCCGGCCGGCCGCCGGCCCTCGAGCTGGCCAACGTGACGGTCAAGCACCACCGCCACCTCGCCCTCGACCACGTGGACCTCACGGTGGCGGCCGGGGAGCTGGTGGGCGTGGCCGGCGTGTCGGGCAACGGCCAGCGCGAGCTGGTCGAGGTGGCCCTCGGCCTCCTCAAGCCGGGTGGGGGCACGGTGCGCATCGCCGGCACCGACGTGCACCACCACCCGCTCAGCGCCATCCATGCGGGCGCGGTGAACATCCCCGAAGACCCGGTGGAGGACGCCGTCGTCCCCGGTCTCACCATCCTCGAGCACATGGCGCTGACCGACCTGCCGGCCTATCGGAAGGGTCTCGGCATCGACTGGAAGCGCCTGCGGGACGATGTGATGGCCCTGACCGGCCACACCGCCCTCAACATGGCGGCCCCGGAACGGGTCGTGGCCAACCTGTCCGGCGGCAACATCCAACGGGTGATGTTGGTGCGGGCCCTCGGCGCCCAACGCCGGCTGGTGGTGGCCGCCTACCCGTGCCGTGGCCTCGACGTGGCCACCACCCGGCGCACCCAGGAGCTGCTCCTCGAGCAGCGCGACGGCGGGGCCGGCGTGCTGCTCATCTCCGAGAACCTCGACGAGCTCCTCGAGCTCTCCGACCGGATCGTGGTGCTGCACCACGGGCGCATCGCCGGCACGGTGACCCCGGGCGAGACCGACGTGTACGAGATCGGCCAGCTGATGCTCTCCGGTCACCGCTCCGCCGAGGAGGCCGTGGCATGACGACGCTGCTCGATCCCGACGCGGTGGAAGCCACCGCGCCCGCCGCCCCGGCGCCGGACGGCGCGACCGCCGCATCCCCGCCGCCGACCGCCGCGCCGTCGCCGTGGTCCGCCCGCCTCGTCGGGCTGGGCCGTACCGCCGCCGCCCTGGGCGGCGCGCTCGTGGTCTTCGCCGTGTTCATGAAGGCCAAGGGGGCCGACCCGGTGGCCGCCTACCGGGAGATGCTGAGCTCGGTCACGTCCTGGAAGCAGGTGGGCGAGATCCTGATCCGGGGCACGCCGATCATCCTCGCCGCCCTGGCTGTGAGCGTGCCGGCCCGGGCCGGGCTCATCAACGTCGGCGGCGAGGGCCAGCTCGTGATCGGCGGCGTGGCGGCCGCCGGCGTGGCCCTCGGCCTCGGGGACACGGCCAGCCCGGTCCTCGTCACCGTGCTCATGATCCTCGCCGCCGCGCTGGCCGGCGCGGCGTGGTCGGCCCTCGCCGCCGTGCTCCGGGTCTACGTCGACATCAACGAGAGCGTCACCACGCTGCTCATGAACTACCTGGCCGTCGACCTGATGCTCTACCTGATCTACGACGCCTGGAAGGACCGCAACGGATCGGGCCAACCCGCCACCCCGGCGCTGCCCGTGGCCGACCGCCTTCCGCTGGTCGGGCAGAGCCGCATCCACGCCGGCATCGTGATCGCCCTCGTGCTGGCCGTGCTCGTGTACGTCCTGTTCAAGAAGACCTCGTTCGGCTTCCGGCTGGCCGTCGTGGGCGGCAACCCCGAGGCGGCCCACCGGGCCGGCCTGCGGGTCGGGCTCCTCCTCATCGGGGCCATGGCCCTCGGCGGCGCCCTGGCCGGCATCGGGGGCTACGCCCAGCTGGCCGGCACCGAGTTCAAGCTGCGACCCGGGTTCCTCGTGGGCTACGGCTACGTCGGGTTCCTGGCCAGCTGGCTGGCCCGCCACAAGCCCCTCGGGGTGGTCGGCGCGGCGCTGCTGCTGTCGGCCGTGGTGATCGGCGGCGACAGCCTGCAGCTCGAGTCCAACCTGCCGGCCGCGTCGGTGAACGTCCTCATGGGCCTCCTGCTGCTCGCCGTGTTCGGCTTCTCCACCAAGCGGAAGGCGGTGGCGGCATGAGCGGCACGCTCCTGGCCGAGGTCCTCACCGGCGGCGTGCGGGGTGGCACCTCCATCCTCTTCGCCGCCCTCGGCGAGACCATCTGCGAACGGGCCGGCGTGGTGAACCTCGGCACCGAGGGCAACATGCTGATGGGGGCGATGACGGGCTACGCCGTGGCCTCCATCACCGGCAACACCTGGGTGGGGGTCGCCGCCGGCGCCGCCGCCGGCGGGGCGCTCGCCCTCCTCCACGCCTACTTCGTGCTCAACCGGCGCACCAACCAGCTGGCCACCGGGCTGGTGCTGCTCTTCCTCGCCCTCGGCGTGACGTCGCTGTTCGGGGTGGCGTACGTCAAGGCCGACATCGACGCCTTCCAGCCCGTCGCCGTGCCCGGCCTCTCGTCGCTGCCGTTCCTCGGCGAGATCTTCTTCGAGCAGACCGTCCTCACCTATCTGGCCTACGCCCTGGTGCCCGCCCTGTGGTGGCTGCTGTTCCGCTCCCGGTGGGGCGTGGTGCTGCGGGCCGCGGGGGAGCGCTCCGAGGTGCTGGCCACCTACGGCTACCGGGTCAAGCCGGTGCAGTACCTGGCCGTGGTCGCCGGCGGCTGCCTCGGCGGCCTCGGGGGCGCCCAGCTCTCCACCGCCTACACCAACGCCTGGTTCGAGAACATGACCCAGGGGCGCGGCTTCATCGCCGTCGCCGTCGTGATCTTCGCCGGCCGTCACCCGATCAAGGTGGCCGGCGGGTCGCTGCTCTTCGGCGCGGCCCTCGCCCTCGCCCCCGCCCTCCAGGCCCGGGGCTACTCCGTCAACCAGTTCGCCCTCGACGCCGTGCCGTACCTCCTCACCATCGTGGTGCTGGTGCTGCTCGGCAAGCGCGAGTCGGCCCAGCCCCCCGAAGGCCTCCAGAAGGTCTTCGAGGGCAGCGCCGTCACCTGACCCCAACCCCCCCAACCCCAACCCTCCCGACCTAAGGAGATCCATGTCCAGCAGAACCCCCAGGCCGTCGCGCGCCCTGATCGCCCTCGCCGGGCTCGCCATGGTGGCCGGCGCCTGCGGCAGCAACCAGACGCCGGCCGAGAAGGCGGCATCGGGCTCGGGCGGCTCGACGCCGGCCACCGGCGCCGGCGCCCCCGGTGCCGGCAGCACGAAGGTGGGCTTCATCTTCGTCGGGCCCAAGGACGACTACGGCTACAACCAGGCCGCCTACCAGGGCAGCCAGGCCGTCAAGGCCGGCGTGCCCGGCATCGAGGTGCTGACGGCGGAGAACGTGCCCGAGACCGACGAGGCCGTGCGGGTGATGGAGCAGATGATCGACAAGGGGGCCAAGATCATCTTCGCCACCTCGTACGGTCACCTCGACCCGGCCACCAAGGTCGCCGCCGCCCACCCCGACGTGGTGGTCGTGCAGCAGGGCAACCTGATCAAGGGCACGGTGGCCTCGAACATGGGCACCTACTTCGGCACCGTGTACGAGCCCGTGTACCTGGCCGGCATCGCGGCGGGGAAGGCGACCAAGTCGAACAAGCTCGGCTACGTCTACGCCTTCCCGATCCCCCAGACGATCGCCAACATCAACAGCTTCGAGCTGGGCGCCAAGTCGGTGAACAAGGACGCCAAGACCTACGTCGTGAACACGTCGAACTGGTGCGACCCGGCCAAGCAGGCCGAGGCGGCCAAGAGCCTCATCAGCCAGGGCGTCGACGTCATCACCCAGCACCAGGACTGCACCTCCACGGTCACCAAGGAAGCCGAGTCCGCCGGCATCTCGGTGGTCGGCTACCACGCCGACGCCTCGACCCTCGCCCCCAAGGGCTGGCTCACCGGCTCGGAGTGGAAGTGGGACGACCTGTACGTCGACATCGTGAAGACGGCCAAGGACGGCAAGTTCCCCGGTTCCAAGTACAACGCCAACTACCGGGTCGGCTACAAGACCGGCACCAACCCCTTCGTCCAGTCCAAGTACGGCCCGTCGGTCTCCGACGACACCAAGGCGCTCATCGAGAAGGCCAAGAAGGAGATCTCCGGCGCTGACGGCTCGCCCTTCAAGGGCCCGATCAAGGCCCAGGACGGTAGCGAGCTGTTCCCGGCCGGTGTCCCCGCCGACTACGCCACCATCGAGGACAAGAACAAGGCGTTCGTCGAGGGTGTCGTGGGCGACATGCCCAAGATGAACTGAGGCGGCGGTCCCGTGTCCCCGGTGCGCACCACGATGATCGGTCCGTTCGATGCCGACCCCTACCCCTGGCCCTTCGATGGGCCGGTGGCGGGGGAGCGCACGGCGCTGGTGGTCTGCGGTGCGCACCGGGTGTGGCGGGACCGTTCCCACCGCATCGACGAGGTGCGGTCCGTCCTCGCCCAGGTCGCGGATGCGCTGCGGGCCGCGGGCGGGACCGTGGTGGCGTTGCGCCACTGCGCTCCCGCCCGCGGGCGGCGCCCGTCGCTGCTCACCGAGGGGTGCGGCGCCGGGGCCACCCTGGTGGCCGACGAGCTGGGTGAGCCCACCGAAGTGGTCGACGCCGCCGGCCTCAACGGCTTCCACGGGTCCCGGCTCGACGAGCTCCTGCGGCTCACCGGCCGCGATCACCTCGTGTTCGGCGGCTTCGGGGCCGAGGCCACGGTCGACTCCACGCTGCGGGCGGCCAACGACCGCGGCTACGAGTGCCTCGTCCTCACCGACGCCTGCGCCCCCCTCGACCTCGACACCGGCCCCCGCGCCTTGGCCAGCGTGACCATGTCCGGCGGCATCTTCGGCGCCATCGCCCCGTCGAGCGCGCTGCTGGCCGCCCTCACCGCCGCTCCGGCGGCCGCCCCCCACTCCGCCCTCTCACCCCTCTCCCCCTTGGAGGCCTGATGCCGTTCGGTACGGTCGACGCCGACCCCTACCCCTGGCCCTACGACGGGTCGTTCGCCCCCGAGTCCACTGCGCTCATCTGCATCGACTGGCAGGTCGACTTCTGCGGACCGGGCGGGTACGTCGACGCCATGGGCTACGACCTCAACCTGACCCGGGCCGGGCTCGAGCCCACGGCCAAGGTGCTGGCCGCCGTGCGCCAACGCGGCTTCCACGTGATCCACACCCGCGAGGGCCACCGCCCCGACCTGTCCGACTGCCCACCCAACAAGCTGTGGCGGTCGAAGCGCATCAACGCCGGCATCGGCGACGCCGGGCCGTGCGGGCGCATCCTGGTGCGGGGCGAGCCGGGCTGGGAGATCGTGCCCGAGGTCGCGCCGATCGACGGCGAGCCCATCATCGACAAGCCGGGCAAGGGCTCCTTCTACGCCACCGACTTCGACCTGCTGCTGCGCCGCGCCGGGATCACCCACCTGATCTTCACCGGCATCACCACCGACGTCTGCGTCCACACCACCATGCGCGACGCCAACGACCGCGGCTACGAGTGCCTCCTGCTCAGCGACTGCACCGGCGCGACCGACTACGGCAACTACCTCGCCGCCCTCAAGATGGTCACGATGCAGGGCGGGGTGTTCGGTGCCGTGGCGCCGTCCTCGGCGCTGCTCGAGACGTTGGGCGCGTGAGCGTGCAGCGCGGCAGCATCGCTGCCGCCTCCTTCGCTGACGCCGCCCGCGTGCTGGCCGCCGCGCTGGACGGCGCCCCGCCGGCCACCCGGCCGGCCATCGACTACGTGGCGCCCGGCGTGGCCCATGGCGAGATGGCCGGCCCGTCGCTGGTCGCGCTCGCTGACGGCGCCGGCCCCCCGGCCGGTCCGCTGTGGGATGCCGTGCGGGGCATGGCCGACGGTTCCACCACCGCCGTGGCCCTGGCCGAGGTCGCCATCGCCGCGGTCGAGGCCCGCAACGACGAGCTCGTCGGCGTGGTGGCCTGGGACCCCGCCCAGGTGCGGGCCGACGCCGCCGCCGCCGACGCCCGGCGGGCGGCCGGCGGGGCCGGCGGGTTGGCGCTCCTCGGCATCCCGGTCACGGTGAAGGACGTCATCGACGTGGCCGGCCTCCCCACCCGGGCCGGGTCGGCCGCCTACGAGGACCACCCGGCCGTCGACGCCGTCGGGGTGGCCCGGTTGCGGGCCGCCGGCGCGGTGATCGTGGGCAAGGTGTCCACCCACGAGTTCGCCCTCGGCGTGACCTCGCCCCAGAGCCGCAACCCCCGTGACCCCAGCCGCATCCCCGGCGGGTCGAGCGGCGGGTCGGCGGTGGCGGTGGCGTCGGGCATGAGCCTGGCCTCGCTCGGCACCGACACCCGCGCGTCGATCCGGGTGCCGGCGGCGCTGAGCGGCGTGGTCGGCTTCAAGCCCACCTACGGCCGGGTGCCCACCGCCGGGGTGGTGAGCCTGTCGTGGACGATGGACCACGTGGCCCCGATGGCGACGACCGTGGCCGACGCCGCCCTCGTGCTCGACGTGCTGGCCGGCACCTCGACCGTCGCCGTCGCCGGTGCCGGCGTGGACGGCCTGCGCATCGGCGTGGCCACGGCCGGCTTCAGCGACGCCGAGCCCGGCGTGCGCGCGGCCGTGCACGCCGCGGTCGACGTGCTGGTGGCGGCGGGGGCCAAGGCCGACGAGACCGACCGGCCGTCGTTGGCCGACCTCGACCTGGCCAACGCCGCCGGGTTGTACGTGAGCCGGTGCGAGGCCGCCGCCTTCCACCGGTCGCTGGGCCTCGACCGGTCGCTGTACTGGGAGGAGGTGGCCGACCAGTTGGCCCTCGCCACCGAGCTCCCGGCCGTCGACTACCTCGACGCCCAGCGGGCCCGGGGCTTGCTGCTGGCCGACCTGGCCGGCCTGTTCGAGCACGTCGACCTGCTGGCCATGCCGACGTCGCCGGTGGTGGCGCCGCCGGTCGACGACTTCGCCCAGTACCTGATGCTCCTGGCCCGCAACGCCATCCCCTGGAGCTTCCTCGGGTTCCCCGCCGTGTCGGTCCCCTGCGGGTCGGTCGGTGGGCTGCCCGTGGGCCTGCAGCTCGTGGCCCCGTGGGGCCGGGAGGACGTGCTCGTGGCGGCCGGGTGCGCGCTGGCCGGACTCGTCTGAGCCCGGCCTCCGTGGCGTGGTCTGGGGGCGGCGGTCGCGTCCCGCCGCTCGGTGCCGCCGCTCGGTCCCGCCGGTCGGTGCTACTCGGCGGTGACGGTGGTCCAGCCGTGGCCGACCTGGACGCTGGCCCCGGTGAACCCGCCCGTGCCGGTGCCGGCGATGCGGTAGAGCACCCCGTCGCTGCGCACGTGGAGGAGGTCGGCCTTGCCGTCGCCGGTGAGGTCGCCGATGCCGACGAGAGTGGGGCCGAAGCCGTGGCCGATCTCCCGCTCGGCCCGGAACCCGCCGGCGCCGTTGCCCGACCGGAGCCACAGGTGGCCGTCGGCGGTGCGGCCGACGATGTCGTTGCGGCGATCGCCGTCGAAGTCCCCGACGGCAGCGATGCGGGCGTAGCGGTCCCAGCCGGTGCCCACCACCGCCGCCTCGGCGAAGCCGCCGGCGCCGTCGCCGCTGTAGCGGTAGAGGGTGCCGTCGGCGGCGAGGCCGAGGAGGTCGCTGTTGCCGTCGCCGTCGATGTCGCCGGGGGCGAGGATGGTGGTGAAGTAGTTCCAGCCGTCGGAGGTGCCGACCTGGATGCGGCGGGTGACGTTGCCGCCCAGGTCCATGCCAAGGACGTAGAGCTTGCCGCCGGCCCGGACGATCAGGTCGGTGCGGTCGTCGCCGGTGAGGTCGCCGCTCACGTCGAGCTGGTCGATGGTGGCGGGGACGTCCGTGGTCACGACGGTGGGCGCCGAGAAGGTGCCGGTGGACTGGGCCCGGTAGAGGCGGACGGTGCCGTCGGCGGTGAGGCCGACGAGGTCGCCCCGCCGGTCGCCGGTGAGGTCGTGGGTGCGCAGGCCGAACGGCGCCGGCCGCCGCACGAGCGGGGTCACGGCCTTGAGCCCGGCCTTGTCGCCCGCCTGGTAGTGCAGCCCCGGCTCCTTGTCCACGTAGCCGTTCATGCGCTGGTAGTGGCCCTGGAAGGTGCCGTTGTAGTGGTCGAGGCCGAGGGTGTGGCCGATCTCGTGGGCCAGGAGCTCCACCTTCTCGGTGGCGGTGATCCTCACCGTGGACGGGGCGACGGTGACCCGGCCGCCGGTGATGTACCAGCCGCCGTCGATCTGCTGGAAGGTGGTCGGCCCGCCGCACCCCCACGACCCGCACATCGGCTGGCCGTAGTGGTTGCTGGCGACCCGGATCTTGTCGACCCCGGCGACCGGCGCCGTGCTGGTGGTGGTGCCGCTGGCCACCGTGACCTGCAGCCCGGTGACGGCGGTCAGCTCGGCCGCCACGGTGCGGGCGGCGTCACGGAAGCTCTCGACCCCGGGCGACTCGATGAGCTGGAGGACGAGCTTGCCGTTGTTGCCGGTGGCGCCGGCGTAGCCGCTGAAGCGGTGGTAGCCGACGTCGGTCGTGGAGCGGGGGGCGGCCGCCGTCTTGCTGCGGGTGGTGGCGGCCGAGCCGGCGGTGGGGTCGAGGGCCGGGTCGACGAAGATCCCGTGGTCCATGTCGCTGTCGGCCATGGCGGTCGTCGCCCCGGCGGCGTCGGCCGCACCGGTGGAGGCCGGGTGGGCGACCACGGCGGCGGTGGCCCCGGCGGCGATCCCGAGGGCGAGGAGGGCGGTGGTGGCGGTCCGGCGAGCGGTCATCGGTGGTCCCCTTGGTCGATCGGCCGGTCGATCCGGCACTGCTGTCGACGGTACGGACGGACGCCCGATCGCTCTGTGCCCCCGGTGACACAGCGTGCGTGCGCGCCGAATGCCGCGACGTTGCGTCCCTTCCGTGGGTGCGAATTGTTCGCGAATGCGAACAATTCGCACCCACGGGGTCCGGGCGGCGTCGGGCCTCAGGGGGTCAGGGTGGTGGGGGGCCGGCTGGGGTGCCGGGTGGTGGGTGGGGGCCGTGGTGTTGGGAGTGGCGTTGGGTGCCGGTGGGGCTGGTGAAGATGAAGCGGCCGTTTCCGGTGGGGGTGAGGGTCCAGCCGGGGGCGTGGGCTACGCGGCGGTGGTGGTGCCGGCAGAGCAGCGCCATGTTGTTCTCGTCGGTGCATCCGCCGTGTTCCCAGTGTTCGATGTGATGCGCATCGCACCATGAGGGTGGGGCGGTGCAGCCGGGGAAGATGCAGCCGCCGTCGCGGATGGCGAGGGCGATGCGGAGGGTTCGGGTGGCGTAGCGGCGGCTGCGGCCGTAGGCGAGGGGCACACCATTCTTGTTGAGGGTGACGCGGGCCCAGGCGGCGTCGCAGGCCAGCAGGGAGGCGGAGCGGTCGTCGACCAATGCGCGGTCGAGGGTGGTGACGCTCAGGTCGGTGTCGTGGATGAGGAGGATGGCTTCGCTGCGGGGTTGTTCGTTGTGGTGGCCGTCGCTGGGGGTGTGGGCGGCGCCGTGGCGGATCAGGTCGATGAGGGCTTCGGCCATGATCACCGAGCGGCTGGGGATGGGGAGGTCGGAGAATTCGGCGTTGTCGCGGGCGTAGGTGTGGAAGAGGGTGTCGGCGCGGTCGTTGAGGAGGGTGGTGAGGGTGACAGCGTGGTCGCCGGTGAGGGTGCCGTGGATCTGGACGACCCCGTCGAGGAGCGGATCGACGGTGAGCCGGTTCCGGTCGCTGTCGCGGACCGGGTCGTGGCCGCCGTCCTGATCGAGCAGGTCGGCGGCGCCGTGGACGTCGCGGCGCCACACGTCGAACACCGTGCCTTCCGCGGCGTCGACGAGCTGGGGGACGATCTCAGCGAAGTCCTCCGCGATCCGGGGGTTGGCGGCGATGGCCAGGACCGCAGCGTGGTGGTCGCTGATCCGGCCGTCGATCATGGCGTCGGCGACGCCGGGGAGGCACCGGCGGAGCTTGACCGCGGTGCGGACCTTCCCGCGGGCGACCTTGGGCGGGAGGTGGGCTTCCCTCGCCAGCCAGGTGCCCGTGGGCAGGGCGTGTTCGATCTCGGTGGTGCCCCGAAGCTCGAGCTCGGCCAGGACGCTGGCTTGGGCGGCGGCGATCGCGGCGGTGGCGTGCTCGTAGCCGACGGCGAGGCGCTGCAGTTCGGCGTCGGTGCACAGGCCGGGTTCGGCACCGGCGGCTTTGCGGCACCGCTCGAGTAGATCCACCAGATCGTCCATACCCGACAGGATACGAACCCCCTGTGACAGGAAAGCGGGTACGAACAAATATTCGCTCTCGAATCCGTAGAACGGCTCCTGTGGGTGCGATTTGTTCGCATTCGCGAACATTTCGCACCCACGGACGCGGGGCGGTGGATCCGAGCGCCCGGTACCCTCGCACCCATGTGTCTGATCGCGCTCATCGGCTTGGCCGTGCCCCGGTTCGCCCTGTTCCTGCTGTGGGCGTTCACCGACCGGCTCAAGCTGGCGTTCGACTCGTTCCTGATCGGGGCGTTGGGGTCTTCCTGTTGCCCTTCACCACGCTCTTCTACGCCCTGGCCTTCTCGCCCGGGAAGAACGTCAGCGGGCTCGGGATCTTCCTGGTGATCCTCGGCTTCCTCTTCGACCTCGGGTCCTACACCGGCGGCCGTGAGGGCCGTCGCCGCCGCCGTTCTCGCCGCTGATCGGGAACAGGCGGAGTCAGCGTCGGTCGAGCACGCGGACGGGCACGCCGCCGGACGGAGCCGAGGTGGCGATGCCGCGAGGCTGGGGTGGCGTGGGGTCGACCAGCTCGAGGTCGACGCGTTGCACGAGGCGGGCCAGCATGGCCTGGAGCTCCAGGGTGGCGAAGGCGAAGCCGAGACACCGCCGGGCGCCGCCGCCGAAAGGGACGAACGCGTGGCGGGGCGGCGCCTCGTAGCCAGGTGCGGCGGTGTCCCAGCGTTCGGGCTTGAAGACGTCGGGGTCGGGCCAGCACGCCGGGTCCCGACCGGTGGCGTAGGCGCTGTAGAAGACGAGGGTGCGGCGACCGATGCGGTGGCCGTCGACCTCGACGGGCCGCACCGTCGACCGCGGCGCCACCACCCCGGGTGGGTCGAGGCGCAGCGATTCCTGCACCACGCCGGCGAGGTAGGGTAGGCGGCGGACGTCCTCGACCGCCAAGGGACGGTCGCCCACCTCGGCGGCGAGCTCGGCGCGTAGGCGGTCCCACACGCCCGGGGTGCGGGCGGCCCGGTGCACCGTCCACGCCATGGCCGCGCTCGTGGTGTCGTACCCGGCGGCGATCAGGCTCACGACCTGGTCGCGGATCTCCTGGGGGCCGAGGCGGCCGTCGTCGCCGTCTCCGGGGGCGAGGAGCATGGCCAGCACGTCGTCGCCGCCCTCGGAGCGCTCGGCGGCCCGACGGGCGACCTCCTCGTCGACGACACGGTCCACGGCTCGGCGGGCCTGCCGCGCCGCTCGGTAGGCGGTGCCGGGGAAGGGCAGCTTCAGCTGCTGGCGGAGCGGGGGCAGGTTGAGGAAGTCGAAGGCCGGTTGGAGGAGGTCGCCGATCTCGTCGGCGCGACCCTGCAGGTGGGTGCCGAAGAGGGCGAGCACCACCGTGCGGCGGATGGCGGCGCGGAACACGGCGTGGATGTCGGCCACCGACCCCGGGGTGAGCTGGTCGATCGCTGCATCGGCTTCACCGGTCATCAGGTCGAGGTAGCCGTCGATGCGACGCTTGTGGAAGGCCGGCTGCACGAGGCGGCGTCGCCGGTCGTGCTCGGGTCCGTCGGTCACGACGAGCGCGGTGTCGCCGTCGACGGGGATGAGCGGACGCATGGCTCGCCGCCACTCGAAGGCGTCAGGTTGGCGGGAGAGCACCAGCTCGTTGCCGTCCCGGCCGAGGAGGAGCACCACCTGGAGCGGCCACCGGCCGACGCCGACGACGGCGCCGTAGCGGGCGTGCAGGTGGTCGAGGGTGGCGTGGGCGTCGACGTCGAGGTCGCGAAGGAATCGCAGCAGGGCGAGTGGGGACCGGGGTCCGGGAAGCGACACCGCAGCGATCGTACGGGACCGGAACCCTCGGGCATCGAGGTTCCCCGTGGGTGCGAATTGTTCGCGTTCGCGAACA
>JAKOVR010000122.1 GCA_029782025.1 Actinomycetes bacterium | reverse complement strand
ATCTTCACCCTCGCCATCACCTCGTGGCTCACGACCGCGCGCGTGATCCGGGCCGGCTTCCTGCAGGCCAAGAACCTCGAGTACGTCGAGGCGGCCCGCGCCGTCGGGGTGCCCAGCTTCCGCATCATCTGGCGCCACATCCTGCCCAACGTGGTGCAGCCGATCATCGTGCTGGTGGCCGTCGGCATCGGCTCGGCCGTGTTGGCCGAGGCGGCCCTGTCGTTCCTCGGGGTTGGCGTGCAGGAGCCGACCGCGTCGCTCGGCCTGATGATCAGCCGCTCCCGGAGCTTCTTCTCCTCCGCACCGTGGCTCCTCATCGCCCCCGGCCTGGCCATCATGCTCACCGTGCTCGGCTTCCTCCTGGTGGGCGACGGACTGCGCGACGCCCTCGACGTGAAAGAGTCGTGATGGCCGACGCCGAGCGGCTGCTCACGGTCGAGGACCTGCGGGTGCGGTTCAACACCGAGGACGGCGTGGTCCAGGCCGTCAACGGCGTGAGCTTCACCATCGATCGGGGCGAGGTGTTCGCCGTGGTGGGCGAGTCGGGCTCCGGCAAGACGGTCACGGCCATGAGCATCCTCGGCCTGCTGCCGATGCCGCCGGCCGAGATCGCCGCCGGTCGCGTCCTGTGGAAGGACGAGGATCTGCTCGCAGCCACGCCGGAGCGGCGCCGCCAGGTGCGGGGCGGAGAGATCGCCATGATCTTCCAGGACCCCCTCACCGCCCTCAACCCCGTCCACACCGTGGGCCGCCAGATCGGGGAGATGGTCCGGATCCATCGCGGCTACTCGCGCAAGCAGGCCCGCGCCCACGCCATCGAGATGCTCGGTCTCGTCGGCATCCCCAACCCCGCCGCCCGGGTCGACATGCATCCCCACGAGTTCTCGGGCGGGATGCGCCAGCGGGTGATGATCGCCATGGCCATCGCCTGCAAGCCCGACCTGCTCATCGCCGACGAGCCCACCACCGCCCTCGACGTCACGGTGCAGGCTCAGGTCCTCGAGGTGCTCCTCGGCATCAAGGACGAGATCAACTCGGCCATCCTGCTCATCACCCACGACCTCGGGGTGGTGGCCGGCGTGGCCGACGACGTGATGGTGATGTACGCCGGCCGTCAGGTGGAGACGGCCACGGTCGACGACCTCTTCTACCGTGCCTCCCACCCGTACACGCTCGGGTTGATGGAGTCGCTCCCCAAGCTCGGGGTCGACGACGCGCCGCTGCGCCCCATCGGCGGCCAGCCCCCCTCGCTCATCGACCTGCCCCGCGGGTGTGCCTTCCACCCGAGATGCCGGTTCGCCGACCTCGACGGGCCCTGCGTGACCGAGGTGCCATCCCTGCGCGGGGTGGGGGAGGCCGGCCACCAGTCGTCGTGCCATTTCGCCGCCGACCTCCGGGCCGGAACGCTCGAGGTGCGGCGGTGACGGGCGCGCCCGGCGGGGCCCCGATGCTCGAAGCCGTGGGCGTGGTGAAGGAGTTTCCCGTGCGCGGCGGCGTGCTCGGCCGGGCCGTGGGCCGCGTCAGCGCGGTGGCCGGCGTGGACGTCCACATCGGTGCCGGCGAGACGCTGGGCATCGTCGGCGAGTCGGGCTGCGGCAAATCGACGCTCGGCCGCATGCTGCTGAACCTCATCCCCGTGACCGACGGGGTGGTGCGCTTCGAGGGCACCGAGATCCAGGACCTGAAGGGCAAGGCCATGCGCCCCCTCCGGCGGCGTCTCCAGATGGTGTTCCAGGACCCGTACGCCTCGCTCAACCCGCGCCTCAGCATCGGCGACACGCTGGCCGAACCGTTCAAGGTGCACGACGGCCTGTCGTTCCGGCAGTCGGCCGACCGGGTCGGCGACCTGCTGGCCCGGGTCGGGCTCTCGCCGGAGCATCGGAGCCGCTACCCCCACGAGTTCTCCGGCGGGCAGCGCCAGCGGGTGGGCATCGCCCGGGCCATCGCCCTCGACCCGGCCATGATCGTGCTCGACGAGCCGGTCTCCGCCCTCGACGTGTCGATCCAGGCCGGCATCGTCAACCTGCTCATGGATCTCCAGGCCGAGCGCGGGCTCTCATACGCCTTCATCGCCCACGACCTGTCGGTGGTGCGCCACATCTCCCACCGCGTGGCCGTGATGTACCTCGGGACGGTGGTGGAGACCGGCAGCCGCGACGACATCTACCACCGGTCGCAGCACCCCTACACGCGGGCGCTCCTGTCGGCGGTCCCGGTGGCCGACCCGGTCATCGAGCGGTCGCGGCAGCGGATCCTGCTCACCGGCGACGTGCCCAGCCCGATCGATCCCCCGAGCGGCTGCCGGTTCCGCACGCGGTGCTGGCGGGCGGAGGAACGGTGCGCGGTGGAGGTGCCCGCCCTGGTGGACCGGGGGGCCGGCCACCCGGTGGCGTGCCACTTCCCGGTGGAGGACGAGGCCCCGGCCTGACCCGCCGAGAATGGCCCGGCCGGCCTGCCCGGCGGTAGCGGTCAGGCGGCGAGGGCGGGCACCCGCTCGGAGAGGGCGCTCCACTGCTCGGCCGACACCCCGTCGCGGATCCAGCCCTTGGCCATCTCGAACACCGGCGGCGGCATGGCGCCCGAGAGCACGTTGACGTAGGCGGCGGCGGTGTCGGCGTCGAGACGGGACACGATCCACGGAACGGCGCCGGCGGTGTCCTCCGGGGTGAAGGTGGAGAGGATGTCGGCGACGATCTGGCCCTGCTCCTCGACCGAGAAGAGCTCGGCCACCTTGGGCAGCACCAGCTCGTTCTCCTTGTTCACGTGGGCGATGGCGTGGGTGCAGAGCGCCACGGTGGCCCGGCGCAGGGCGGCGAGGGCGTGGGTGTCGCCCCGCTTGCACTCCTCGGCCAGGGCCTCCATCTCCACGAAGAGCTGGCGCTCCTGCTCGTGGTCGAAGAGGTACGTCTCGGCGTAGCTCGGCTCCCGCTCCACCAGGCGGGGGAACAGCCCGACCTCCTCGCCCGAGGTGTGGCCGTGGACGAGGTGGCCGAAGGTGGCGATGCGATCGGCCAGCACCCCGGCTTCCTCGGGGGTGGTGGCCGTGCCGATGGTGGCGTCGAGGTAGGCGGCCTCGTTGAGGATGGCGGCGTGGACGAAGCGGAGCGAGTCGATGGGTCCGGGCATGCCGGCACGCTAGCCGCCGACCTCTCACCCCGCCGGCTGCAACGCGAAGGCGAGGCGCCGGGCCGCGGTCGGGGCCGGGACGACGGCGATGTCGACCTTGATCTCACCGTCCTCGAACCGGGCCCGGGCGCCGGGCCGGGAGCGGAAGAGGTGCACGGCGGCGGCGTTGTCGCCCTGGACCCACGCCACCACGGTGCCCACGCCGGCGCGGGCGGCCTGGGCCAGGGCCTCGTCGACCAGGCGGCCGGCGATGCCGCGGCCGGTCCAGGCGTCGTCGACCAGCACGGCGATCTCGTGTGCTCCGTCGCGGCCCGGGACCATGCTCACGCACCCGATGACCGTGCCGTCGGGGGCGACGGCCAGCCACGCCTGCGTGCCGTCGCCGCCGTGGGTGACGCGGTGAGCCTCGAGGCGCACGATGCGGGCGCCGGGCACGCCGTGGAATCGGCGGTAGCGCGACTCGGGCGACACCCGCTCGTAGAGGGCGAGCAGCCCGGCCTCGTCGCTCCGGCGGGCCCGGCGGACGGTGACGCCGTGGCGGCCACCGGTGAGGGTTCGGAATCGGGGACTGGTCATGGTGACCTCCTTGTCCTTGTCCGTGTCCCCTGACCCTAACTAGACCAGTCGTCATAGTCAATACGACCGGTCGTCATAGCGGGTAACATGGGTCACATGGCGACCGAGGCCCGAGAGCGCATGATCCGCACGACCGGCCGGCTGCTCCGGCAGCAGGGCTACCACGGCACGGGGCTCAACCAGATCGTGGCCGAGGCCGGTGCCCCCAAGGGGTCGATGTACTTCTATTTCCCCGGGGGCAAGGCCGAGCTGGCCGCCGCCGCCGTCGACCGCTACGCCGGCAAGGTCACCGAGCTGCTGCTGGCGCTCCTGGCCGAGCACGGCACCGCCGCCGGTGCGGTCGCGGCGTACCTCGACCGCATGGCGACGGGGTTCGACGAGCGGGGCTTCGCCGACGGGTGCACGGTGGCGTCGGCCGCGGCCGAGGTGGCGCCCAACGAGCCCGTCATCGGGTCGGCCACCAAGCGGGCCCTCGTCGCCTGGACCGAGGCGTTGGCGGCCCGGCTGGTGGCCGAGGGGCATCCGGGCTCCGAAGCCCACCGGCTGGCCACGGCGGCCATCACCCTCATCGAAGGGGCGATCGTGATGGCCAAGGGCACCCAGTCGACCGACCCCGTGCGCGAGGTGCGCGACACCGTGGTGGCGTTGTTGACCCCGCCGCCCCGCGGCCGGCGCCGCTGACGCCGGGCCCGACGGCGGTCAGCGCGGGCGCACCTCGATCACACCCATCATGCCCATGTCCTCGTGGTCGAGGATGTGGCAGTGATACACGGTGCGCCCGGGGATGTCGCGGAAGGGGATGCGGATCCGCACCTCGCCGTTGGCCGGCACGTCGACGGTGTCCTTCCAGCCCCGGGGTGGGGTCGCCGAGCCGGTGCGGGCCAGCACCTGGAACGGCCACACGTGGAGGTGGAACGGATGGTCGATGGTGGTGGTGTTGCGGATCGTCCACTCCTCGACGTCGCCGACGGTGGCGGTGATGTCGGTCCGGGCCGGGTCGAAGGCCTTGCCGTCGATGCGGAAGGCGTCCATGCCGGCCCCGCCGCCACCCATGCCGCCGCGCCCCATGCCCCCACCGGCGCCCATGCCCATCACGAGGTCGAGGGTGAGCTCCCGGGCGCGGGTCACCGGCCCGGCGTCGTCCGGTTCGGGGCGCAACCGGTCGGGGACCGCCGGGGCCTCGACCACCGTGCCGCGGACGTCCACCGTGAGCACCGTGCCCGCCCATCCGGCATCGGCGGTGCCCATCATCGGGCCCATGGCGATGCGGCCGCGGTCGTAGGCCCGCTCAGTGAGGGTGAGCGGGCCGGCGCCCCGCACGGGCACCAGCACCTCGGCCCGTTCCCCCGGAGAGAGCACGAGCTCGTCGATCGGCTCGGGCCGGGCCAAGCGGCCGTGGTCGGCGGCGATCAGGTGCAGCACCCCGCCGTCGAGGTGGAGGGCGTGGATCCGCGACGGGCTGGCGTTGACGAACCGCCAGTGCTCGAGGGCGCCGGCCCGGGCCGTGTACCGCGGTGCGGTCTGCCGGTTGACGGTGGTGGGCCCGGCCTCCCGACCCTGCGTCATCTGCGGCATCGAGGCGCCGCCGCCGCCGGCCCCGTCGCCGAGCACCAGCACCCGGTGGGTGGCGCCGGCCAGGGCGGGGAGGCGGTCCAGGTCGTCCTCCACCACGATCACGCCCGCCAAGCCCGATGCCAGCTGGGCGGCCACGGCCCCGTGGGGGTGGGGGTGGTACCAGAACGTCCCCGACGGGTGATCGGTCGGCAGGCGGTAGCGGTAGGTGCGGCGACCGCCAGGGGCCACCGTGGCGAAGATGTTGTCGCCGTCGCCCTCGGGGGAGACGTGCAGGCCATGGGTGTGGAGGTTGGTGTCGCCGTCGAGGCGGTTCTCGAGGGTGATCACCAGCTCGTCGCCGGGGCGGACCACCAGCGTCGGGCCGGGTGAGGTGTCGTTGTAGGTGCCCGGCGCCGCGGTGAGGGTGACCTCGAGCCGGCCGCCCGCGCTGGCCAGCACCGGCGGGTCGGTGCCGGCCCCGCCCGTCCCCGGTGCCGTGCCGCCCACCGCGGTGCCCGCCGGCCCGCCCGCCGGCCCGCCCGCCGGTCCGCCCGCCGGCCCGTCGGCGCGGGAGCAGGCGGCGAGGACGTCGCCGCCGACGAGCGCCACCCCGACCCCGCCCAGCAGGCGGAGAGCGGCCCGACGGTCGACGGGACGCTGTTCGATACCCATGGGGGTATTGTACAGGGATGGCGCCGACCGTCGGATCCCCTCGGGCTCTCGCCCTTCTCGCCCTGGGTGCCGCCCTCGCGGTGGCCGTGGGCTGCAGCGGCGCGTCGTCCTCGACCCCGGACCGTGCAGTGGGGGGGACGGCCGCCCCGGCGAGCGTCGCCGCGCCGGCGTCCCGCCTGGTCGAGCCGGCCGCCTTCCGCGACGCCCTCGCGGCCACGCCCCGCCCGCTGGTGGTCAACGTCCACGTGCCCTACGAGGGCCACATCGACGGGACCGACCGGTTCATCGACTACCAGACGATCACCGACCACCTCGGCGAGCTCCCCGCCGACCGGCGGGCACCGATCGCCCTCTACTGCCGGTCGGGCCACATGTCGGCCATCGCCGCCACCGCGCTCCGGGCCGCCGGTTTCACCGACATCGTCGAGCTGCGGGGCGGGATGCAGGCCTGGGAGGCGGCCGGGCTGCCCCTCCGCCGGGACCTCCGGCCCTAGGTCGTCCGCCGCGGCGGCGCGACGCTCGAAGTGGCTCCCGAGGGCCTCGGACCGAGGAGGCAGCCATGCGAGTGCTCGTCGTGTACGGATCGAAGCGACAGGGGACGGCCGGCCTGGCCGAGATGGTGGCCGACGGCTTCCGCCGGGAAGGGGTGCGGGCGGTGGTCGCGCCGGCCGATGCCGTGCGGGATCTCGACCTCTACGACGCGGTGATCGTGGGCGGTGCGCTGTACGCCGGGCGATGGCACAAGGACGCCCGCCGGTTCGTGAAGCGACTCGATCGCCAGCTGCGGGCCCGCCCGGTCTGGTTCTTCAGCAGCGGCCCGCTCGACGGGTCGGCCGAGGACCACGAGATCCCGCCCACCCATCAGGTCGCCGCGCTCATGGCCCGCATCGGGGCGCGGGGCCATGTGACCTTCGGGGGTCGGCTGGCACCGGACGCCCACGGGTTCCCGGCCAGCGCCATGGCCAAGGACCACGCCGGTGACTGGCGCGACCCGACCCACGCCGCGACCTGGGCCCGCGAGGTGGCGGCAACGTTGGCGCCCGCGGTGGGCGACGAGGGTCGCGCCGCCGCCTGAACCCGTCCTAGCATCGAGGACCATGGACGAACCGGTGGACGGCGACGGGGCGCTGCGGGCGCAGCTGGACCGGATCGCGGCCTACGAGGCCGGGATCAAGCAGACCTTCATGAACCGGGTGCTCCGCAAGGTCGGGCCGACCCGCCCGTTCATCGCCGTGTACCGGCGGCTCGGGCCCCGCATCGATCCGTGGCTGATCCGGCGCACCGGCGGCCAGATCGCCACCAAGTTCTACGGGTTCCCCGCCCTGCTGCTCGTGACCACCGGGGCCAAGTCGGGCCAGCGCCGGACGTCTCCCCTGCTCTACGCCCGTGACGGCGACGACTTCCTGATCGTGGGCACCAACTTCGGGACGACCCACCACCCGGCGTGGACCGCCAACCTCAATGCCGACCCCGAGGCCGAGGTCGTGGTCGGGGAGGACACGGTCCGGGTGCGGGCCGAGCGCTGCGACGCCGAGGAGTTCGCCCGGATGTGGCCCAAGTTCAGCGCCGTCTACGGCGGCTACGACACGTACCTCGAACGGCTCACCGACCGCACCCCTCGCATGTACCGCTGCCGGCCCCACGCCTAGCCGGCTTCTGCGACGTCGGGGGCGTCGGGGGGCACGCCTCGAGCGTCAGGCCTCGCTCTTGGGTTTGGGGTCCACGATCATGCAGGTGCCCTGGGCGACGGCGGCCAGCCGGTCGCCGTTGCTGACCTCGATCTGGACCACCGCGGTGCGCCGCGTCATGTTGACGATCCGGGCGACGGCGACCAGCCGACCCTCGGTGACGGGGTTCAGGTAGTTGAGCTTGAACTCGGTGGTGGCGGCCCACTGCTTGCGGGCCATGTGAGGGTAGAGCACGCAGCCGAGCACGTGGTCGACCAGCGCGGCGATGGTGCCGCCGTGGAGGTTGCCGATGGGGGTGAGGAGGTCGGGCGTGACCTCGAGCGATGCCCGCAGTTCGCCGGGCTCGAAGTGCTCGAGCTGGATGCCGAGCAGGTGGGACAGCCCGACCTGCAGGTCGTTGGCGGCGAGGAAGTCGTCGGCGATGGACTGGTCGTACTGCTCGAGCCACGGTCGGGACGCCATGGCGCCGACCGTAGCGGAGCCGCTCGCCCCGGTTCCGGTGGGCGCTGTTCCCGTGGGTGCGAAATGTTAGCGTTAGCGAAC
>JAKOVR010000111.1 GCA_029782025.1 Actinomycetes bacterium | reverse complement strand
TGGCGGCGCGGTGCCCCGCGTAGGGTGCGGTCGCCGACCTGGCTCCCGCGGCAGCGCCGTCGTTCCGTTCACGGTGCGCCGCCCGCGCACCCCCACCACGGGGGTTCCCATGGTCATCAGCTGCTGGTCCGCCAAGGGCGGATCGGGCACCACCGTCGTCGCCGCCGCCATCGCCTCGGTGCTCGCCGGGGCGCCGGGGGCCGCACCGCCGCTCCTCGTCGACGCCGCCGGTGAGCTGCCCCTGGTGCTCGGTATCCCCGAGCCCGAGGGCCATGGGGTCACCGACTGGCTCCAGGCGCCGGCCGAGGCGCCGGCCGATGCCCTGGCCCGGCTAGAGGTCCCCGCCGGCGCCGTCGCCCTGCTCCCCCGGGGCCAGGGCCCGCTCGCCGGTGCCGAGCGGGCCTCGGTCCTCTCCGCACTGCTGGCCGCGTCGGCCCGATCGGTGGTGATCGACTGCGGGCTGCTGGCCGGGCCCGGGCTCGCGCCGGATGAGCTCGAGGTCCGCCGCCGGTTGGCGGCCGCGTCCGAGCACAGCCTGCTCGTCAGCCGTCCCTGCTACCTCTCGCTCCGGCGAGCCGTGGCCGCACCGGTCCATCCCACCGGGGTGGTGCTCGTCACGGAACCGGGCCGGGCCCTCGGCCCGGGCGACGTGGCCTCCGTCCTCGGGGTGCCCGTGGTCGCCACCGTCCCGTGGGACCAGTCCGTCGCCCGGGCCGTCGACGCCGGCCTCCTCGGTTGCCGGCTGCCCCGGGTCCTGGCCCGGGCCGTCGCGGGAGCGGCGTGACCGTGTCGTCCGAGCCCGACCTGGTCGAGGTGGCGGTGGCCGAACCGGCCGGCCCGCAGCGGCGGGCGGCGGTGGCGGCCGCCGTGCGTCGGCGCCACCCGCTCCTGCCCGACGCCACGGTGCAGGCCGAGGTGGACCGCGTGGTCTGGCAGATCGAGGGGCTCGGCCCCCTCCAGCCCCTCCTCGACGACGACGCCGTCACCGACGTCCTCGTCAACGGCGACGGGTGCGTCTGGGTGGAGCGGCAAGGCCGTCTCTGCCGCACCGACCTCCACCTCGACGCCGCCACGGTGCTGCTCCTCATCGAGCGGGTGGTGGCGCCGCTGGGGCTGCGCATCGACCGGTCCTCGCCCCTCGTCGACGCCCGCCTCCCCGGCGGCGCCCGGGTCAACGCCGTGGTGGCCCCGCTCGCCGTCGACGGCCCGCTCCTCACCATCCGGCGGTTCGGGGCCGACGCCGTCCCCCTCGGCGCGTTCGCCCCACCGCCGGTGGCCGCCCTCCTGGCCGCGGCCGTGCGGGAGCGCCGGAACATCCTCGTGTCGGGGGGCACCGGCTCGGGCAAGACCACCCTCCTCAACGCCCTGGCCGCCGAGCTGCCTCCGGCCGAGCGGGTCGTCACCGTCGAGGACGCGGCCGAGCTGCGGCTGCCCGGTGAGCACGTCGTCCGGCTCGAAGCCCGGCCGGCCAACGTCGACGGGGTCGGTGCCGTGGCCATCCGCGACCTCGTGCGCAACGCGCTCCGGATGCGTCCTGACCGGATCATCGTCGGTGAGGTGCGCGGCCCCGAGGCCCTCGACATGCTCCAGGCGATGAACACCGGCCACGAGGGCTCGATGTCCACGTGCCACGCCAACAGCCCCGTCGATGCGCTGCGGCGGCTCGAAACCATGGTCCTCCTCGCCGGCGTGGCCCTCCCGCTCGTCTCGGTCCGGGACCAGGTGGTCAGCTCGATCGATCTCGTCGTCCACGTGGCCCGCCGCCCCGACGGTGGACGTCGCGTGGTCGCGGTGGCCGAGGTCGAGCCCGAGGTCCGCCGCGGCCGAGCTGTGGTGCGCGACCTGCTGCTCGACGGCGACCGTGTGGGGTCTCCCGCGCGCCCGGGGCGGACGCCATGACGCCCGGTGCCCTTGCCGCGTGCTGCGTCGCCGGTGTCGCCGGGGTGATGGCGGGGGTGGTCCGTGCCCGCCGCCGGGCCGGTGTCGTCGCCCGGCTCGAAGCAGTCCGGTCCGGTCCGATCCGCCGGCCCCCGCTGGCCGGCCCGGTCGCGGCCGCGCCGCGCCTCCTGGTCGCCGCCACCGCCCGGCTCCTGCCGGAGCGGGCCCGGCTCGCCGTCGACCGGGAGCTCCCGGAGGTGCTCGAAGCAGTCAGCCGGGGCGTGCGGGCCGGGCTGTCGCTCCCCACGGCCTTCGTCGAAGGAGCGGCGCAGGCCGGACCGGCCGTGGCGCCGACGATGGCCGCCCCGGTCGCCGCCCTGGCCGCCGGCCGGTCCTTCGAGCGCGCCATCCGGGCCTGGTCGGGGTCCGGCGTCGGCGCCCGGTCGCGCGGCATCGAGCTCGCCACGGCCGCCCTGCTGGTGGCGGGCTCGGCGGGCGGCAACCGGGCCCGGGCCCTCGACGCCGTCGCCGCGACCCTGCGGGAGCGGCACGCCCTCGGCCGCGACGCCCATGCACTGGCCACCCAGGCGCGGCTCTCGGCCCTGGTCCTCGTGGTGGCGCCCCTGGTCTTCGCCGTCTTCGTCGCCGGGGCCGATCGGCGCACCCTCGCCTTCCTGGTGGGCACACCGGGCGGCTGGTTCTGCCTCGGCACGGGGCTCGTGCTCGACGCCCTGGGCGGGTGGTGGATGGCTCGCCTGGCCGCGAGGTGCCGGCCATGAGGGCGGTGCTCGGGGCGGGAGCGGCACCGCTGCTCGTCGCCGTGGCCGTGGGCCTCGTCGGCGCCCGTGTCGCCGACCGGGCGGCCGCACGGTGGCGGACCCGATGCCGGCCCGGTCCGCTCCCCGCCGCGGTCGACGCATTCGGCCGCACCGGCCCCGGCGGCCCGGCCGTCGTCCGGTCGCGCCTGGTCGCGGCCGTGGGCGTGGTCGTCGGTCGGATCGGGGCCACGGCCCGTCGCCTCGCGGCGCGTCCGGCCGATCTCGTGGCGGATCGTCGGACGGGCGTCGTCGTGGTCGCCGCCCTGGCCGGCGCCGGTCTCGGAGGGCCGGGGTCGGCCCTCGCCGCCGCCGGCGCGGCGTGGTGGCTCCCGCGCTGGTGGGCCCACCGGGGACGGCGTCGGGTCGAGGCCGCCATCGCCGACGAGCTGCCCGACGCCCTCGACCTCCTCACCCTCGCCGTGGAGGCCGGGTGCAACCTCCACCTCGCGTTGGAGCTCGTGTCGCCGCTCGCCGGCCGCGCCATCGGCGGTCCCTTGGCCGACGTGCAGGCGCGGGTGGCGCGGGGCGATGCCCTCGGCGTCGCCCTCGACGCCCTCCGACCGGTCGCGGCGCTGCGGGGCCTGGCCGGTTGTCTCGTCGACGCCGAGCGGTTCGGCTCGCCGCTCATCGAGCCGCTGCAGCGGCTGGCGGCGGAGGCCCGAGCCACCCGTCGTCGCCGAGCCGAAGAGGCGGCGCGCCGGCTGTCGGTCACCCTCCTCTTCCCCCTCGTGCTCTGCGTGCTGCCCGCCTTCGGGCTGCTCACGGTGGTCCCGGTGCTGGCGGGATCGCTCGAGTCGCTGCAGCTGCCGTAGCACCCCCAGCCCGCCGTCCCGGCCCCCCCATCCCCCTCTCCCCCGAGGAGTCGCCATGTCCCCCCATCCCACCTTCCTCGCGTCGCTCGCGACCGTCGCCGCCGTGGTCACCGCCCTGGCCGTCGGCCCGTCGCGTCGCTGGACGTTCGATCGCTTGCGTACCGACCGTGGACAGACCACCGCCGAGTACGCCCTCGTGATCCTGGGCGCCGCCGCCATCGCGGTGCTGATCCTCTCGTGGGCCACCGACACCAACGTCATCGGGAAGCTCTTCGACTTCGTGATCGGCAAGGTGATCGGCCGCGCCGGGTGAGCGTCGGGAGGCGCCGTCGTGCGGCGCACCGGTGCGAGCTCGGCCAGACCACGGTCGAGCTCGCACTGGTCCTCCCGTTCCTGCTGCTCCTGCTCCTCACGGTCGTGCAGGTCGGGATGGTGGTGCGCGACACGGTGCTGGTCGGTCACGCCGCCCGCGAGGCGGCCAGGGTCGCATCGGTCGACCCGGACCCGGCGGCGCCGGCCCGGGCCGCCCGGGCCAGTGCCTCCCTCGATCCCGAACGGCTCGACGTCGTGGTGCAGGCCCGAGGCGCGCCGGGGGGATCGGTCACCGTCGTCGTGCGCTACCGGTCCCCGGTGATCGTGCCGATCCTCCGGGGTCGCCTGCCCGACGTCGCCCTCGAGGCCCGGGCCACGATGCGGGTCGAGCGCTGAGGCCCTCTCGTGCGGTCGTCCGGTGGCGGTCGTCCGGTCAGCTGTGGGTGACGATCGCCGACAGCAGCCTCGCCGCGCCCGCCTTGTCGAGCGGCTCGTTGCCGTTGCCGCACTTCGGCGACTGCACGCACGAGGGGCAGCCGGTGTCGCAACCGCACCCGGCGATCACGTCGAGGGTGGCCGTGAGGTGGCCGAGCCCCGCCTCGTAGCCCAGCTCGGCCACACCGGCGCCACCCGGGAACCCGTCGTAGATCACGATGGTGGGCAGCCCGGTGTCGTCGAGCAGGGCGGTCGACACGCCGCCGACGTCCCACCGGTCGCAGATGGTGAAGAGCGGCAGCATCCCGATGGCGGCGTGCTCGACGGCATGGAGGGTGCCCGGCACATCGGCCGGCAGCACGAAGGCGTCGACCAGCAGCGACGGGGGCACGGTGTACCAGAACGCCCGGGTGACGAGCTCGCTCGGGGGTAGGTCGAGCGCCTCGGCGTGGAGCAGCTTGCCGCTCGGCAGCTCGAGCTCGCGGTAGCCGGTGACCATCGACTCGACCCGCACCGTGCCGAGGTGGAGCCGGACCGGACCCACGGCGCGACTGGCATCGGTGGCGAGGATGGCCAGATCGGTCTCGGTGCGAGCCTGGGTGTAGCTGCCGCCGTCGTGGGGGACGACCGTGACGAGCCGCTGCTCGAGATCGAGCTCGGCGACGCGCCAGGACACACCCTGGTGCAGGTACACCGCGCCGGGGTGCACGAGTCGGAAGGCCCGGCCGTGGTCGACGGTGCCGATGGTCTCGCCCTCGGCGGTGGCGATGCGCAGCTCGTCGGCACGGGCGCTGCGCAGGCTCACCGCATGGGCGGGCCACCCGCGCCCCGTCCACACGGCACGGGGGTCGGGGGCGGCCGGCCGGCCGGCGTTGCGCACGAGGAGCTGGTCGGCGAGCACCAGCGACCGGACGCCCTCGTCGACGAGGCCGGGCCACCACTGCTCGTCGGGGCGCGAGAGCGGGAGCTCGTAGGCGGCGCAGGCCAGGTGGGGGGCCAGCACGTCGGGGTTGGCGAGGTTCACCACCGCCGGCTCCGGGGGGCGGGTGAACAGCTCGTCGGGGTGGCGCATGAGCCACTGGTCGAGCTGGTCGCTCCCGGCCACCAGGACGGCCACCGACTGCTGGGCCGACCGGCCCGAGCGGCCGATCTGCTGCCAGAGCGAGGCGATGGTGCCGGGGAAGCCGTCGAGGACGCAGGCGTCGAGGCCGCCGATGTCGACCCCGAGCTCGAGGGCGGTGGTGGCCACCACGCCCTGGAGCTGGCCGTCGAACAGCGCCTCTTCGATGGCCCGCCGCTCCTCGGCGAGGTACCCGCCGCGGTAGGGGCGCACCGCTCCGGCCAGCGACGAGGGCAGGCGGCGGCCGAGCTCCTTGGCCAGCAGCTCGGTGCCCTTGCGGCTGCGGGAGAACACGATGGTGCGGCGGCCGGCCCTGATCAACGACGCCGCCAGCAGGGCGGTGGAGCGGTCGCGTCCCTGCGGTGGCGCCGGCGTGGGGCCGGCGTCCGCTCCTCCGTCCGGGTCGGCATCCAGGTCGCCGGCGCTCGGATCGGCGGCGACCTGTACCGGGTCGGCCTCGGGGTTCCACAGGACCACGATGCGCTCGCCCCGGGGGGCGCCGTCGTCGGTGACCGGCACCACGGGGAGGCCGCAGAGGTCGGCGGCCAGGCGCTCGGGCTGGCCGATGGTGGCCGAGGTGAACACGAACGTGGGCGACGCGCCGTAGTGGGCGGCGAGGCGGCGGAGCCGCCGCAGGAGATGGGCGACGTGGGTGCCGAAGATGCCGCGCAGCACGTGGAGCTCGTCGACGACGACGTAGGAGAGCCGTTTGAGGAAGGTGGCCCAGCGGTCGTGGTGGGGGAGGATCCCGTGGTGGAGCATCTCGGGGTTGGTGAGGAGCACGTTGGCGTGGGTACGGACCCACCCGCGGTGGTCGGTGGGCGTGTCGCCGTCGTAGGTGGCGGCGACCAGACCGGGCACCTCCAGGGTGCCGAACGCCCGGAGCTGGTCCTGGGCCAGGGCCTTGGTGGGGTAGAGGAGGAGCGACGTGGAGGGCCGGAGGCCGGCGCACACGGCCTCGGCGATCGGCGCCTGGTAGCAGAGGGACTTCCCCGAGGCCGTTCCGGTGGCCACCACCACGGACCGCCCCTCGCGGACGAGGTCGATCGCCTCGGCCTGGTGGCGCCACAGCGCCGGCACGCCGAGTCGGGACCACACCTCGTCGGGGAGGGGGCGGGCGAGCGCGGCCGTGCGGGCCTCGCGGGCGGGGAGCCGGACGGCATGGACGAAGCGCGGGTCCCGCGACCACCCGGCGACGAGCCGGTCGAGATCGGACCGGTCGGCCGTTGCCGGCGCGGTGGCCGAGCCGGTGGCCGGCGCGGCCGCTTGGCCCCCGTCGTCGGGCGGTGCGGACGGGCGACGGTGGCGCGGTGCCGGCCGGCCCGGCGGACGCGTGGCGGACCCGCTGGCCGCACTCGACGGGGTGGTGCGGGCGGCCGACGGCATGGCCCGAGTGTATCGAACGTGCGTCCGCATCCCGGGTCCCCCGGCGGGAGCGGGGGTCCGTTCGGGTACGGTACGAGCCGGGCGCTGGCCCGGCGCCGCCGCGGAAGGGGACGCGTGTACTTCCACTGCCACACGATCGAGCGTGACGGGTGGAGCGTCGTCGCCATCGTGGGCGAGCTCGACCTGGCCGGGGTGCCGAGGGTGCGCGCCGCGGTCATCGAGGCGCTCGGCACCCACCGCCCTCCTCGGGTCGTGCTCGACCTCACCGGGGTGGCGTTCATCGATTCGATGGGCCTCGGGGTGGTGGTCGGTGCACTGAAGCGGGTCCGAGCGGCGGGGGGCGAGCTGCAGGTGGCGGTCGCCACCGACCAGGTGCGCAAGGCCTTCGCCCTGACCCGGCTCGACTCGCTCGTGCCGCTCGTCGACTCGGTCGACGCCGCCGTGCTCGGCGGCCCGGGCGGGGCGTCGCCCGACGGGCCATCGGGGCCGGGAGGTGCGGCCGGTGCCTGAGGTGCAGCTCGAGATCCCGGCCCGGCCCGAGTACCTCTCGATGGCCCGCCAGGTGGTCGCGGCGGCCGCGGCCCTCGAGCCGCGGTTCCGGGACGAGCGCATCGACGACCTCCGGCTGGCCGTGTCGGAGGCCGTCACGAACGCCATCGAGTCGCATCTGCACGCCGGGAGCGATGAGCGGGTGCTGATCCGCTGCAACCTCGACGACGACCGCATCGAGGTGGAGGTCTCCGATCGCGGCACCGGGTTCGACCCGGCCACCACACCATCCGCACCCCATGCCGACGCCCACGATCGCCTCGAATACGAGCGGGGTCTGGGCATCCCGTTGATGCGGGTGTTGACCGACGAAGCGGAGATCCGTTCGGGGGAGGGCGGGACCGCCGTCCGGCTGGTCGTCTACACCCCGAACCACGGGGATGTTTGACAACGGCCCCGAAATGCCCCAAACCTCTTAGGGCATGCCCACCTCGCTCGTCATCGTCGAGTCGCCCGCCAAAGCCCGGACCATCTCCGGGTTCCTCGACCGCGCTCCGATCGACGGCCAGCGGTTCGTGGTCGAGTCGTCGGTCGGTCACATCCGCGACCTCGCCAGCAAGCAGGAGCTGCCCGAGTCCATCCGCAACGAGTGGTGGGCCGACTTCGCCATCGACGTCACCAGCGACTTCAAGCCCTACTACGTCGTCCACGCCGACAAGAAGAAGAAGGTCGCCGAGCTGCGCAAGCTCCTGAAGGACGCCGACGAGCTCCTGCTCGCCACCGATGAGGATCGAGAAGGGGAGGCCATCGCGTGGCACCTCCTCGAGGTGCTGAACCCGCCCACCGGCATGCCGGTCAAGCGGATGGTCTTCCACGAGATCACCCCGCAGGCGATCGCCGAGGCCGTGGCCCACCCTCGCGACATCGACCGCCGGTTGGTCGACGCCCAGGAGGCCCGCCGGTTCCTCGACCGTCTCTACGGCTACGAGGTGTCGCCGGTGCTGTGGCGCAAGGTGGCGCCGAAGCTGTCGGCCGGTCGGGTGCAGAGCGTCGCCACCCGGCTCGTGGTGGAGCGGGAGCGGGAGCGGATGCGCTTCCGCGTCGCCTCCTACTGGGACATCGACGGCACCTTCACGGCCGGGTCGGCCGACCGTCCCTTCGGGGCCACGCTCGTGGCCGTCGACGGGGCGCGGGTGGCCAGCGGTCGAGACTTCGACCACACGGGCACCGCCTCGGAGAAGGTCGTCGTGCTCGACCAGGCGTCGGCCACGTCGCTGGCCGACGAGCTCCGGCCCGCGGCGTTCACCGTCCGCACCGTGGAGCGCAAGCCCTACCGGCGTCGCCCGGCGGCGCCGTTCATCACCTCGACGCTGCAGCAGGAGGCGGGCCGGAAGCTCCGCATGAGCGCGGCCCAGGCCATGCGGGCGGCGCAGTCGCTCTACGAGAACGGCTACATCACCTACATGCGGACCGACAGCACGACGCTGTCCGACACCGCGCTGGCCGCGGCCCGGGCCACGGTCACCGAGCGCTATGGCGCCCAGTACCTGCCCGACGCGCCCCGCCAGTACACCAAGAAGGTGAAGAACGCCCAGGAGGCCCACGAGGCCATCCGGCCGGCCGGCGAGCGGTTCCGCACCCCCGAAGAGGTGGCCCGCCTGGTCCAGCCGACCGAGGCCCGGGTCTACGAGCTGATCTGGCAGCGCACCATCGCCTCGCAGATGACCGACGCCACGGGTGAGACGGTGAGCGTCCGGCTCGGGGCCGTGGCCGCCCCCTCGGGTCGCGACGCCGAGTTCTCCACCAGCGGCACCGTCATCACCCACCAGGGGTTCCGGCTCGTCTACATCGAGGACGTCGACGAGGGCGACGCCGGCGAGGACCGGGAGCGCCAGCTCCCCGCCATGGCCGAGGGCGACCGGATCGGCGTGGTCGAGCTCGAGCCGGTGGGCCACGACACGCAGCCGCCGGCCCGCTACACCGAGGCGTCGTTGGTCAAGCGGCTCGAGGAGCTCGGGGTCGGACGTCCCTCCACCTACGCCTCGATCATCAAGACCATCCTCGACCGGGGCTACGTGTGGAAGAAGGGGTCCGCGCTGGTGCCCAGCTTCACCGCGCTGGCCGTGGTGCAGCTCCTCGAACGGCACTTCGGGGAGCTGGTCGACTACGCCTTCACCGCCCACATGGAGGACGAGCTCGACCACATCGCCGGCGGGTCGCAGGAGCTCGTGCCCTGGCTCGCCCGCTTCTACTTCGGGGCCCCCGACCAGGACCACGTCGGGACGCGGCTCGGTGGGTTGCACGACCAGGTGCGGGCCCAGCTCGATCAGATCGACCCGGCCGAGATCAACACCATCCTCCTCGGGGCCGACCCCGACGGCGTCCCGATCGTGGCCAAGCCGGGCAAGAGCGGGTCGCCCTACGTCAAGCGGGGCGACGACACGGCCAGCATCCCCGACGACCTGGCCCCCGACGAGCTCACGATCGACAAGGCGCTCGAGCTGCTGTCGCTGCCCAAGGGCGGTCGCGAGCTCGGCACCGACCCCGCCACCGGTCTCCCCGTGTTCGCCAAGACGGGTCGGTTCGGGCCGTACGTCCAGCTCGGGGAGCTGGTCGACGGGTCGAAGACGAAGCCGAAGATGGCGTCGTTGTTCAAGACCATGACGGTGGAGCGGGTGACGCTGGAGGAGGCCCTCGAGCTCCTCGCCCTTCCCCGGGTGGTCGGTGTCGATCCCGCCGACGGTGGGGAGATCGTGGCCGCCAACGGTCGCTACGGGCCCTACATCCAAAAGACGCTCGGTGACGGCACGAAGGACTCGCGCTCGATCGACACCGAGGAACGCCTCCTCACGATCACGCTCGACGAGGCCCTCGTCGTGCTGGCCCAGCCCAAGACGCGGCGGGGTCAGACCGTGCGCCTCCCGCTGCGCGAGCTCGGCGCCGATCCGGTGAGCGGTCGGCCCATGGTCATCAAGGACGGACGCTTCGGCCCCTACGTCACCGACGGCGAGACCAACGCGTCGCTCCGCAAGGGCGACGACCCCGAGACCATCACCGACGAGCGGGCGAGCGAGCTGCTGGCCGACCGGCGGGAAGCCGGCCCGGCCAAGAAGCGCCCGGCCAAGAAGGCCGTGAAGAAGGCGGCCAAGAAGGCCGTGAAGAAGGCGGCCAAGAAGGCGACGAAGACGGCGGCCAAGAAGGCGACGTCCGGCGGGCTCGGCGCCGCCGCCGGGGTCGACGCCGACGGGGCCGCGGCCGAGGCTGGCGGTCCGGCCGACGGGTGATGGCGCGCCGCGCCTACGGTGGGCGGTGATGGCCGTGCCCCACCCGTCGGACCACGACGGCCCGCCGCGACGAACGCTGCGCACCACGGTGTCGCCGTCGGCCCTCGACACCACCGACGGCGCCTTCCGCTACGCCCCCAACGACCGGCCGACGCTGCACGTCCGGCTGTTCGGATCGGTCGAGTTCTTCCGGCTCTGGTTGGTCCAGCTCGTCGGGGCCACGGGCGACTGGCTCGGCATCTTCGCCGTGATCTACCTCGCCCAGGAGCTCTACCCCGAGGAGAGCAACGCCCGCGCCGCCGCCACCTCGCTGGTGGTCGGGGTGCGCATCCTCCCGCACCTGTTCCTCTCGCCGCTGGTGGGCGTGCTGGTCGACCGCTTCAGCCGCCGCAAGCTGATGGTCATCGCCGACCTGGCCCGGGTGCCCGTGCTGCTGGTGATCCCGTTCTTCCACAACCTGGTGGCGCTGGTCGCGGCCTCCGTCGTCCTCGAGGCCTTCACCTTGTTGTGGACGCCGTCGAAGGACGCCATCACCCCGCACCTCGTGCCCCACGACCACCTCACGACCGCCAACTCGCTCAACATGGCGGCGGGGTTCGGCGCCTTCCTCCCCGGGTCGGTGATGTTCGCCCTCCTCGCCGGGCTGTCCACGTGGTTGGCCCGCTTCCCGGCCCTGGCCTCGCTGGCCGACAACTCCAACCAGACCGTCCTGCCGCTGCTCTTCGACGCCGCCACGTTCCTCTTCTCCGCCGCCGTCATCTGGCGGCTGCGCTTCCCCGAGCACGCCACCCACGCCAGCCACGCCGTCGCGCCGGCTGGGGGTGCCGCCCCGGTCGGGGGGTCCGGGGCCGCCGCCACCGGGCCGGGACCGCGGGTCCTGGCCGGGGCCTGGGCGTCGGTGCGGGAGGGATGGCGCTACGCGTTCGTGAACCCCACGGTCCGGGCCGTCAACGTCAGCCTGGCCGTGGCCCTGGTCGGCGGGGGGATGCTGGTGCCGCTCGGGGCGATCTTCGCCACCGAGGCGCTCGACGCCGGCGCGGCCGGCTACGGCCTGTTCACGACGGCGATCGGCTTCGGTGTCGCCGTGGGGATGGCCGCGGTGTCGGCGGTGCAGAAGCGGCTGCCCAAGGGGACGCTCTTCGCCTGGGGGCTCGTCGCCGCCGGCACGGCCCTCGTCCTGGCCGTGACCGCCACCAGCCTGTCGGTCTCGGTGCCGCTGCTGTTCGTCGTCGGGGCCACGGCCGGCCCGGTCTACGTCCTCGGCTACTCCATCCTCCACGAGAACGTCACCGACGCCATGCGGGGCCGGGTGTTCGCGGGGCTCAACACCCTCGTGCGGGTGTGCATGTTCCTGGCCCTCGTGCTCGGTCCGCTGCTCGCCGCCGCCTTCGACTCGCTGTCGCAGGCGGTGCTGGGCGATCGCCGCCTCGAGGTGGGCGGGGTGTCGTACGAGGTGCCCGGGGTGCGCCTGACCCTGTGGCTCGACGGGGCGCTCATCGTGGCCGCCGGTTTCGTGGCCAGCCGGGCGTTGCACCGGCCGGCCACGGTGCGCCGCCTCGCCTCCGAGGACGGTGGCCGGTGACGGCAGGACGCTTCATCGTGTTCGAGGGGGGCGAGGGGTGCGGCAAGTCGACGCAGGCCCGGCTGCTGGCCGAGGCCCTCGGCCCCGGCACCGTGCTCACCCGCGAGCCCGGCGCCACCGAGGTGGGGGCGCGCCTGCGCACCATCCTGCTCTCGCCCGAGACCGGCGATCTGGACCCCCGGACCGAGGCGTTGCTGATGGCCGCCGACCGGGCCCAGCACGTGGCCGAGGTGGTGGCCCCGGCGCTGGCGGCCGGGCACCACGTCGTCAGCGACCGGTACGCCTACTCGTCGATCGCGTACCAGGGCTACGGCCGCGGCCTCTCGGCGGGTGAGGTGCGGATGCTCTCGGACTGGGCCGGGGGCGGCCTCTGGCCCGACGCGGTGGTGTTCCTCGACCTCCCCGACGGCGATGGCGGGCAGCCCCGCTCGCACGCCTCGGCCGTGCTCGACGACCGCTTCGAGACGGCCGGCGCGGCGTTCTTCGCCCGGGTGGTGGCCGGGTTCCGCGAGATGTGCGAGGACGATCCCTCCCGCTGGATCCGCATCGACGGGTCGGCCCCCGTCGAGACCGTCGCCGCCGCCGTCCGCGCCGCCGTCGGCCAGCGGCTACAACTGCCGCTGTGACCCCGCCCGCTGCCGCCCCCCCGGTCGACCTGTGGGCCGACGTCGTGGGTCAGCCCCGGGCCGTGGCGGCGATGCGGGCGGCCGTGGCCCACCCCGTCCACGCCTACCTCCTGTGCGGGCCCCGCGGATCGGGGAAGCGGGCCCTGGCCCGTGCCTTCGGTGCCGCCCTCCTGGCCGACGGGTTGGAGGGCGACGACGCCCGGCGGGTCGCCGACCAGGTGCGGCGGGAGACGTTCGCCGACTTCGTGGTGGTGGAGCGGGTGGGCGCGGCCATCTCGGCCGACCAGGCCGACGACGTGGTGCGCCAGGCGGCGATGGCCCCGATCGAGGGCAGCCGCAAGGTGATCGTGCTCGACGAGTTCCACCTGATCGCCGCCAACGTGGGCCCGAAGCTCCTCAAGACCATCGAGGAGCCCCCACCCGGGGTGGTGTTCGTCGTGCTGGCCGACGAGGTGCCGTCGGAACTGGTGACGATCGCCTCCCGTTGCGTGCAGGTCGACCTCGGTCCGGTGCCGGTCACCGACATCGTCGAGCGGCTGGTCCACGAGGGGGTGCCGGCGGCGGCGGCGGAGTCGGCGGCGACCGCGGCGTCGGGCGACCTGGCCCGGGCCCGGGTGCTGGCCACCGACCCCCAGCTCGCCTTCCGCCGCCAGCTCTGGCACGAGCTGCCCGACCGACTCGACGGGAGCGGCTACCAGGCCGTGCGCTGGGTCGACGAGATCCTGGCCGCGGTCGACAACGCCGCCGCCCCGCTGGTGGCGCGGCAGGCCACCGAGGTCGAGGCGCTGGAAGCGCGGGTCGCCGAGTACGGCGAACGCGGATCGGGCCGCAAGGACCTCGAGGCACGACACAAGCGGGAGCTGCGGCGCTTCCGCACCGACGAGCTCCGCTTCGGCCTCGCTGTGCTGGCCCGCCGCTACCGCGACGCCGCCGCCACGGCCGACCGGCCGGGTCCGCTGCTCGATGCCATCGACCGCATCACCGCCGTGAACGAGTCGTTCCGGCGCAGCCCGATGGAGAAGCTCCAGCTCCAGGCCCTGTTCGTGCACCTCCCGGCGCTGCGCTGACGGCCTCGCCTCCCGGGCGACGCCCGCTCACCACGACGGGTCTTCGACCAGCATCGTGGCGAACACCTCCGACGGCACGGCCGGCGCGAACAGGAAGCCCTGGGCCCAGTCGCAGCCGAGGGCGCGGAGCCCGTCGAGCTGGTGCTCCTCCTCCACCCCTTCGGCGCAGGTGATGAGCTGCAGGGCCTCGCTCATCTGCATCACGGCGGCGGCGATGGGGGAACCGGAACCGTCGGCGGCGAGGGGGGTGATGAACGAGCGGTCGATCTTCACCACGTCGACCGGGAACCGGTGCAGGTAGCTGAGCGACGAGTAGCCCGTGCCGAAGTCGTCGATGGCCAGCTTCACGCCCAGCGCCTTCAGCTGTTGGAGGATGTCGAGGGTGGCCTCGGCGTCGTCGATCAGCACGTTCTCCGTGAGCTCCAGGCTGAGCTGGCGGGGCGGCCACCCGTAGCGGCTGAGGATGCGGTCGACGGTGGCCACCAGGTCGGGGGCGGCGAGCTGCCGGCTCGAGAGGTTGACGGCCACGGTGAACGGCTCGGTGGCCTCGGTGCGATCGATCCAGGTGCGGGCCTGGTGGACGGCCTCCTCCAGCACCCACTTCCCGATGCGGGTGATGAGCCCCGAGTCCTCGGCCACGCCGATGAAGTAGTCGGGGGTGAGGAGACCGTGCTCGGGGTGCCGCCACCGCAGCAGGGCCTCGGCTCCGCAGATCCGGCCGGTGCGCAGGTCGATCTTGGGCTGGTAGTGCACCGCCAGCTCGGACCGTTCGATGGCCACCCGCAGGTCGTGGTCGACCGTGAGACGGGCCTTGGCCCGGTCGCGCAGATCGTCGTCGTAGATCTCCATGCGGTCGCGCCCGAGCTCCTTGGCCCGGAACATGGCGGCGTCGGCCTTCTGCAGGAGGGCGGTGGCGTCGTCGCTGCCGTCGCTCGTGGCCACGCCGATCGAGGCCGAGAGGTAGATGCTGGTGCCCTCGTCGTCGACGGGGAAGGGCTCGCTCAGGGCCAGGGTGAGCCGGTTGGCCACGAACCGGACGTCGCCGGCGTCGGTGATGTCGCTGAGCACCACCACGAACTCGTCGGCGCCGAAGTGGCCGACGAAGTCGCTGGGGCGCACCATCCGCTGGAGCCGTTCCCCGAACCGCACCAGGAGGGAGTCGCCGGCGCTGTGGCCGTAGCTGTCGTTGACCATCTTGAACCGGTCGAGGTCGACGAACATCACGGCGAGGCGGGTGCCGTTGGTGTCGGCATCGAGCAGCGCCCGTTCGAGGAACTCGAGGAAGCTGCGCCGGTTGGGGAGGTTGGTGACGGAGTGGTGCCGCGCCTGGTGGTACAGCTCGCGCTGGGCCCGGTCCCGTTCGATGGCGATCGACGCCAGGTGGGAGGCCACGGCCACGACGTGCTGCTCGTGCAGCTCGGGGCCGCGGGCGGCGTCGTAGAACGTGGTGATGCAGCCGAGCACCTCGTGGGTGCGGCTCTCGATGATCGGTGCCGACCAGCCGGCGCAGAACCCGAGCTCGATCAGGGCCCGGTACCGGTGGTTGCCGCCGGCACCGTCGTCGGTGAAGCTCGGGATCACCACCGCCTCGCGCCGCTCGATGGCCGCGCCGCCGGGCGTGTGGTCGACCCCCCGCCGTTCGATCGACGCCAGCGCGTCGGTCGGAAGGGAGCCGGCGGCACCCACCTCGAGATGCTGGCGGTCGGCGGAGAGGAGGAAGATGGCGGCGGCACCACCGCTGTGGAACTCGACCATGCGGGCGATGGCGGGCAACGTGTCGTCGAGCGGAGCGTCCTGGGCGATGAGCTCGAGCACGGCGGCCTCGTCCTCGAGCAGCGACTCGGCCTGCTTCACCGAGGTGACGTTGCGGGTGGTGATCACGACGCCGCCCACGGCGGGGTCGTCGAGCATGTTCACGGCGGTGAACTCGATCTGCTCGTAGTGCCCGTCGGTGTGGCGGGTGCGGAACACGTCCCGGTAGTGGACGCCGGGGTGGGCGAGGATCTCGGCCAGGGTGTCGGCGGCCTTGGCCTGGTCGTCGGGGTGGATCAGCTCGAAGCCGTCGGCGCCGATCCAGCCGTTCTGGTCGTAGCCGAGGACGTCGGTGAACTCGGCGCTGGTCTCGGTGACCCGCCCTTCGGCGTCGATCATGCTGACGGTGTCGCTGATGTTGGAGAGCAGCGTGCGCCACTTGTGCTCCGTCGCCGCCAGTCGCCTCGTGGCCTCGGCCTTCTCGGTGACGTCGAGCGCGAAGGCGATGATCAGCTCGGGGTCGCCGTCCTCATCCCGCAGCATGGTGGACGAGCCGAGGCAGTGACGGAGCGAGCCGTCCTTGGTCGTGACTGCGAACTCCACGTCGATGAACTCGCCGCCCTCGATCAGCGTCACCAGACCGGCGAGGGCGCTCTCCACCTCGTCCTCGGGGACGAAGGGGACCAGGTTCCCGAGGACCTCGCTGGCCGACCAGCCGAAGAGGCGCTCGGCGGCCTGGTTCCAGGCCTGCACGCGCCCGGCGAGATCGACGGCGTAGATGGCGATCGGCGCGTGCGCGATGGCCGGGCTGTCGAGGCCGATCGAGCCGCTCTTGCGGGCGTGGTCGGCCCGTGCCGCGGCTTCGTCGGCCGTCGCGCCCGTGATGCCTGCGACCCGGGCTTCGAGATCGTCGTCCCCATCCATCGTGAACGGCCGATGGTACGACCTCGGGCGCGGGCGTGCCCGGGGAACGCGAGGCGGGCTCCCGCGCCCGTCACGGATAGGTGGCGAGGCTCTCGACGGGGTGGTCGCCGAGGGCGGCCCGGCCGCCCAGGGCCGGCAGTTCGACGAGGAAGGTGAGGGCGTGCACGATCCCGCCCAACCGCTCCACCAGTCGCACGGCGGCGCCGGCCGTGCCCCCGGTGGCCAGCACGTCGTCGACCACGAGCACCCGTTCACCCGGGCGGATGGCGTCGCGGTGGATCTCGAGGAGATCGGTGCCGTACTCGAGGGCGTACTCCTCGCGCTCGATCTCCCACGGCAGCTTCCCCGGCTTGCGTACCGGGACGAAGCCCGAGCCGAGGCCGTACGCCACCGGTGCGGCGAAGATGAAGCCTCTCGCTTCGACCCCGAGGACCCGGTCGATGGGGTCGTCCCGGAAGCGGGCCACGAAGGCGTCGATGGTGCGGCGCAGCGCGTCGGCGTCGTTGATCAGCGGGGTGATGTCGCGGAACACGATCCCCGGTGAGGGGAAGTCCGGGATGTCGCGGATGTGGGCCTTGAGCTCGCCTGCGGTGATCGCCACGGCCGGAACGCTACCCCCGTATCGGCTGTCGTCCCGGCCCGCTCGCTTGCTAGCGTGACCGCTCCCAGCCCGAGTAGCTCAGTCGGCAGAGCGACGCTCTCGTAAAGCGTAGGTCAGGAGTTCGATTCTCCTCTCGGGCTCCACACCGCTGGCGGCGCCGGCCCCGGGACGACCATTCCCCGTGGGTGCGCAATGCATCGGCGACCGTGACATTGCGCACCCACAAGCGCGGCGGGCCGGACGCGGATCGGCCCGCCCGGAAGGCGGACCGATGCGCGGGTGGGAGGTGAGGGGAGAAGCGGCTACCCCACCCAGGTGAAGCTGTAGGTCGAGGCCTGGCGGGCGTCGATGCAGTAGACGGTGACCGCCACGGGGGTGTTCTTGGGCATCGAGGGGCTGAAGGCGAGCCGGAGGATGAAGGCGCCCGTGGCGTCGGCGGTGGCGGTTGCGGTGCCCCATCCGTTGGCGGCGACGGCGGTGACCTGCGTGCCGGGCTTGGCCGCCCCCTTCCAGTACCCCACGGCTTCGACGGTGGACGCCGACGAGGTGTTGATCTGCTGCACCGTGCAGGTCGAGGCCGGCGCCGTCGTCGTGGTCGTGGGGGGCTTGGTCGTCGGCGGCGCCGTCGTCGCCGGTGTGGTGGTCGGCGGGGCGGTGGTGGCGGTCGGACCGGTCCAGGTGAACGTGGAGGCGAACGTCTTGCCGGCGTCGACGCAGGTGACGGTGACCGCCACGGGGGTGTTCTTCGGCATCGAGGTGCTGAAGGCGAGCCGGAGGACGAAGGCGCCGGTGGCGTCGGCGGTGGTGGAGGCGGTGCCCCACCCGTTGGCCGCACTGGCCCGGACCTGGGTGCCGGGCCGGGCCGTCCCCTTCCAGTAGGCGACCGCCTCGACCGTCGAGGCCGACGTGGTGTTCATCTGGCGGACCGAGCAGGCGCTCGGCGCCGTCGTCGTGGGTGTGGTCGGGGGCGTCGTCGTGGTCACGCCCGGGTCACCATCGGCGGCCCCCGGGTACCAGGTGAAGGTGTCGGCGAACGACGGCCCGTCGGCGCCGCACCGCACGGTGATCGTCACCGGGGTGCGGGTCGGCATCAAGGGGTCGAGGACGACCCGGAGGACCCACGCGCCGGACTCGTCGGCGGTCGTGCTGGCCGTCCCCCAGCCGCCGTCGGTGACGGCGTCGACCACGGTCCCCGGCCGTGCGGTTCCCTTCCAGTAGGCCACGGCCTCCACGGCGGCGGTCGACGTCGTGTTCATCTGCTGCCGGGTGCAGGCCTCCGCCTCTCCGCCGGGACCCGCGGCCGGGGCGTCGCCGTCCGGCGTCGTGCTCGAGCTCGTGGCCGGCGTCGTGGTGCTCGGGCCGGCGTCGGCGCCCCGCCCCGGTGCGTCGGTGGTCTCGGCGGTGGACACGCCGGCGCGGTCGTGCTGGCCGAGCCCGAAGGCGGCGCCCCCGAGCACGAGGGCGCAGGCGAGACCGCCGGCGGTCGCCCGCTGGGCGGTCCGGGTGCGGTCGGCCCGGCGGAGCCGGTGCTGCAGCCCGAACGGGTCGAGTGGTCCTTCGAGGGAATCGGCGTGGGCGTGCAACGCCCGCGTGAGGAGCTCGTCGGGGTTCATGAGGGGACTCCAAGCTGTCGTTCCAGCGCGGCCATGCCTCGGCTGGTGTGGGTGCGCACCGACCCGACGGAGATCTGCAGCACCTCGGCGATCTCGCGTTCCGTCAGGTTCTGGTAGTAGCGGAGCACCAGGCACTCGCGCTGGCGGGTCGGGAGCTGCCGGAGCAGCTCGACGACCTGCCGTTCGCTTTCGTGGCGCAGGGCACCGTCCTCGGCGGACCCGGCGTCGGGGTCGGGCGCAGACCGGTGCCGCAGGGCGACGGACATCCGGCGGGCCCGACCCCGGGCCAGGTTGACCACCGTGGCTCGCAGGTAAGCCGGCACCTTCTCGGGCTCACGCACGCGCCGCCACGACCGGTACAGGCGGACGAACGCCTCCTGCACCAAGTCTTCGGCCATGCCGTCCTCGGGGGCCACGAGGGCGGCGAGCCGAACCAGCGACGCGTGGTGGGCGACGTAGAGGTCGACCACCTGTCGGTGCGTGAACTCGTCGCAGCCCTGGGGGACCACGGCGTCGGGCAGCATCTCGAGGGCGGGGATGGTGCTTGCGTTCACAGTGCGTAAGACGCGTTGCTCCCCTGGATCTATGACACGGTGCTCCGCATTCGCGTCGGCGATCTCGTCGCCGCCGCCCGGGAGCCCGGGGGTGAAGGATGCCGCCGTCGGTTGCATGGGTGCCTGCCTGATGCGGTATCGACGCGAATGGGCCAGACCTGTGCGGTCTGGCCCATGTCGGGTTGGGATCGATGGTGGAGTCCGGGCCCCGGCCCGGGACGCTGGCGGTCAGGTCATTGGATGGCCGAGCCGACGCCCGAGAACTTGCTGGAGGCGGCCTGCCCGAGGAACGTGATGGCGAGGATGCACACCACGGCGATGAGCGCCACGAGGAGCGCGTACTCCACGAGCGAGGCGCCACGGTCGGTGCGGCAGCGGGACTGCAGCCAAGCGGTGAGGAAGGGGAACGTGAGCATGAGGGCCTCCGTGAGGTCGACCTCCGCGAGGGAGGTGCCATGGGCCCCGCATGACGCGTGTGTTGTCGGAAGACGGATCGGCGCGCGTCGCTCCGCCCTGAAGCGCGGGCGCGTTGCGATTCGCGCGCGGGACGGCGCGGGTGGCTCAGGCCGGGTCAGGGGCGCGACGAGGTGGCGATCACCGGGCCGATGTGGCGCTGGGGCGGACCATCGAGCAGCGGCACGATGTGCTCGACCATCCAGGGTGACCCGACGTCGGTGGCCAACCGGTCGAGGGTCTCCACCGTGTCGGCGAAGATCAGCAGGATCACGTCGTGGTCGGAGGTCTGCACCACGTACAGCCCCTCGAACCCCTCGACCTCTCCCATCAGGGGTGCCAGCTCGGCCTCGGCGGCGGCGAACAGGGCCGGATCGACAGGATCGCGGAAGCGCAGGTGGTTCACGACGGCAGCCATGCGCGGAGGGTACTGCCCGATGGTCGTAGCACGACGCCGATCGTCCCGACTGCCGGGCGGCGGGGCGACGACCACGACGTTGATCAAGGGCCTACGCTCGGGCTCATGGGAGGAGCTGCTGGAGGGGGGAGCCGGCCCTCGTCGGTCGTGCTGGTCGGCCTGCTGGCGGCCACCTGCTGCGGTGGCGGGCTGCGGTGCTCTCCGATCGACTTCGGGTTGGCCGAGAGCCATGTGTGCAGCGCGGCGGCGGTCGCCGGGCGCGCCACTGGGACCGGGACCGTTGCGCCGTCGACGACCACGACCGGTGACGCGGGCCAGGGAAGCACGGTCAGCACCGGTCGACCGCTCTCGCTGATCGGCGCCGCTTCGATCGGCAACACCGAGACCGTCGCCCGCCTGCTCGACCAGGGCGCTGACATCGATCAGGCCAACGACGACCGCCGGACGGCGCTCTTCTGCGCGGTGCTCAACGAGCACCGGGACACCGCCCTGCTGCTGATCGCTCGCCACGCCGACGTGAACCTCGCCAACCTGGCCGGCGACACCCCGCTGCTCTGGGCCGCCGACCACGGTGACCTGCCCCTGGTGCAGGCGCTGCTCGACGCCGGGGCCGATCCGAACCGGTACACGAAGCAGGGGCACGGCCCGCTGTTCCGCGCCCTCGCCGCGGTGCACGAGGACGTGGCCTCGCTCCTGCTCGAGCGGGGGGCCGAACCCGACCACGCCGGCCTCGTCGACCCGGGCTCGGCCTGTGGCACCGTGGGCGAGCTCCATGCCCGGGGCGCCGCCCTCCCGCCGGCCGGGTTCCCCACCACCACCGCGTCGGCGGCCGACACCGGCGCCTACGCCTCGTGGCTGGCCACCCAGAGCACCGCCGGTCGGCCACCGGGCACGAGCGCGGCCGAGGTCCAAGGTCTCCTGCCCGGGTGCCCTCCGACGGCCACCTCGCCCTACCGGTCCGTAGCCCCGCTAGCGATGGCCGTGTACCTGTTCCGGCCAGCGCTGGTGGAGCAGTTGCTGGCCAAGGGCGCCGATCCCAACCGCCTCGCCTTCGATCGCTTCAGCCCGCTCTACCTCGCCGCGGTGCTCGGCGACGACCGCTCGGCGTCGGCGTTGCTCGACAAGGGGGCCTCGCCGGCACCCGCGGTCGACGGCGTGCCCACCCCGTGGGAGGCGGCCTGCGCCAACGCCCACATCACGACCGCCCGTCTGGTGGGCACCGCCGCCCGGCGCGCCGCCGGCCGCCCCGGTCCGCTGCCGGTGGCCTGTCCGCCGGAGGTCGGTCCCGGAGGGACGCCGGCACGGCCGGCGGGGACCGCCCCGTCGGCCCCAGCAGGGTCGGCGGCGGGCACGACGCCCCCGACCACGCCCCGTTGACGCCCGTCCGGCGCCGGCGAGGATCCCACTACGCTCTGCCCGTGGACGACGACGGCCTCGAGGTGCTCGTGACCGCCGCGGTCGCCGGTGACGGCCGGGCCTTCGAGGAGGTCATGCGCCGCACCTCGCCGTCGGTGCGCCGGCTGGTGGCCGCCCAGGTGTCCGACCCGCACGACGTCGCCGACCTGGTGCAGGAGGTGTACCTCCGCGCCCTGCGGGGCCTGCCCGGGCTGGCGTCCGCCGGCCAGTTCAAGCCCTGGCTCAACACCATCGCCCGGAACCTCGTGCGCGACCACTACCGCGGGCGGTCCCGCCGGCCCACCCTGTCGGTGGCCGAGCACGACGACCACGCCGCCGTCGACGACGTCACCACCGAGGAGCTGGTCGAGATCCGGGAGCTGTCGGCCCGCGTCCAGCAGGGCCTGGGCCAGTTGCCGGCGTCGGACGCCGTACTGTTGGCCATGGTCACCAACCTCGGCTTCACCCCGACCGACATCGCCGGGGTCCTCGGGATGACCCCGAACGCGGCGAAGGTGGCGGTGCACCGCGCCCGCAACCGGCTGCGCCAGACGCTGGTGTTCGAGGAGGTCGCACCGCGGCGGGTCCGACGGTGCCCGGAGTTCGACCGCCTCCTCGACGCCAACGAGATCGTCGCCGCTGCCCTCCACGCCCGGTCGTGCGCCGACTGCACCGGCCGCGTCAGCACGCGCAGCTGATTGACCGAGCCGGCGATTGCACCGGCAGCCGTCGGTCGCGGGCCCCGGTCTCAGTCGGCGGGATCGGCCGTGACGTTCCAGTGCATCGACCGGAGCCGTTCGGCCAGGGCCGCCGGCAGCTCGGCCGGCGCCCACGCCGCGATCGCCGTGCCCATCCCGAAGCCGGCCACCTCGGCCGCTTCCTCGACCTCGGCGGTGTAGGCCTGGGCCACGGCCGGCGCCAGCAGCGCGGCGAGCACCTGGCGTTCGGCGTCGGGGAGGCCCTCGATGAAGGCGCGCAGCTTCTCGAGTGCTGCCGCGACCGTCGCCGCCTCGTCGCCTGCCCTGTCCGTCATCGGGTGCTCCGACGCCCTCGGAGCGGAGTGGTTACCGTGCCCATGGGTCGACCCTACCGGCTCGCCGACGCCGGGGCGGCGGTGGCCGGCGGTACGGGGGCGGGAAGGGACAGCCACAGCCGGAGCAGGTGCCGGGGGTGCGCCGGATCGTCCTCGTAGGCCGTGCGGGCGTGGACCACGGCGTGGTTGCTGATGAGCTGGATGTCGCCGGCGGCGAGCTCCATGTCGAACCGGAACGCGGGATCGTCGGCCAGGGCCTCGAAGGCGTCGAGCGCCGCCTCGGTCTCCGGCGTCAGCGGGGCGACGTCGGGGTGCCGGGTCACCGAGCGGAAGTAGTCGCTGTGGAAGAACGTCCGCACGGTGGTGCCGTCGTAGCGGCAGGCGGGCACGGGGAAGTGGAGCAGCGACGAGCCGTCGCCGCGGGTGTCGAGCTCGAACGGGTCGTAGAGCCGCTGGGCCAGGTCGGGGCTGGTGCGCCAGAGCTCGTCGTGCACGGCGACGGAGCTGGCGATCCGGCTGGCGCCACCGCTGCGGGCCGGTTGGAGGCACAGCAGGCCCACCACGTCGGCGGCGTCGCAGTGGAAGCGGATGTAGGACGAGGTCCGGTAGAGCCGGACCATCGGGTCGTCGCGATCGTCGCCGGTGTCGATCACGTGGCCGAGGAGGTCGCCGGCGGTGTTCTGGGCGCCGGGCCAGCCGAGGTGCACGCCGAGGGTCCAGTACACGACGGCGCTCCGGTCCTCCCCCCATTCCTGCACCGGCAGGCCCCGCAGGAGCACCAGTCCCCGTCCACCTGTCAACGCGGACCGCCACGCCTCGATGCGGGGGGCGAGGCCAGGGAGCGGGACGTCGGCCGCGGTCAGCGACCCCATCGGGACGCCCGAGCGCTCGACGCCGTCGGCCGCCGCCGCCAGCTCCGCCACCTCGTCGGCGGTGAACGTGTGGGTCCAGGCACCGGGGTCGGCGGTGAGGTCGGCCACGCGCCAGGCCGCCGTCCCGCCGACGGGTCCGGCGGGAAGGCCGGTGTGGGGGCGGTCGAAGTAGTGCAGCGTCTGCTCGGCGAAGCTGCGGAAGGTCGGCGTCGGCGCCACCGCGTGGCTCCCGGTCCTCAGGCGCGGGGGCCGAGCGCGTCGAGGCGACCGTCGAGCCAGGCGCTGATGCTGGCGAGGACCTCGTCCTGCTCGGGCTCGTTCATGCACTCGTGGCGGAGCCCCGCGTGCACCACCCGCGTGACGTTCTCCAGCTCGACCAGCGGCTCGGAGGCGCTGGGCGGCACGAGGTTGTCGTCCGCACCGTGGAGGACGTAGGTCGGCACGCGGATGCGCCGACGGTCGCGGGCGACGGTGGTCATCGCCTTGAACACCTCCGCCCCGAGTCGGGTCGTGGCCTTGCGGAGCCGGAGCGGGTCGTCCTTGTAGGCGGTGCCCACGGCGGGATCGCGGGACAGCAGCTCGCCGTCGAAGTCGCTCGGCATCGTGAGCTTGGGGAGGACGGCCGCCATGATCGGGGCCATCGTCTTCTGCCAGCCGGGCACGTTGGCCGACAGCGCCGGGGCCGACAGCACCAGCAGGTCGGGTTGCGGGCGGTCACTCACGGCGTAGGACGCGCAGATCAGCCCGCCGAGGCTGTGGCCGAGGAGGATGACGGGCAGGCCGAGCTCGCGCTGGAGGTCGAGGTGTTCCTCGACGTCGTCGAGGAACTCGTCGAAGCGGCCGACGTAGCCCCGGGGCCCGGCGGTGAGGCCGTGGCCTCGCAGGTCGAAGCTGCGCACGTCGATCCCCGACTTGGCGAAGTGGCCGCCGATGTGCTCGTAGCGTCCCGAGTGCTCCGACATGCCGTGCACGATCACCATGGCGGCCCGCGCCGGGCCCTCGGCCGGCCAGTGGCGCCGGTGCTGCTCGACGCCGTGCGCGGTGGTGACGGTCTCGGTGGAGGCGGGCATAGCCGGGCATCGTAGCCATGGCCTTGGGTGCGTAAGGGTGCGCTATGCGCGCCCTTACGCACCCAAGGATCGCGACCCCCGCTACGGTGACCGGTCGGCGCGCCGGGCCGGCCGGCGTCGCGGGGGAAGGAGGCCCGGATGCGGGCTGCCGTGCTCGAAGCGATCGGTGCGCCGATGGTGCTGTGCGACGTCGACATCGAGGCGCCGAGAGCGGGCGAGGTCCTCGTCGACGTGCACCACTGCGGCGTCTGCCACTCGGACCTGAGCCTGGTCGACGGGAAGCTCCCGCCGTTCACGCCCGTGATCCTCGGCCACGAGGCCGCCGGCGTCGTCGCCGAGGTCGGTCCCGGTGTCACCTCCGTCGCGCCCGGTGATCGGGTGGTGCTCACCCCGTGTCCTCCGTGCGGGCAGTGCTACTGGTGCGTGCGGGGCGAGTGGAGCCTGTGCGTGAACAGCGAGGCGCTCCTCACCTCGTCGCACCTCGACGGCGGCACGCGGCTCTCGCGGGCGGGCGAGACGGTCTGGCGCGGCGTCGGCATGGGCGCCTTCGCCGAACAGGTCATCGTGACCGAGCAGGCCGCCGTCAAGGTCGGGGACGACACGCCCCTCGACGTCGCCTGCGTGCTGGGGTGCGCGGTGCAGACCGGCGTCGGGGCCGTGCTCAACACGGCCCGGGTCACCGAGGGCGACACGGTGCTCGTCATGGGCCTCGGCGGCATCGGC
>JAKOVR010000077.1 GCA_029782025.1 Actinomycetes bacterium | reverse complement strand
TCCGCCACTCCGACGTGGCACCGGTGCGCAGTGGGCTGCGCCCCGTGTGGGACCGTCACCATAGCGCGGCGGCTACGGCCCGGAGCAAGGCGGTTGGTGTCCTCGGCTGCCCGCCGAGCGGCGCTCCCGCAACCTGGGAAACGGCTACGTAACCGACCGGACGAGCCCTTACGGCTTGACCCACACGTCGGTGGTCACGAAGGTGCCGTCGAGGCGCCAGCGGAAGTTGCGGACCTTCGCCGACACCACCGCCTCGAGCCGGTAGGCCGACACCGGGATGATCACGGCGTCGTCCATCAGCTTGCGCTCGAGGTCCCGGTAGAGGCTCCAGCGCACCGTCCGCTCCCGCTCGGCCCGGGCCTGGCGGATGGTGGTGTCGACGTCCTCGGAGTGGTACCCGGTCACGTTGTCCTTGGAGGCGGTGAGGAACAGCCGGCCCAGGTAGGCGTCGGGGTCGGGGAACAGCCCGGCCCAGCCGTACCAGAACAGCTCCTGCTGCCCGCTGGTGGAGTAGCTGCGGTACTCGTCGAAGGTCTTCACGGCCACCACCACCGGGATGCCCACCTCGGCCAACTCCCGCAGCACCTCGTCGGCCACCAACTTCTCGGGCCCGCCCTCGGGCACGGCCACCTGCACCGACGGGTACACCCCGTTGGGATAGAGGCTCGTGAGGATCTTCCTGGCCTCCTCCACGTCGGTCCGGCACGGCGTGCCGCAGCTCTCGGCCAGGGCGCCGGGCACGCCCGGGGGGACGATGGCCCGCTGAGCCACCCGGCCGGTGGGGACGGCGGCGGCGAGCTTGTCGCGGTCGAGGGCCAGGAGGATGGCCCGCCGGAAGCGCGGATCGACGAACTTGGGGTTGACCAGGTTGAAGGCGATGAAGCTGGTGGCCCCGAGCGGGGTGAAGGCGGCCTCGCCGTAGGTGGCGACGGCCTCGTCGTGCTTGGTCGGCGGCACCAGCACCCAGTTCACCTCGCCGCTCCGGAAGGCGTCCCACGCCCCCGTGTCCGAGGTGTAGTGGATGATCTCCACGGCGTCGAGCTTGGCTTCGGCGCCGGGGCGCCTCTCCAGCCGCGCCTTGGTGGCATCCCGGCTGGCCAGAGTGAACGGGCCCGAGAGCAGCACCAGCGGCAGCCCGCTGGTGAAAGCCCGCTTGGACACCACCCCGAAGCTCGGCGACGCCAGCAGCTCCGGCAGCCCGGCGTAGGCCTCGACCAGGTCGATCTGCAGGGTCCGGTCGTCGCGGACCACGAGCCCCGAGAGCTCGGTGGCGGTGCCGGCCTGGACCTCCTTGAAGCCGGCCACGATGTCGAGGCGGGGCCCGGCCAACGACAGCTTCCCCCGCAACACCACCCGCTCGAGCGAGTACTTCACGTCGGTGGCGGTGATGGGCGAGCCGTCCGAGAAGGTGGCGCCGGGCCGGAGGTGGAACCGGAAGTGCTCGAGCTTCTCGTCGGCGTCCCAGGCCTCGGCCAGGGCCGGGATGGCCTCCCCGGTCTGGGGATCGATCGTGGTGAGGCCGTCGAAGAGCAGGTCGGCGGTGATGGCCTCGGCCGGGTCGGTGGGCACGATCTGGGCAGGGTCGATCGTGTCGGGGGCCACCACCCCGAGCCGCAGCGTGCCTCCGGCGCCCTCTTCCTGGTTGACCACGGCCGGATTGGCCGGCGGCGTGCCGGTCGGGGCCTTGGCCGCCGGCGGGTCGTCGTGGCTGCATCCGGCCGCGCCAGCCGCGAGCACCGCCAGGGTCAGCAGTGCCGCGCTCCCCCGCCGCCCACCACCGTTCCGGCGGCCATGGACCGGCGCCGGCCCCCCCGTGGCCCGGCGGTGTGCCACTACTTCGAGAGCATCAAGGCCAGGGCGACAGTCGTGAAGCCGAAGATCGTGCCGCACGCGATCGTCATCCGATCGAGGTTCTTCTCGACCATCGTCGACCCCGACGCCGCGGCGCCGAGGCCACCGCCGAACATGTCGGACAGGCCGCTCCCCCGCCCGCTGTGGAGCAGCACCAGGAAGATCAGGGTGACGCACATCAGCACGTGCACGCCGATCACGATGTACTGGAGGAACTGGGGCATCGGGTCACCTGGGTCGCTCGGTGGGCGGGCCTCACCGGGCCGCCGGAAACGCTACCAGAGCCCCCCGCCGCCTCCGAATCACCCCGCAGGGCCCGCAGGAGCCAGGCCACGTCACGCCCGGGCCCGCTAGCCGTCAGGCTCGCCACCGACGAAGCGCTCAGGCCTCGAGGAGGCGGTACTGCACCAGCTTGGCGAACTCCTCGGGGTCGAGGGAGGCGCCGCCGACCAGGGCCCCGTCGATGTCGGGCTGGGCCATGAGCTCCTTGACGTTGGCCGGCTTCACCGACCCGCCGTACTGGATGCGGATGGCCGCCGCCGCCTCTTCGCCGGCCACGCCCTCGACCGTCTCCCGGATGAGCCGGCACATGGCCTCGGCGTCGTCGGCCGTGGCCGTCTTGCCGGTGCCGATGGCCCAGATCGGCTCGTAGGCGATCACCATCGCCCCCACCTGCTCGGCCTTCAGGCCGGCCAGCCCGGCCCGCACCTGGCCGGTCACCTTCTCGTCGGCGCCGCCGGCCTCGCGCTCCTCCAGCGTCTCGCCGCAGCACATGATCGGCGTCATGCCGTGCTTGATCACGGCCTTCACCTTCTGGTTCACCATCTCGTCGGTCTCGCCGAACAGCTCGCGCCGCTCGGAGTGCCCCACGATCACGTACTGCACGTCGAGCTTGGGCAGGAACGCCGGCGACACCTCGCCGGTGAACGCACCCTTGTCCTCGAAGTGGCAGTTCTGCGCCCCCACCGCGATCTCGGACCGCTTCTGGTCGAACAGGGTGGTCTGCACCGACCGGATGTCGGTGAAGGGCGGGTGCACCGAGACGTCGACCTCCTTGAAGTCGTCGCTCCCGAGCAGGTACGCCAGCTTCTGCACCACCTGGATGGCCTCGAAGTGGTTGTGGTGCATCTTCCAGTTGCCGCTGATCAGCGGCTTGCGCTTGGCGGCGGAAGGGTCAGGCATTGGGTGCTCCTCGAAGGGCCTCCAGGCCGGGCAGGTCGCCCTGCTCCAGCAACTCCAGCGACGCGCCGCCGCCGGTGGACACGTGGTCGACCTGGTGGTCGACCCCGAACTGCTTGGCCGCCGCGGCCGAGTCGCCGCCGCCGACCACGGTGAAGGCCCGGGTGTCGGCCACGGCCTGGGCGATGGTCCGGGTGCCGGCCTCGAACCGGGGGTCCTCGAACACGCCCATCGGGCCGTTCCAGAACACAGTGCGGGCGTCCATGATCACGTCGGTGAACTCCGCCGCCGTGCCGGGACCGATGTCGAGGCCCATCCAGCCGTCGGGCACGTCGGCACCGATCTGGCGCACCTCGCCGCCGGCCGCCGGGTCGCCGATCTTGCCGCCGGGGCCGAGCACCGTGATGTCCGACGGGATGTGGATCGTGATGCCGGAGGCCAGGAGGCGCCGGCAGGTGTCGACCTGGTCCTCCTCGAGCAGCGAGGACCCCACGTGGTGGCCCTGGGCCTTGAGGAAGGTGAAGGCCATGCCGCCGCCGATGATGAGGCTGTCGGCCACCTCGGCCAGGGCCTCGATCACGCCGAGCTTGTCGCTCACCTTGGCCCCGCCGAGGATCACCACGAACGGGCGCTTCGGCTCGTTGCGCAGGGGCAGGAGCACCTCGACCTCACGCTGGAGGAGCCGGCCGGCGGCCGACGGCAGGAACTGCGGCGGGCCCACGATCGAGGCGTGGGCGCGGTGCGACGCCCCGAAGGCGTCGTTGACGTAGGCGTCCTGCCCGGCGATCAGCTCCTGCACGAACGCAGGGTCGTTCTTGGTCTCCCCCGGGTTGAACCGGAGGTTCTCCAGCAGCTCCACGCCCGGCGCCAACTCGGCCAGGCGGGCCCGCACCGGGGCCACCGAGTACTTCGGGTCCGGTTCGCCCTTCGGGCGGCCCAGGTGGGTGCAGGCGGTCACGATCGCCCCATGCTCCTGCAGCCACTCGATGGTGGGCAGGGCGGCACGGATGCGCAGGTCGTCGGTGATCTCACCGTCCTTCAACGGCACGTTGAAGTCGGCGCGCAGGAGCACCCGCTTGCCGTCGAGATCACCGAGGTCCTCGAGGGACGGGACGCTCATGGCAGCTCCTCCGGGAGGCCGGCGGGAGCGGACCGGCGCCCGCCCCCGGATGCCGGGCGGGATCAGTGGTTGGCGGCACCCACGATGAGGCTCAGGTCGACCAGGCGGTTGCTGTAGCCCCATTCGTTGTCGTACCAGCCGAGCACCTTGACCAGGTTGCCCATGCCCATCGTGAGGTCGGCGTCGAAGGTGCACGAGGCCGGGCTGCCCACGATGTCGGAGCTCACGACCGGGTAGTCGGCGTAGTCGAGCACCTTGGCCAGGCGCCCCTCGGATGCCGCGGCCCGGAAGGCCTCGTTGACCTGGTCGACGGTGGCCTCGGTCTTCAGCACACCGGTGAAGTCGGTGACCGAGCCGTCCGGCACCGGCACCCGGAGCGCGGTGCCGTCGAGCTTGCCCTTCATGGACTGGAGCACCAGGCCGGTGGCACGGGCGGCGCCGGTGGACGACGGCACGATGTTGACGGCGGCGGCCCGGGCCCGGCGGAGATCCGAGTGGGGGCCGTCGACGAGCACCTGGTCGCCGGTGTAGGCGTGGACGGTGGTCATCAGGCCCTTCTCCACGCCGAAGGCGTCGTCGAGGACCTTGATCATCGGCACGAAGCAGTTGGTGGTGCACGACGCATTCGAGACGACCTTGTGGGTGGCCGGGTCGAAGGTGTCGTCGTTGACGCCCACCACGAAGGTGGCGTCGGCCTCGTTGCAGGGGGCGCTCACGATCACGTAGGGCGCACCGGCGTCGAGGTGGGCGGCAGCCTTGTCACGGGAGGTGAAGATGCCGGTGGACTCGACCACGACGTCGACCCCGAGCTCGCCCCAGCCGAGGTCGGCCGGGTTGCGCTGGGCCAGCACCTTCACGGCGTGCCCGTCGATGGTGATCGTGTCGCCCGAGGCGGACACCTCGCCCGGGAAGCGTCCCATCACCGAGTCGAAGCGCAGGAGGTGGGCCATGGCGTCGACCGACCCCAGGTCGTTGACGGCCACCACCTCGATGTCGGCGCCCTGGGCCTTGATGGCCCGGTAGAAGTTGCGGCCGATGCGTCCGAAGCCGTTGATGCCGACGCGAATGGTCATGGCGGGGAACCTCCGTTGGTGCCGTGTGACGCCCGTCCTACGGGCGCCCCCATCCGATCAGACCGGACCACCCCGCCGCCAATCTGACCGCCGTTCAGGGACCCGGGCACGGCCGGCCCGGCCGGGCCCTGTTGCCGGCTACCGGTCGATGTCCCGGTGGGAGACCTTGGGCTGGAAACCGTGCCGGCGCAGGCGGGCCGCCACCTCCTCGGCGATGGCCACCGACCGGTGGTGGCCCCCGGTGCAGCCGAAGGCGATGGTCAGGTAGCTCTTGCCCTCGGCCACGTAGGCGGGGAGGAGCAGCTCGAGCAGGGTGCCGAGGGCGTCGAGGAACTCCCCGGTGCCCGGCTGGCCGAGCACGTAGGCCCGCACCGCCTCGTCGAGCCCGGTGAGGTCGCGCAGCTCGTCGACCCAGTGCGGGTTGGGGAGGAATCGGCAGTCGAGCACCAGGTCGGTGTCGAGGGGCAGGCCGTGCTTGAACCCGAACGAGGTGATCGTGGTCTGCATGCCGCTCTCGGGCACCTCGCCGGCGAAGAGGCCGAGGATCCGGTCGCGGAGCTGGTGGACGTTGAGGTCGGATGTGTCGACCACGACGTCGGCCTCGGCCCGCACCGGCTCGAGCAGCACTCGCTCGGCGTCGATGGCGTCGGCCAGGCTCCGGTCGGTGGCCAGCGGGTGGCGACGCCGGGTGCTCTCGTAGCGGCGCACCAGGACGTCGGTGGCGGCCTCGAGGTAGAGGATCCGGACCCGGCTCCCCGTGGCCCGCACCGCGCTCAGGGCCGGCAGGATCTCGTCGTGGTAGGGCCCCGTGCCCATCACGAGGGCGACCTGGGTGACCGACCCCGGCCCCCGTCCCAGCTCGGCCACCTTGGGCATCAGCGAGGGCGGCAGGTTGTCGATCACGAACCAGCCCTGGTCCTCCAGGATGTCGCCGGCCTGGCTCCGCCCCGCCCCCGACAACCCCGTGATCACGACCAGATCCGTCACCACCACCGATTCTACGGAGGCGACCCGCGAAGATGGGGCGATGGACGACGAGAACCGGCGGCTGTGGGAGGCCCACGCCCCCTGGTGGCAGGAGCACTTCACCGACGGCGCCGACCCCGAGTACGAGGACCAGATCCTCCCGCTCGCCGTCGAGCTCTCCGCCGGGTGCCGGCGGGTGCTCGAGGTCGGCACCGGGGAAGGGCAGGTGGCCCGGGCCGTGGCCGGGGCCCACGGGGCCGCGGTGGTCGGGCTCGACCCGGCCATCGCCCAGGTCGCCGAGGCCCGGCGCCGAGCCGGCGGGCCGGCCTACGTCCGGGGCGACGCCGCCGCGCTCCCGGTGGGCGACGGCGCCGTCGACACGGTGGTGGCCTGCCTGGTGTTCGAGCACATCGACGCCCTCGACGGCGCCATCGCCGAGGTGGCCCGGGTACTCGAGCCGGGCGGCCGGTTCCTGTTCTTCCTGAACCACCCCATCCTCCAGACGCCCGGCAGCGCCTGGATCGACGACCACACGGTCGACCCGCCCGAGCAGTACTGGCGCCTCGGCCCCTACCTGGACGAGACGGCCACCGTCGAGCAGGTCGAGCGCGGCGTGTTCATCCGGTTCGTGCACCGCCCCCTCAGCCGCTACGTCAACACCCTGGCCGCCGAAGGGCTGATGCTGGAGCGGCTGCTCGAACCGCCCCCACCGCCCTCGTTCCTGGCCCGGGCCGACGAGTACGACGCCGCCCGGGCCTACCCCCGCCTCCTGGTCCTGGTGTGCCGCAAGGCCTTGGGTGCGTAAGGGCGCGAATAGCGCACCCTTACGCACCCAAGGACCAGACGGTCAGGGCGGGCCGTGGAGCTGGGCGTGCACGGCCCGGGCCACCGTGTCGGGCAGCCAGGGCAGCGCCGTCAGGTCCTCCAGTGAGGCTCGCTTCACCGCGCCGACCCCGCCCAGCTCCTTGAGGAGTCGGGCCTTGCGGGCCTCCCCCAGCCCGGGCACACCGTCGAGCACCGAGGCCGTCATCCGCTTCCCCCGCAGCTCCCGGTGGAAGCTGATGGCGAACCGGTGGGCCTCGTCGCGGATCCGCTGCAGGAGGAACAGCGCCTCCGACGCTCGGGGGAGGTGCACCGGCTCGCTCTCCCCGGGCAGGTAGACCTCCTCGAAGCGCTTGGCCAGCGACGCCACCGGGATCTCCTCCTCGAGGCCCAGCGACTCGAGCACCCGTACCGCCACCGACAGCTGCCCCTTGCCCCCGTCGACCAGCAGGAGCTGGGGCGGGTAGGCGAACCGGCCCCGCTCCTCCACCGGCTTCTCCCGGTCGGCCAGATACGCCGTGAGCCGTCGGGTGAGGACCTCCTCCATGGCGGCGAAGTCGTCGTTGCCGGCCACACCCTTGACCTTGAACCGGCGGTACTCCGACTTCCGGGGGAGGCCGTCCTCCAACACCACCATCGACCCGACGTAGTCGGACCCCTGGATGTGGCTCATGTCGTAGCACTCGATCCGCAGGGGCGCCTCGGGCAGGCCGAGCCAGTCCTGCAGCTCGTTCAGGGCCCGGGCCCGGCTGTTGTGGTCGCTGGCCCGACGCAGCCGGTGCCGCGTGAACTCCTCGCGGGCGTTCTGCTCCACCGTGCCGAGCAGGGTGCGCTTGTCCCCCCGCTGGGGCACCTTGATCGTGACGGCCGACCCCCGCTGCCCCGAGAGCCACTCCTCGTAGAGCCCGGAGTCGGCCGACGGCCACGGCACCAGCACCTGCTTGGGCACCCCGAGCAGCGGCGGGTCGCCGTAGAGGCGCTCGAGGACCCGGTCGAGCAGCTCCCCGTCCGACAGGTCCTCGGACCGCTCGACCACGAACCCGTTGCGACCGACCACCCGTCCCCGCCGGACGTAGAACACCTGGACCGACGTCTCGAGCTCGTCGCCCGCCAGCCCGACCACGTCGAGATCCTCGGCCCGCTCCAGCACCATCTGCTGCTTCTCCACCGCCCGCCGCACGTTGGCGAGGCGGTCGCGCAACCGGGCCGCCTGCTCGAACTCGAGCTCGCTCGCCGCCGCCTGCATGGCCGCTTCCAACCGGGCGAGCACGGCGTCGGTGTCGCCGTCGAGGAACCCCAGGAGCTCGTCGACGAGCACCCGATAGCCCTCGGCGGAGACCTCTCCCACGCACGGCCCGGCGCACTTCTCGATGTGGAACAGCAGGCACGGCCGGCCGGACCGCTGGTGGCGGGCCAGCTTGGCGTCCGAACAGGTGCGGATCGGGAACGTCCGCAGGAGCAGATCGAGGGTCTCCCGGATGGCGTAGGCGTGGGCGTACGGCCCGAAGTAGCGCACGCCCTTGCGCTTGCTGCCCCGCATCACCAGCGCCCGGGGCCACTCGTCGTCGACGGTGACGGCGAGGAACGGGTAGCTCTTGTCGTCCCGGTAACGGACGTTGAACCGGGGCTTGTGACGCTGGATCAACGAGTACTCGAGCATCAACGCCTCGACCTCGTTGCGGACCTCGATCCATTCCACCGACTCGGCCGTGGCCACCATCTGCGCCGTCCGGGGCGGCAGGTTGGCCGGGTTCTGGAAGTAGTTCGACAGGCGCTGGCGCAACGACTTGGCCTTGCCCACGTAGATCACCCGGCCGTCGGCGTCCTTGAACTGGTAGGAGCCCGGCACCTCGGGGATCGTGCCGGCGGGCGGGCGGGTGATCACGTCGCCATCGTACGGCTCGGTGCCGCCACCGCCGCCGAGCGGGATTCGGTACCCTCTGTTTCAGTTGCAGCCGGAATCTCCCGATGTGGAGGAACGATGCCCGAACCATCCCGTGACGCCCGGATCTTCGTCGCCGGCCATCGTGGTCTCGTCGGATCAGCGATCGTCCGGCGGCTGCAGGCCGACGGCTACACGAACCTCCTCCTCGCCGGCCGCGACCAACTCGATCTGCGCGACCAGGCGGCCGTCACCTACTGGTTCAAGGATCACCGCCCCGAGTACGTGTACCTGGTGGCCGGCACGGTGGGCGGCATCGTCGCCAACTCCACGCGCCCGGCCGAGTTCCTCTACGACAACCTGATGATCCACGCCACGGTGGTGCACGCCAGCCGTGTCTTCGGCGTCACCAAGCTGCTGTACCTGGGCAGCTCGTGCATCTACCCCCGTGAGGCCCCGCAGCCCATCACCGAGGACGCACTGCTCACCGGCCCGCTCGAACCGACCAACGAGGCCTACGCGCTGGCCAAGATCAGCGGCATCCGCCTGTGCGAGTCCTACCGCGCGCAGTACGGGTGCAACTTCATCTCGGCCATGCCCACCAACCTCTACGGCCCCAACGACAACTTCGACCTCACGTCGAGCCACGTCCTCCCCGCGCTCATCCGCAAGTTCCACGACGCCAAGGTCGAGGGCCGCACCGAGGTCGAGATCTGGGGCTCGGGGTCACCCCGCCGCGAGTTCCTCCACGTCGACGACCTCGCCGACGCCTGCACCTTCCTGATGTCCAACTACGAGGAGCCCGGGCACATCAACGTCGGCACCGGCGAGGATCTCACGATCCGGGCCCTCGCCGAGCTCGTCCGCGACATCGTCCATCCCGACGCCGAGCTCCGCTTCGACCTCAGCAAGCCTGACGGGATGCCGAGGAAGCTCCTCGACGTGAGCCGCCTGTCGGACCTCGGGTGGTCGGCCTCGATCCCGTTGGCGGAAGGCATCGCCTCCACCTACGAGTGGTTCTGCCAGAACCGGGCGGAGATGCGAACGGCCAACGTCGCCTGACGGCGATCAGCGGGAGGGACCCCGGCCCGCCACGAGCGTGCGGTACCGGTCGAGGAACTGATCGGTGACCGCCTCCCAGCTCAGGACCCGCTCGGCCTCCCGGGCTCTGGCCGACCGATCGTCGGCCGCCCGCAGGAGCTCGGGTTCGATCGGGAGGTCGACCGGCTCGATGGCGGGGAGCAGCCCATGGAGCCAGGAAGAGAAGGCGTCACGCCCGACCAACAACCGAACACCGGTGCCCGCAGCCTCGTAGATCGAGATCGAGGGCAGCCGGGCGAAGACCACGACATCGGCGGCCCGGTACACGTCGGCCAGGTCGTCCCGCCCGAGCATGCCCAGTACCGACACCTGCCCCGCCGCGGCCAGCTTCGGCGCAGCCGCGTGCACGGACGCGAGGTCGTCGGCTCCGATCGATCCCGCCAGCACGAGATGCACGCGCCCCTGCCGCCCCACCTCCTCCGCCGCCGCCGCCACCGCGTCGACGCGCTTGCCGGCGTGGAGCTTCCCGGTGACCGCGACGACCAGCGCGTCCTCGCTCCAACCCCGCTCAGCCCGGACGGCGTGGCGCTGCGCCGGATCGAATCCGAACACCTTCGGATCGAAGGCGAGGGGCACGAGCTGCACGGCACCCTCCGGCAACCCGAGCCGGTGTTCGAGGAAGGCCGCCTCGTACGGCCCGTTGGCCACCCACGCGGCGACTCGGCGCCGCAGCCCCGGCCCGAAGGCGAGCCGGAACGCGGTGTACGTCAGCCGGCCGAGCGTGGTCCCGGCCCCAGGAGCGATCGCGTCCTGGATGTGGTTGTCGACCAGCACCGGGATGCCGCGTCGCGAGCACGCTCGCACCGTGCGCACCGTGGTGGGGCAGAACGGGCCGTGCACGTGCACGACATCGGGCCGGTGCTCGATCACCGCCGCGACCAGGCCGCGCAGCCAGGCCCGATCGTGCCCCAGCTGTCGCCCGGGGAGGCGGACGACCTCCACGCCGGCCTCCACCAGTTCCGCCGCCCCCGCCTCCTCGTCGGGCCCGGCGACGGCCACCGTGTGCTGGCGGAACGGGGACGAGACCACGCGCACGGCGTGGCCGGCCCGCGCCATCTCCCGCGCCAGGAAGTACTCCTGGTAGCCGACATCCGTGTGGAAGTAGTCGATGACGTGGCAGATCCTCATGGCTGGACCGCGCGCTTCATCGTGAGAGCGGCAAGCGCGCTGTAGCCCACCAGTGTGGCCCACGCCGCCCCGACGATCCCCCACCGCCAGGTCAGGAGGGGCACGACCACGGCGCTCACCGCCACCGCTTGCACGAAGGCCCGGAAGACATCGTCCGTCCGGCCCCGGGCAAGGAGCACGCCGTACCCCAGCCGGGTGAATCCCTGGATGCCGATGGCGGCGCAGACGATCGCCGTGAGGGTCGGGAGGGCGGGGTCCGGGCCCACCAGTTCGAAGATGCCCGTGGTGCCGAGGGCAAGGGCGGCCACTGGCGCAAGGACGGTGACGGCGCCCACGACGGCGGCGGCGTGCCGGACGATCCGCCACGTGGCCTCGGGCCCACCCTCCGGGGAGTTCCACGTGCTCACCAACCGCGGGAGGACGGCCGACGAGATGGGGGTGACGACGAGCTCGAGCACGCCCTCCCCGATGGCGTACGCGAGCGTGTAGACGCCAACCGCGGCTTCACCGAGCAGGATGGCGATCACATACCGGTCTGCGTAGCCGAGCACATAGCTGGCCAGCGAGAACCGGGCGATCGGCCGCCCGATCGTGCGCACGTCCTCCCGCACCTCGGGCGTGACCGTTCGATACCGCCCCGCCCCGACGACCGCCCCACAGAGCAGGCCGACGGCCGCCACCGGGAGCACGATGCCGGCCAGGGAACCCCACAGGAACGCCCCGCCGACGCCGAGGGCCCACCCCCCCATCGCCCGGACACTGGCGAGGGCGCTGGCGGCGACGAAGCGCTGCTGGGCCTTGCACGTCTCGGTCTCGAAGAGCACCCAGGCCTGGGCCACGAGCCAGGGCCCGCTGACGACGAGGAGCTCGCCGAGTGTCCACCCGAGGACGAGCAGCGGCAGTCCGACCGCCATCAGGCCACCCCCGGCAACGACTGACCGCGTGACCACGAGCCGGCGGTACCGCGCCAGGAGGTCATCGTCGTGCGCCCGCACGTTCAGGGCCCGAAGGGCGGCGTGGGACGGCCCCAGCGACACGATGGCGCTCCCCAGGTTGGCCGTGACGGCGCTGAGGCTCACCAACCCGAGGATCGACGCGCCGGCCCGGTGGCCGATGACCACATAGGCCAGGAAGGACGAGAGCCCTGGGATGGCGATGCCCGGAATGCTCTGGAGCGTCTGCACCCGCAGCCGGGCCGGCGCCATCAGCCCACCCCGCGTCGAACCCGGGTGATGAGGTCGCCGGCCGCGGCCGCCAGATCCGGCCTGATGGCCCCCGCGTCCCTCGTGACCGGCACCCGCCGCCCGTCGCACCAACCGGGATCGAAGCTCATGGACGCTGCGGCTCCAGCACGAAGAGGATCTCCGCACCGAGGCGGGACGGCCACCGGGAACGGAGGCGGCGGAACCGGCCGGTGCACTGCACATCGACGACCCGGAAGCCGACGCGGGTGAGCATCGGTTCGAGATCGTGCCGGGTGAAGTATCGCACGGTGCCGCCGTGCCAGTCGTCCAGCGGCGAGGTCCAGGGGAGGCGTCCCCGGAGCAGGGTCAGGACCTTGCGGGCGTAGGCGAGGTTGGGAACGACGATCACGGCGCGCCCGTCCGGGCGCAGGACGCGATGGATCTCGGCGACCGCGGACTCGACATCCAGCACGTACTGCAACACCGACACGCACGTGACCGTGCCGGCCACTCCGTCCCGGAACGGCAGCGAGACGACATCGGCCACGAGCCGACGCGGGCCTGCCGCCAGCAACTCCGCCCGGACATCGGTGGCCACGTAGCCGGGCCCGGCCTCTGGCTCCAACAGACACGGCCCGGCACCGAGATCGACGACCGGCGCGGGGCCCAGGCACTCGGCCACGGCGACGAGGCGATGGGTGTCATCGAGCCGTGCCGCGCTCACGACACCGCTCCGAAGAGCTGCTCCAGGACGCCACCGACCGGCGCCCAGGCGTGTCGTTCGGCCACCATCCGGGCGGCATTCGCCCCCGCCACGCCGAGGTCGCTCTCGAGCAGGTCGACCAACGCCGTGCCCGGGTCGACCCCCGCCGCGACCGTCCGGCCGGCGCCGTACTCATCGAGGAACGGCGCTTCGGCCTCCTCGCTGAGCAACAAGGGCGTTCCCACGGCGGCCGCCTCGAGTGAGGCCAACGAGGTCTCCTCGAAGTGAACCGGTGTGATGGCGAAGACCGCCGCGCCCCGGTACACGTCGAACCGGGCGTCGCCGTAGATGGGGCCGGGGAACGACACCCTGCCCCCGATGCCGAGCGTCGTCGCCAGCGACCGGGCCGCACCCTCCCCTCCGTCGTCCCGCCCGGCCACCACCAGCCACACGTCGTCGATCTCCTCCACCACCTGAGCGAACGCCGTCACCAGCCGCTCCACCCCCTTCAGGGGATGGATCCGGCCGAGGAACAGCACGTACCGGGCGCCCTCGGGCACGCCCAACTCCACGGTGGGCCCGGCACCGGCAGCTGGCGGCGTCTGCACCCCCAACGGCACCAGGTGGACCCGCTCGGCGTCCACACCGTACGACCGGTACAGCTCCGCCTCGTGGGTCGTTTGAGCGATGACGGCGGCCGCGCCGTCGAGCATGGGGTCGACGAAGAGCCGGTCGTACTGCGCTCGGACCCGGCCCTTCCAACCGCCGCGTCGCGGGAGGGTGCCGTGCGCCGACACCACGAGCGGAATCCGCCGGCGCCGGCACGCCTGCCAGGTCAGCACGGCCAGCTCGTGGCGCAACTCGGACAGGTGGACGACATCGGCATCGACCTCGCGGAGCCTCTTGCGCATGCCGACGGGCTGGAATCGGTAGCGGTCGAACGCCAGACGGTTGGAGAGGTTGCGGAACCGGTGCACGGCGACCCCGGACTCGACGCACTGGCCGGAGGCGAGACGCTCCGAGCGCTCGAACGCGTCCGTCGTGAAGACCGTCACGTCGTGCCCACGGCGGGCCAGCTCCTTCGCCTCCTCCGACATGACGCGGGGCGGGCCACCGAACGCCCATGCCGGCTCGTAGTACGGCACCACCTCGAGCAGGCGAAACGGAGGGCCCATGGGGCGATGACGCTAGCCGACCGCCATCGCCGGTCGGCCGGAAGCGCGGGCCTCTACGAGGATGTTCGTGGCGATCGACACCGGCATGGGCCAACCCACTTGGAGCGACACCCGCCCCGGTGTGAAGAACCAGAAGCCCCGCAGGTGGACCTCGACCGCCCCGAAATGGGCCCCCACCAGCGACCGGACCGCGTCCAGATCCATCTCCTGGACGTGCAGCGGGTGGGGATCACGCTTCAGCCGGTGCTTGAGTCCGGCGTCGTTCGGGACGCTCAGCAGGAGCACACCGCCGGGACGCACGATCCGAGCCATCTCGGCGACGGCCGCGGCCGGATCCGGCAGGTGCTCCAGCACCTCGAAGCACGTCACCACGTCGGCGCTGGCGGAGCGCACCGGCGCCATCGTGACGTCGGCCACGGCCGCCGGGCGCCCGCCGGTGTACCGCACTGCCCGACGGGCCAACCGCTCGACGAAGTCGAGACCGATCCAGGTCACATCGGCACCGAGCACACGCCCGAGGCGCCCGTCGCCGCAGGCCAGGTCGACGACGACTGCGCCTGCGGGGATGCGTCCCGCCGCCCATCGGTGGATGAACCCGTTGGACGCAGCGGACTGCAGGCGGCGGGCGACACCCCAGATGCCCACCTCGGGGCGATCGGAGAGCTCCTCCTCGTGCTCCGACCGACCTGCATCCATCGTGCCACCATAGTGAAGGGGCTGCCGCCCCGAAGCCTGCCCCCATCCGGATGTGTGATGCTGAGGCCCACGGCCACGGCCCGCTCCCGGCTGCGGCGACCTCGCCTCGGCGGAGGACCCACCCTGCGCATCCAGCTGATCACCCAGTACTACCTCCCCCAGCCATTGGCCAACGCCGAGGTGATCGGCGGGCTGGCGCAAGCCCTCGGACAGCGGGGCCACCAGGTCGATGTCGTCACTCCCGTGAAACGGGCGAGCACGGCACCCGGCGTCGACCCGCGGCGGACCGTCGGCTGGTTCGCCGCCGACAGGGCGAGCGTGGGCAAGCGCCTTCTCGAGTACGCGTCGTTCTCCATCGGCGCGCTGGTCGCCGGGCTCGTTGCGCCCCGGCCCGACGTCGTCGTGGTCCCGTCGCCACCGCCATCGCTCGGCCTGGTCGGCGCCGTGGTCGCCCGCCTCCGACGTGTGCCCTTCGTCTACAACGTCCAGGACCTTTATCCCGAGATCGCCGATGCCGTGGCGACACCCCCGGGATCGCTGCTCCGCCTCCTCCGCCGGCTGGTGGCGCGGGTGTACCGCTCCGCCGCCGCGGTCGTGGTCATCGACGAGGCGTTCATCCCGCTCATCGAGCGGGCGGCTCCGGACACCGAGGTCGTCGCCATCCCGAACGCCATCGATCTCGAGCCCTTCGAAGGAGCCGAGCCCGACGCGGACTTCCTCCGCGGCATCGGCGTGCCGCCCGGCGTCAAGGTCGTGATGTACGCCGGCAACGTCGGTCGCAGCCAGGATCTCCGCGCCGTCGTGGGGGCCTGCGCGGCGGCCGACGCGCACCTCGTCATCCACGGGGGTGGCGCCACCCTCGATGCGGTGAGGGCGTGGGCCGCCGCCGAAGGAAGCGGCCACGTCCACTTCTCGACGTTCGTGCCTCGGACGTCGCTCGGTCGGGTCTTCGCCTCCGCCGACCTCCACGTCGTACCGCTCAAGCCTGGCGTGGCGTGGTCCTCCGTACCGTCGAAGCTCCTGTCCATCTGTGCAGCCGGGCGGCCAGTCGTGCTCGCGGCCGAGTCGGGCACGCCGGCGGCCCGGATCCTCGACGAGGCGGGGGCGGGCTGGCGGGTCGACCCAGGCGACCCCGACGCACTCGCCGCTGCCATCGCTGAGGCGTTGGCGGCGCGCGCCGAGCTCGAATCCCACGGCAGTGCGGCGCGACGGTGGGCATTGGACCACGTGAGCTCCGACCGGATGGCAGCGACCTGGGAAGCACTGCTCGAACGGATCACCGGAAAGGAGCGCTGATGGCCCGCGCGATCACATTCCGTCGCCACTGGACACCGCGCTACGTCGTCGACCGGAGCGCGCTCTGGTGGCGGCAGCGCCGCCGGCCGGATGAACCGTGGCTGACGGCGTCGATGGTGGCGTTCCTCGACCAGTGGCTCCGACCGACCGACGAGGTGCTCGAGTGGGGCGCCCGCCGGAGCACCCGGTGGTTCGCGGACCGCGTCGCTCGGGTCCAGTCCGTGGAACACGACCCGACGTGGGCCGCCGAGGTCGCCGTGGCCACGGAGCGGACGGGCAACGTGCATCTCGCCGCCGTCCCCGCCGAGGATGTGTCTCGCTACGTTGCGGCCTGGTCGGACCCCGTCGATCTGGCCCTCATCGACGGCATCCACCGGGACAGGTGTGCGCTCCGAGCCCTCGACCTCGTGCGCCCCGGCGGCCTCGTCGTCGTCGACAACGCCGAGCGCTACCTCCCGAACACCTCGCGCGGCCCGGAGTCGATCGGCGACGCGACCCTCAGCAGCGACTGGACCGAGTTCGTCCGCCGGGTGGCCGGGTGGCGGCGCGTGTGGACCAGCGACGGGGTCACCGACACCGCCGCCTGGTTCGTGCCGCCCGCACCCCACTGACCAGCACGTTCACCCCGTCTGGAGCAACGGCCGGAGGAAGGCGCCGGTGTGGCTCCCCCCGTGGTCGGCGACGTGTTCCGGGGAACCCTCGACCACGATCGTCCCACCCCGGTTGCCGCCTTCCGGTCCGAGGTCGATGATCCAGTCGGCGGTCTTGATCACGTCGAGGTTGTGCTCGATCACGACGACGGTGTTGCCCTGGTCGACGAGACGGGTCAGGACCGTCAACAGCTTGCGTATGTCCTCGAAGTGCAGGCCGGTGGTCGGCTCGTCGAGGACGTACAGGGTATGGCCGGTCGACCGTTTGGCCAGTTCGCTGGCCAGCTTCACCCGTTGCGCCTCCCCGCCGGACAACGTGGGGGCAGGCTGTCCGAGGCGCACATACCCGAGCCCAACGTCGACGAGGGTCTGCATGTGCCGAGCGATCGCCGGCTGGTTCGAGAAGAATCCGAGCGCTTCCTCGCACGGCATGGCCAGCACCTCGGCGATGTTCCGTCCCTTGAACTCGACGTCGAGGGTGTCGCGGTTGTAGCGGTCGCCCTTGCACACCTCGCACGGGACGTACACGTCCGGAAGGAAGTGCATCTCGATCTTGATGGTCCCGTCGCCGGCGCACGCTTCGCAGCGACCACCGGACACGTTGAACGAGAACCGTCCGGGCTGGTAGCCACGGATCTTCGCCTCCTGGGTCTGGGCGAACAACCGTCGGACGTGGTCGAAGACGCCGGTGTAGGTCGCGGGGTTCGACCGAGGCGTCCGGCCGATCGGCGACTGGTCGATGGAGATGACCTTGTCGATCTGCTCCCACCCTTCGACGCTGCGGTGCCGTCCTGGCGGGACCTTGGATCCGTACACCCGCTGCATGAGCGCGCGGAGCAGGATGTCGTTGACCAGCGTGGACTTCCCCGATCCCGAGACCCCCGTGACCGCGACCAACACACCGAGCGGGATGGAGACCGTGACGCTCTTGAGGTTGTGCTCCCGAGCGTCGCGGACGACGAGGGCAGGACCGGCCGGAGTCCGCCGCTGCGCCGGCACGGCGATCGAGCGGCGGCCCGACAGGTACTGGCCCGTCACCGACGCCTTGGACTTGAGCAACCCGCGCACCGACCCTTCGTAGACGATCGATCCTCCGTGCTCACCTGCCCCCGGCCCGATGTCGACCACGTGGTCGGCGGCACGGATCGTGTCCTCGTCGTGCTCCACGACGAGGACGGTGTTGCCGAGGTCGCGGAGGCGCTCGAGCGTTTCGATGAGGCGACGGTTGTCCCGCTGGTGCAAGCCGATGGACGGCTCGTCCAGCACGTACAGCACCCCGACGAGGCCGCTTCCGATCTGCGACGCCAGACGGATGCGCTGCGCCTCTCCCCCCGCGAGCGTCGCCGCCGACCGGCTGAGCGAGAGGTAGTCGAGCCCGACGTCGAGCAGGAACTGCATGCGGGCGTCGATCTCCCGTACGACCCGGTCGGCGATCATGTGCTGCCGCTCGTCGAGGTGCAGCGATGCGATCGCCTTCGCCGCCTCTCCGATCGGCAGAGCGCACAGGTCGGCGATGGAGTGCTCACCGACTCGGACGGCGAGGGCGAGGTCGTTGAGGCGCGCCCCCGAGCAATCCGGGCAGGCGACCTCCCGCATGTACCCCTCGATCGACTCGCGTTGGCTGTCGCTTTCCGCCTCGCCGTGCTTGCGTTGGAGCCACGGGATGACGCCCTCATAGCGGGCGTTGTACTGCCGGGCCCGCCCGTACCGGTTCTTGTAGCGCACCGTCACCTGCTTCCCGCCGAGCCCGTAGAGGAGGAGCTTGCGATGCTTGGCCGGAAGCGCGGACCACGCCGTGTCGTACGGGATCTCGAATCCCTCGCAGACGGACTCCAGCAACTTGTGGAAGTACTTGGCGTGCCCACTCGCCCACGGCGCGATCGCACCCTCCGCAACGGACAGATCGGGGTTCGGTACGACGAGCTCGGGGTCGACCTCGAAGCGCGTGCCCAGCCCATCGCACGCGGGGCAGGCCCCGTAGGGCGAGTTGAAGGAGAAGTTCCTGGGGGCGAGTTGCTCGAAGGACCGGCCGCACGTCGGGCACGCCAGGTGCTGGCTGAACGTCAGCCGGTCGGCCTCGCCCGCGTCCGCACCGTCGCCGGACACCAGTTGGACCTCGGCGACGCCGTCCGCCAGTCGCAACGCCGTCTCCAACGAGTCGGTCAGTCGCCGCTCGACGCCATCCTTCCGGACGAGGCGGTCGACCACCACCTCGATGGTGTGCATCTCGTAGCGGGCCAGGTCGATCGACTCCGCGAGGTCGTGCAGTTCACCGTCGACTCGCGCCCGGCTGAACCCCTGCGCCGCGAGGTCCGCGAGCAACGTGCCGTAGGTGCCCTTCCGTCCGCGCACCACGGGGGCCAGCACCTCGAAACGGGTGCCGGCCGGCAGGTGCATGATCCGGTCGACGATCTGCTGCGGACTCTGCCGCGTGATCGGGGTGCCGTCATGGGGACAGTGAGGGATGCCGATGCGGGCGAAGAGCAGTCGGAGGTAGTCGTAGATCTCCGTGACCGTGCCGACGGTCGACCTGGGGTTGCGTGAGGCCGTCTTCTGGTCGATCGAGATCGCCGGCGAGAGCCCCTCGATGAAGTCCACGTCGGGCTTGTCCATCTGCCCCAGGAACTGCCTCGCGTAGGCCGACAGCGACTCCACGTACCGGCGCTGCCCCTCGGCGTAGATCGTGTCGAACGCCAACGACGACTTGCCCGATCCGGACAGGCCGGTGAAGGCGATGAGCGCGTCGCGTGGGAGTTCGAGGGACAGGTTCCGGAGGTTGTGCTCTCTTGCCCCCCGGATCACGATCTTGTCGGCCATCGGCCGAAGCCTACCGGCCGCCGCCAACCGAAACACATGTTCGCCCCGGCTAGGGGAGGCGTTGGTAGGACACCACGAAGACGTCGGCGCCTGGGAGCAACGCTTCTCGGACCACGCCCGTCACCACGAAGCCCGGAACCTCCCGCGTCGGGGAAGGCTGCCCTTGCACGATGCCGATCGTCTTCGCTCCGCTCGCCGTCGCGACCTCCAACGTGCGAGGTCGTTCGGCTGCGGTCGACGGCGCCAGCCACCGCTTCCGCCCATAGGTAGCGCCGAACTCCCGGGCGAGGAACCCGTTGTCGGCGATCAGGACGTCCTCGGGTCGGGATTCCAGACGATCGGCCAGATCGGCGTACGCGTGCGTCCGCACGACGAGCCACCCCCACCCGAAGATCGAGGTCGCCGCGGCGAAGCAGACCACGAGCCGGAGTCCGACCGCGGACAGCTTCGCCCTGTGCGCAAATCCGACCGAGGTGAGGACCAGGCCGGAGGTCAGGACATACCGCCCGCCCCACTGCGGGAGCGCACCTCCCGGATACTGGAAGGCGAAGGCCACCGGCAGGGTGAGCAACCCGATGGCGATGAGGATCCGGGCCGCCCGATCACGGACTCCGAGGACGACGCCGGCGGCGGCGAGCGGCCACGTGGGCACGAGTCCAGGGATGAACCCGAGGCCGAACGAGAAGCGCATCAGGTACACGACCGCGGCGCACGCGGCACAGAGCAGCACCACCGTTCGTCGAGCCCTCTGACGGCCGGCCAGTGCGACACCTGCGAGGGCGGCGACGAGAGCGAGGGACAAGGCGACGTACAAGGGCTCATCGCTCTGGAAGGGCGAGAAGGCGGTGAGGTAGCCCTCGCGGATCCGAGTCTGGAGATCCGCCCCTACGGCCGAGGCCGCGACGGCGGCCCGCGAGGATCGGAACGACGTGCCGAGCAGTGCTTGCTCTAGGGCGAGGTTGGCGACCACGAGCGCGCCGAATCCGGCGGCGGCGGTGACCGCGAGCACGACCGCTCGAGCGAAGGCTCGGGCCATGAGCAGTGCCACGCCGACGACTCCACCCGCCACGGCGAAGTAGACGAGTGACTCGGTGCGCATGCTGAAACCGAGACCGAAGAGGGCGCCGACCGCACCGCCCAGCAGCGCCGTGCGCCCCCCGTGCACCTCCATCAGGAACACGACGCCCCAGGCCATGCACGCCAACCCGAGGCTGTGTTCCCAGAAGTCGAGGGCGTACACGAGCGTTGGCGAGGCCAGACCGACGAGCCAGAAGGCGGCGGCACCGTCGGAACCGGCCATCCGGCGATCGAGGCGTCGAGCCGCGAGCGCCACCAGGACCGATCCGAGCATCGGGAGCAGCAACGCCAACCGGGTGCCCCCGAGTCGGTACAGCGGGTAACCCACGACCACCATCGGGAGCGTCGTGACGTTGACGAACTGGTCCCCGATCCGAGTGGTGTAGATCAGCCCATGGACCCGCGCCTCGGGATCCCACGGCGCGGCCCAGTACCCCACGTCCGGTCGAAGGGTCCCGGACCGCTCCATCGAGACCAGGGTCGCGATCTTGCCACCGGAGTCGGTCCCGAGCGTGCCGCGGACGTCGAGGGCCATCGAGAGCAGGAACAGGACGCCGAGGAGGACGACCGGCTGGACCTTCGGGTTCCGCCACCACGGCAGCGTCGGATCAGCCAACCTGCTTCAGCTCCCGGCGCAGGTCCTTGATCTCGTCGCGCAGCTTGGCCGCGTACTCGAACCGGAGGTCGGCCGCCGCCTCGTGCATCTCCTCCTCGAGCGTCTGGATCAGCCGACCGAGCTCGTCGTGCGGCAGGGCGCTCAGCTCCTTGGTCCGCCCGGGATCGCGCCGACGGCTGCGTTCGCCCCCGCCGGGCACCGGCGCGCCGGCCGAGGACCCCCGGATGGCGGCAAGGATGTCGGTGACGGCCTTCCGCAGCGGCTGGGGGTCGATGCCGTGGGCCTCGTTGTAGGCCCGCTGCAGGCCCCGCCTCCGGTTCGTCTCGGAGATGGCCCGCCGCATTGAGTCGGTCACGGTGTCGGCGTACATGATCACCTGACCCTCGACGTTGCGGGCGGCCCGGCCGATGGTCTGCACGAGCGAGGTCTCCGAGCGGAGGAACCCTTCCTTGTCGGCGTCGAGGATGGCCACCAACGACACCTCGGGGAGGTCCAGACCCTCGCGGAGCAGGTTGATGCCGACGAGCACGTCGAACTCGCCGAGTCGGAGGTCGCGGAGGATCTCGATCCGCTCGATCGTGTCGATGTTGCTATGGAGGTAACGGACGCGGAGCCCCTGCTCGAGGAGGTAGTCGGTGAGGTCCTCGGCCATCTTCTTCGTGAGGGTCGTGATGAGGACCCGCTGGTCGTTGGCGATGCGCTTGCGCACCTCCTCCTGCAGATCGTCGATCTGGCCCTTCGTGGGCCGGACGACCACCTCCGGGTCGACCAGGCCCGTGGGACGCACGACCTGCTCGACGATGCGGGAGGCGTGCTCCCGCTCGAACGGCCCGGGGGTGGCCGACATGAACACCACCTGCCCGACCTTGCCCAGGAACTCCTCGAACCGCAACGGGCGGTTGTCGGCCGCCGAGGGCAGCCGGAACCCGTGGTCGATCAGCGTGGCCTTGCGGGTGCGGTCGCCTTCGTACTGACCGTGGAGCTGCGGGACGGTGACGTGCGACTCGTCGATCACGACGAGGAAGTCGGACGGGAAGTAGTCGAGCAGCGTGTAGGGCGGCTCGCCGGCCGCCCGCCCGTCGAGGTGGCGGGCGTAGTTCTCGATCCCGTTGCAGTAGCCCACCTCCTGCATCATCTCGAGGTCGTACTGGGTGCGCATGCGCAGGCGCTGCGCCTCGAGCAGCTTGCCCTCCGCCTCGAAGCGGGCCAGGCGCTCCTGGAGCTCGGCCTCGATCCCCACCACGGCGTGGCGCAGCCGTTCGTCGCCGGTCACGTAGTGGGTGGCCGGGAAGATCACGGCCTCCTCCAGGGTCGTGACCCGCTCGCCGGTGAGCGGATCGACCACGGCGATCTGCTCGATCTCGTCGCCGAAGAGCTCGATCCGCAGTGCCGTCTCGTCGTAGGCCGGATGCACCTCGATGGTGTCGCCCCGGACCCGGAACTTCCCTCGGACGAGGTTCATGTCGTTGCGGTCGTACTGGAGGTCGACCAGCTTGCGGAGCACCGCGCGCTGCTCCACCTCCTCACCGACGGCCAGATGCAGCAGCTGGCTGCGGTACTCGCTCGGATCCCCCAACCCGTAGATGCACGACACCGACGCCACCACGATCGTGTCGCGCCGGGTCAGCAGCGCCGCGCTGGCGGAGTGGCGCAACCGGTCGATCTCGTCGTTGATGGAGCTGTCCTTCTCGATGTACGTGTCGCTCGAGGCGATGTAGGCCTCCGGCTGGTAGTAGTCGTAGTAGGACACGAAGTACTCCACCCGGTTCTCGGGGAAGAACTCACGGAACTCGTTGGTGAGCTGCGCCGCCAGCGACTTGTTCGGAGCGATGACGAGGGTCGGCCGCTGCACCTGCTCGATCGTCCAGGCGATCGTGGCGCTCTTGCCCGACCCGGTGATCCCGAGCAGCGTCTGGAACCGTTCCCCCGCGGCGAGACCGTCGGCCAGGCCGGCGATCGCCTCCGGCTGGTCGCCAGCCGGCGCGAACTCGGACACGACGCGGAACGGGGGCATGGCGACAGGCTACCCAGGGGCGCCGACAGCGAACGCGGCGATGCGAAGCCGCCGGGAGGGTCGGGGCTAACGTGCCGGGGCGACGGACGCCACCCGGCGTCGCCCCTCGGAGAACCTTGCACAGGAAGTCGGCATGAAGGACGCCCTCGGATCGGTCCAGTCTGCGCTGGTGTTGGGCGGGACCTCGGACATCGCCCTCGCCATCGTCCGCCGGTTGGTCGACGACCGCTGCGCCAGGGTCGTCCTGGCCGGCCGCGACCCCGGCGGCCTGGAGAAGGCCGCGGCCGGCCTGTCCCGGGAGGGCGTGGAGGTGGCGACCACGCCCTTCGACGCCGACGACGCCGAACACCACGCGGCGCAGATCGCCGCGATCTTCGCCGAGCACGGGGATCTCGACCTCGTCCTGCTCGCCTTCGGCGTGCTCGGGACCCAGGACGGCTTCGACGCCGACCCGGCCTCGGCCTCCCGGGTCGTCCACACCAACCTCGGCGGCGCCGTCAGCGCCAGCCTCGCCGTCGCGCAGCAGTTCCGCCGGCAGGGGCACGGCACCCTCGTGGTGCTCTCCAGTGTGGCCGCCGAGCGGGCCCGGAAGTCCAACTACGTCTACGGGGCCACCAAGGCCGGGCTCGACGCCTTCGCCCAGGGCCTCGGCGACGCCCTCGCCCCGCTCGGCATCGACGTGATGGTCGTCCGACCAGGTTTCGTCCACACCCGCATGACCGAGGGCATGGACGCCCAACCGTTCGCCACCACGCCCGACGCAGTCGCCGATGCGGTCGTGCGCGGGCTGCGGCGCGGCGCCACCACCGTCTGGGCGCCCGGCATCCTCCGGTGGGTGTTCGCCGTGATGCGCCACCTCCCCCGCCCCGTCTGGCGCATCGTCTCGGCCCGCTGACCAGTCCCCTGCCATGACGTCGCTCCCCATCGGCCTCGTCCGGGCCATGCGCCCCCACCAGTGGACGAAGAACGTCCTCGTCTTCGCCGCGCCCGTGGCCGCCGGGAAGCTGCGTTCCACCGAGGTGATGACCGACGCCGCCATCGCATTCCTGGCCTTCTCGCTCGCCGCCGGCGGCACGTACCTCCTGAACGACGCCCGCGACGTCGAGGCCGACCGGGCCCATCCGACCAAGCGCAACCGGCCGATCGCGGCCGGCGTCGTGCCGGTGGGCGTCGCCGTCGTCGCCGGTGTCGCCGCGCTCGTCGCCGCATTGGGCGTCGCCTTCCTGGCCGGCGGCACCGACGGGTCCAGCCACGCGCTGGTGTTCACGATCGCCACGTATCTGGCCTTCACCTGTGCCTACACCGTCTGGTTCAAGCAGGAGCCGGTGCTCGACATCGTGTTCGTGGCCGCCGGGTTCGTGCTGCGGGCCATCGCCGGCGGTGCGGCGACGGGGGTGCCGATCTCGAAGTGGTTCTACATCGTCACGTCGGCCGGCGCGCTGTTCATGGTCGTGGGGAAGCGGAAGGGGGAAGCGGTCGAGCTCGGGGCTGACGCCGTCCGCATCCGCCCGTCGTTGGCCGCCTACACCCCCGAGTTCCTCAACTACCTCATGGGCATGTCGTCGGGCCTCCTGACCATCGCCTACTGCCTGTGGGCCTTCGAGTCGGCGCTGGCCCGACCCGATGGCGCGTCCACCGTGTACTTCGAGCTGTCGATCGTGCCGTTCGTGGTCGCGGTGCTCCGGTACGCGCTGCTGATCTCGCAGGGGAAGGGAGCCGAGCCCGAGCGCCTCATCCTCCGGGACCGCCCGTTCCTCCTCGCCGGCCTCGCGTGGGCCATCATCTACGGCTATGGCCTCTACCTCGGCTGACCGCCGGCCCGACTACCCCGTCGAGCGCCTGACGGGCTGGGGTAACACCGCCCCCACCACGGCGAGGGTGGTGCACGCCCACTCCCCCACCGAGATCGCCGCCGGCGTCGCCGCGCCCTCCGATCGGGGGGCGGTGGCCCGGGGCCTCGGCCGGTGCTACGGCGACGCGGCCCAGAACGCCGGCGGCGTCGTGGTCGACACCACCGGGGCGGGCGAGTTCTCCCTCGACCCGGCCACCGGCGTCGTCACGGCCTCGGCCGGCGCCAGCATCGACGAGCTCCTGCGCGGGCTCGTCCCGTGGGGCTTCTTCGTCCCGGTCACGCCCGGCACCCGGTACGTCACCGTCGGCGGAGCGATCGCGTCCGACATCCACGGCAAGAACCACCACAAGGCCGGGTCCTGGTGCGACCACGTCCTGTCGTTCCGGCTCGCCCTCCCCGACGGCTCGATCCGCTCCGTCACCCCGGAGTCCGATCCGGCCCTCTTCTGGGCCACCGCCGGCGGCATGGGCCTCACCGGCGCCGTCATCGATGCGACGTTCCGCTGTCCGACCATCGGCTCGTCGCGCCTGGTCGTCGACACCGATCGCTCCGACGACCTCGACGGCGTCCTCGCCCTGATGACCGAGGGCGACGACGCCTACGACTACTCCGTCGCCTGGATCGACATGATGGCGACCGGACGCCATCTCGGCCGGTCCGTCCTCCAGCGCGGCTGGTTCGCCGCCCCCGACGACCTCCCCGTCGGCGATCGGGCCAACCCGTTCGCCTACCGGGCCGACGTGCTGGTCAGCGCGCCGGCGCTGGTCCCCTCCGGAGTGCTCAACCCGCTCACGATCCGCCTGATCGACGAGGTGTGGTACCGCAAGGCCCCGAAGGTCCGTCGCGGCGAGATCCAGACCATCCCGCAGTTCTTCCACCCGCTGGACATGATCGGCACCTGGAACAACGGCTACGGGCCCCGGGGCTTCCTCCAGTGGCAGTGCGCCCTGCCGCTCGACGCCGTCGACGAGCTCCGCCGGATCGTGGAGCTCCTGAGCACCAGCCGCACCACCTCCTTCGTGAACGTCCTGAAGCGGTTCGGGCCCGGCAACCCCGGCCCGCTCTCGTTCCCGATGGAGGGATGGACGCTGTCGGTCGATGTCGCCGTCGGCAACCCGGACGTCGCCCGCCTCCTCGACGAGGTCGACGACCTCGTCCTCGCCGTCGGCGGCCGCCTGTACCTCGCCAAGGACTCCCGCATGAAGGGGTCGATGTTGCGCGCGATGTACCCGAAGCTCGACGAGTGGCGGGCGGTGAAGGCGTCGGTCGACCCGGACAACCGCCTCTGCAGCGACCTCGGCCGCCGTCTCGGCCTCTGCTGAGGGCCGTCAGGCCCCCCGGCCGGCTCGTGCGGCGCGGCGGCCCTGCTCGATCCAGTCCCACAGCGCGTCGATCTGCGGGGCCAGCTCCTCGATCGAGCCGTCGTTGTGGATGACGTAGTCGGCCTTCGCCAGCCGTTCCTCCCGACTGGCCTGACGGGCGATCCGGCTGCGGGCATCGCTCTCCGTGAACCCCCGGAAGGCCACGAGCCGGTGGACCGCGACGTCGGGGTCGGTGTCGACGACCACCAACACCGCCATGTCGTCCCGTCCGGATTCGACCAGCAGCGGGACGTCGAGGATCACGATCCCGTCGGGGTCCTCGGCGGCCGTCTGCAGGCGCGCCGCGATCTCGGCCCCGACGGCCGGGTGCACGATGGCATTGAGGTCGGCGAGCGCGTCCGGGTCCGTGAAGACGATGCCCGCCACCGCGGCCCGATCGAGCGTGCCGTCCGATTGCAGGATGCCCGGCCCGAACCGCTCGACCATCGCCGCCAGCACCGGTTGTCCCGGCGCCTGCAGCTCGCGGGTGATGGCGTCGGCGTCGATGAGGGTCGCTCCGCGCTCGGCCAGCGCGGCCGACACCGTGGACTTGCCCGAACCGATCCCACCGGTGAGGCCGACGAGGTACATCGTCGAACGGTAGCACCAGCCCCAGAGCCCCCTTCCCGGTGTGCACGACGACGTAACCTGTGCCGATGGCGAACCCGACCGACGAAGCGACGCCGGTCGAGGGCGCGCCCGACAGCGGTGCCCTGCGGTCACCGGGCACGGCCGCGGCGCACGACGGGGACCATTCGGACGGTGGACCGGAGGAAGGGCTCAGCTTCCGGGACCGGGTGATGCAGCTCGCCGACACGACCGACGGGTCGGCGGCCGACGACGGGGTGTTCGACCGCTTCGACCGGGTCGCCGCCTTCGGACCTGCGATCCTCGCCATCCGGTGGGGCACCACGATCGCCTCGATCGCGTTGGCGTCACCGAGCTTCTTCGGCCGTGACACCGGCCGGGTCGCGATGGTCGGCGTCATCATCGCCTACACCGCGGTGCGCACCTTGCGCCCCCTCCGGTACCTCGGCGATCTCCGCAGCCTCACGGCCGTCTTCTTCGAGCTCGGCCTCCACGTCGCCCTCGTCATCGCCAGCGGCAGTTGGGACTCGCCGTTCATCTTCTCCCTCTTGACGGCGGTGATCGTCGCCGGGTTCGCCCGCGGCTTCGGGTTCGCGCTACGGGTGGGGATCGCGTCCGCCCTCGCCGTCACCATCCCCTACGTCGCCACGAACACCACCGAGGAACGCATCACCCGGTCGGCCAGCGGCGCTCTGGTGCTGCTCCTGGTGGGTCTCATCGCCGGCTACTCGAGGCGCATCTCGGGCGAGGCCGACCGGCAGCACTCGCTGGCCCTCGATCGGCTCGGTCGCCTCGCCGACGCCAACGCCCTGCTCTTCTCGCTCCACCGGGTCACCCAGACCCTTCCCGCCTCGCTGGACCTCGACGACGTGCTCGACACGACCGTCACGCGGCTGCGCGGCCTCTTCGAGTTTGACTACGCCGCCATCCTCGCCTTCGATGACACCGACGGCGCGTGGCAGGTCCTCCGCAAGGAGGGCAGTCGAATGGCCAGCAAGATCCCCTCCGATGAGCTGCCCACGCCACTCCGTCGGGCCATCAGCACCCAGACCGTCGTCAACGCCCCGGACCTCACCAGCGGGAGCGGGGGGCCGGGGCTCGTCCCCAAGGCGATGTCCGGCATGTACGCGCCGCTGCCGGCCCGCGGCTCGCTCATCGGCGTGCTCGCCATCGAGCACCAGAGCCCCCACCGGTTCTCGGCTCGAGACGCCGAGCTGCTCAAGGGGTTCGTCGAACCGGTCGCCCTCGCCATCGACAACGCCCGGTGGTTCAGCCGCCTCCGCACCGTCGGTGCCGACGAGGAGCGCACCCGGATCGCCCGGGATCTCCACGACCGGATCGGGCAGTCGTTGGCCTACCTCGCCTTCGAGCTCGACCGGATCGTCGGGGCCGACAGCAAGGGCGATCGGGTGTCCGACTCCCTCGAACGACTGCGGGACGACGTCCGCGGCGTGATCCGTGAGGTGCGCGACACCCTCTACGACCTGCGCACCGACGTGACCGACAGCCAGGACCTGCCGTCCACGCTCGAGGCGTTCACCCAGCGGGTGGGCGAGCGGAGCAACCTCGCCTTCGAGCTCTTCCTCGACCGCGGCCAACGGTTGCCCCTGCTGCAGGAACGCGAGATGTGGCGGATCGCCCAGGAGGCCATCACCAACGTCGAGCGTCACGCCAAGGCGTCCGAGGTGCGGGTCATCTGGCGCTGCAACGGCGAGAGCGCAGCGCTCGACATCACCGACAACGGCCAGGGGTTCCCCGAGGGGAAGGCGGGCCGCCTCGACTCCTACGGCATCATCGGGATGCGCGAGCGGGCCTCGTCCATCGGGGCCACCCTCGAGTTCTTCTCCCAACCAGGCAAGGGCACCCGGGTGCGGGCCAGCCTGCTCAGTCCCGATTCCGCTCTCTGACCACCAGCGCCCGCTGGCTCGTGGCACACACGGGGACCATCGGCCGGGTATCCTTCCGCTGGGCCATCTGGCCTAGCCGAACGTGCAGGGAGCATTCGTGTCCATTCGCCTCATGCTGGCCGACGACCACCGCATGCTGCGGGAGGGTCTGCGCCGCTCCATGACCGACCAGGGCTTCGACATCGTCGGCGAGGCCCGGGACGGCGACGAGGCGATCCGCCTCGCCGAGGAGCTCCACCCCGAGGTGATCCTGATGGATGTCACCATGCCCGAGGTGGACGGCGTCGAGGCCACCAGGCAGATCAAGATCGCCTTTCCCGAGATCGCCATCGTCATGTTGACCATGCACGCCGACCAAGAGGTGCTGGCCGCCGCCGTGCGGGCCGGCGCCAGCGGGTATCTCGTCAAGGACTGCTCCACCGACGAGATCGCCAACGCCATCCGCACCGTCGTCCGGGGCGAGACGGTGCTCTCGCCCCAGCTCGCCGCGTCGATGCTCGAGGAGGTTCGGCGGCTCGACGATCCCGGGAGTGACGAGGAGCGGATCATCACGAAGCGGGAGGAGGAGGTCCTCCAGCTCATCGCCGACGGCTGCTCCACCCCCGAAGTGGCAGAACGGCTGTTCATCAGCCAGAAGACGGTCAAGAACCACCTCGCCTCGATCTACCAGAAGCTGGACGCCCGCGACCGCACCCAGGCCGTCCTACAGGCGGTCCGCATGGGGATCATCCACCTCGAGTAGCGATCCTGAGACCACGCTCCGCGACAAATAGGCCAAATGACCTATACGGCCCGGGAGCTCAGGATCCGATAGTGTGAGGGATAGGAAGCCGTTCACCCAACCGGGGGGACGTTTGTCAGCACCAAATCAAGGGAGAAGCTCAATGCTTACCTCGTACGAGTACATCAGCGCCTGGATGCAGGCCCGTTGCAAGACCGACCGGGGCGCTTCGCTCGTGGAGTACGCACTCCTCGTGGCCCTCATCGCCGTCGTCTGCATCCTCGCCATCACCTTCCTCGGCAAGGCCGCTTCGAGCAAGTTCTCGGGCGTCGGCTCGGCCATCCAGTAGCCAACGGCTTCGCTGGTTCGCAATCAGAGGAGGCGGGCCGCAAGGTCCGCCTCCTCTGTGCTTTCTGCGGAGAAAGGAGCCTGCATGCAGGCGATGGGGCAAACCGGTCGGGTACGCCCCAGGCTCCACGGCGACGAAGGCACGGGCATGATCGAATATGCCTTGCTCGTGTCGCTCATCGCACTGGTGTGCGTTGCGTCTCTTCGGTTCTTCCAGGGAACGGTCAACAGCAAGTTGTCGTGCTCTGGAAGCGCCATCGAGTACGGCACATCCACCTGCTGAGCCGAGGCATCCGACAACACAACATCCGAAGGTTCGTGGGACCAGCAGGTCCCACGAACCGCGTTTTGGCCCCATCTCCCCCGGGACCCCCGCCCGTGATCAGCGTCGGCAGCTGGTCTCGCTGGCCCGCCGCACGAAGACCACCCACGTCTCGTCGCTGTAGGAGACTCGCCAGCGTTCGTCCTCCAACAGGAGCGACGCCAGCGGCTGCCGGCGGTTCCAGAGGACCACGCTCACCTTCCACCGTTCCATGGCCTCATACCAGCCCGGATCGGCGCTGTGCAGGCGCAGGTAGTCGTTGATGACGTCGTTCGGGTACATGTCGTAGCGGTCGTCGAGCAGCACGCCGGGGCCACCGGTCCCCTCCAGGAGCTCGATCAGGTTCCCGTTGGTGTCGTCGACGAGGAGCCGGCACCCGTCCCGATCAGGAGCGACGGTGTCGAGCACGTACCGCAGTCCGTCGACCGGGTACGACGAGAGGTCGTAGGCCGGACCGGCCACGGCGACGCCGGCCCCGACGAGCCCGCCGACGGTGACGAGCGCCGCCAGCAACGTCACCGCTGGCCCCCGCTCCGCCCCTCGCAGGGATCCGAGGTTCCGCCACGCCGAAGCCATCACCGGCACGAACACCACGATCGCGATCCCGATGTTGCGCACGGCCAGCAGCGAGATGGCGGTGAAGACCATGAACGGAACGGTTCGCCTCCAACTCGGCGACCGGACGATCAGGGCGATCGCGACGCAGACCATGACCAGGAACAGCCGGGCGTAGGTCTGGTAGAAGCTCGGGGACTGCCACTCGATGACGCGCTGCAGGACCTCGCTCTTCCCGAGGAGCGCCACCGGGAAGGTCAGCGCGTGCAGCCCGAGTGGACCCACCACGCCGGCGACCATGCCTCCAGCGGCCCAGGCGGCGACCCGCAGCTCCCGTGTCGGTCGCTCACCATCGAACCGACGGCCCAGCGCGAGGGCAGCCAAGGCGACGAGACCGAGCGGAAACGAGCCGTGCGTGTTGGCCCAGACCCAGCACACCGGTGCGGCGACCCAGACCGGCCACGCCGGCTCCTCGACCACGAGCAGCACGATCGCCAGGGCGAGGAAGCCGAACATGAACGGTCGGGACGTCCACATCGTGCCGCCCACGAGACCGGCGAGGGCGACGATGACCACCCGTCCGACCAGGGCGGACGCAGGCCGGCTGAGGCGCCACAGGGCCAGGAGCAGCAACGCCGTCAGGACGCCGTTGAGCATCCGCACGCCGGCCCCACCGCCGGCGCGCTCGGCCACGGCGTAGCTGACCGAAGCGAACCAGCTCTGCACCACCCACGACACGCCCGGCGCGCTGTAGGAGTACGGATCGGCGGCGGGGACGGCCCCCTGCTCGAGGATCAGCCGACCGGTCGCCAGGTGGGTGAAGAAGCTGTTGTCGTAGAGGGTTCGGGCGCCGAGGAGGAACCCCCACGCCGCGGTCAGCGCACCGACGACCCAGCTGATGGACGGGCTGACGCCTTGCCCACGCGCCGGCACCCCGACGACCTCAGCCGGCGAAGGCGTTCTTGATGTTGATGATGGCGGGTCCGATGACCACGACGAACAGAGCCGGGAAGATGCAGAACACCATCGGGATGAGCATCTTCACCGGGGCCTTCTGGGCCCGCTCCTGGGCCAGCTGCCGCCGCTTGATGCGCATCTCCTCGGATTGCGCACGGAGCACCCGGCCGATGCTCACACCGAAGGTGTCGGCCTGGAGGATGGCCAGCACGAAGGACCGCACCTCGGGGACGTTCGTACGCTGCTCCATGGCCCGCATCGCGTCGGCCCGGGTCGAGCCGGCCCGAACCTCGCCGAGCATCCGGGCGAACTCGTCGGACAGGGCTCCGGGAACGGCGGCGATCACCCGATCGAGCGCCTGCTCGAAGCCCAGACCGGCCTCCACCGAGATGGTCAGCAGGTCGAGGACATCAGGGAGGGTGACCTGCAGCTCGTGCATCCGCTCGCCCACCTGCCGGCTGAGGATGGCGTCCGGTCCCATCACCAGCCCGGCCATGGTGAGCCCGACGACGAGGATCTGGGACATCCCGTCGAGCCCCAACGGGTTGACGATGTACAGCAACGGGAAGGCGATGATCGCGGCGACGATGGTGATCACCCGGATGGCGAGGAACCGGTCGATCGCGTCTGCGGAGCCGTCGCCGGCGTAGATCTTCTTCTGGCGGATGCCGTCGACGTAGCCCACGGGGGTGAAGCGCCGGCCGAGCGAGGTCAGTGCCCCGAGGGCCGGCATGACCGCCCGCTCACTGATGGGGGCCAGCAGCTCCTGATCGCGGACGTTCTCGACCTCGTACCCCTCGAGCTGCCGGAGCGAACGCCGCACCTGCCCCTTCTCGTTGAGATGCGACACCACCGCCCAGATGCCGAGGGCAATGGCGACAGCGAGGAGCACCAGGCTCACCTCGGGTGGTACGTCTTGCATGCCTACCTCACTAGATCTCGATGTTGATGATCTTCCGCATCCACAGGAAGCCGACGAGCATCGCAATCCCAGCAACGACCAACAGGATGATCCCGAGCGTGTCCGTGAACAGGACACCGGTGTAGTCGGGGTTCATCACGAACATGACGAGGCCGAGGCCGGGAGGCAACAGGCCCAGCACGATGGCGCTCATGCGGCCTTCGGCGGTGAGCGCAGCCACGTCACGGCGCAGGCGTTCGCGTGCGGTCATGGTTTCGGCCACGGTCAGGAGGAGCTCGGCGAGGTTGCCACCGACCTCTCGCTGGATGCGGATGGCCATGACCGCCCACGCGAAGTCGGGGCTGGCCATCCGGTCGGCGGAGGAGTCGAGGGCTTCCTCGACGGGACGACCGAGGCGGGACTCGGTGACGACCCGCCGGAGCTCGAGACCCATCGGGTCCTCGACCTCCTGGGAGACCGCCTCGATGCCCTGCATCAGCGAGTAGCCCGCACGCAGCGTGCCCGACAGGAGCGAGAGGGTGTCGGGCAGCTGGTTCATGAAGCGCTTGCGCCGTCGCCGGGCGATGAAGTTGATCACCATCACCGGGAGCATCGCGCCCAACCCACCGAAGATGAGGCCGGCGACGAGGCTCCGCGTGAGCAACAAGCCGAACAACGTCGCCAGGAGGACGACACCGAGGTAGGCCGTGAGCGCCTCGCCGGCGCGAAGGCTGATGTTCGCCCGCTCCAGCGATCCCTCCACGCTCGCCAGGTACCCGCCGGAATCGGCGACCTGTTCCAGCTGCTCGGCAAAGCCCTGGATCAGCGCGCTGCGGGGGGCCCCGTCGTCGCTCTCGCCGTCCTCGGAGTAGCCGTCGGCGTACGGGCGCAGCACGCTGCTGAGCGAATCGTCGGGGACCACCAGCAACGTCAACGCGTAGGCCAGCAGCGCGAACCCGACCATGGTGAAGGCCACGACCAGAGCGAGGCCCAACGGGCCGTCGAGCACGGGGATGCCGCCACCACCGACCGCTTCCTTCGGCTGGAGCTGGAGGGAGCCCCGAGCGATGCCGCCCGACTTCAACGAGGACTTGGCCGTCTGCCCACCGATGGTGAGCTCGATCTCGGCGATCTCCTCCTTCGCCGTCTGGAGGTCGACATCGATCCGGTACTGCTGGTCGAGGATGGCCGTCCCCAGGGACCGGACCGCGTCGCCGATCTCCTGAGCGTTGGCACCCCGCCGCACCCGCCCGCCGCCGTCGGCGACGAGCTGATCGATCGGGCCCGAATCGAAACGCCCGCTCTGGGCCACGACGAAGGTGGCGGCGCCCGAACCCAGGACCGCTCCTCGAGCCGCCGTGAGGGCCTTGATCGGATCCAGGGCGACGGAGTCGCTGTCGCCGGTGACGATCAGGATGTTGCCCTGCAGGGTGGGATCGCTCTGGAACGGCGCCGCAGCCTGACGGATGGCGTCGTACAGGGCGACCTTGCCCTGGGACGCCCCCGCCTTCTCGATGGACTTCTTCGTCTGCTCCTTGTCCTGGGTGAAGGCCTGCAGCGTCGAGGCCTTGTCCCCGGCGTAGAACACGCCGAAGGTCACGCCGGCCGGGGCCTTGTCGACGACCTCCACCAGCGCCTCACGGGCCTTCTCCAGCGAGCCGTCGCTCGAGATGTTGGGCCCGGTGTCGATCACCATCGACAGGTAGACCTTGCCGGCGGCGGCATCCAGCTTCCCGGTGCTCTTCGGCTGGATCTCCTTGCCGTTCACGACGAACTTGGCTTGGCCGACGTCGCCCGCGTTGCCCGTGAACATGACCACGGCCTGGGTGTTGTTCGGTGACTTCGAGTCGATGCTCCGGATCAGCAGGAACGCCTCGTTCTGGGCCCCCGCTCCAGTGGTCATGAGCAGGACGAGGGTTGCCGCGGCGACGGCGGCGGCAACGCGGATGGTGGTGAAGCGAGGCCTGCTCATCCCCGGCCCACGGCCTTCTTCCCGAAGCCCTCGGGCTGGAACACCTCTTGACCGAGCCGGATGCCGAGGTCGGCGAGCTTCTCGGCGAACTTCGGCCGGACGCCGGTGGCCTTCAAGTGGCCCTTGAAGCGACCGTGCTCGTCGACGCCCATGCTGAAGTCGAACAGGAAGATGTCCTGGAGCGTGATCACGTCGCCCTCCATGCCCTGCACCTCGGTGATGTGGGTGATGCGGCGGGATCCGTCCCGCAGTCGCGACAGCTGCACGATCAGGTCGAGTGCGGAGGACATCTGCTCCCGGATGGCCCGCACCGGGAGGTCGAAGCCGGACATGAGCACCAGGGTCTCGAGACGGGCCAGCGTGTCCCGGGGGCTGTTGGCGTGGACCGTGGTGAGCGAGCCGTCGTGGCCGGTGTTCATGGCCTGGAGCATGTCGAGGGCCTCGCCGGAACGACACTCGCCGACCACGATGCGGTCGGGGCGCATACGGAGGCAGTTCTTGACGAGATCGCGAATCGTGATCTCGCCCTTGCCTTCGATGTTCGGCGGGCGGGCCTCCAGCGCGAGGACGTGGTCCTGGTGGAGCTGGAGCTCCTTCGCGTCCTCGACCGTGATGATGCGCTCGTCGGACGGGATGAAGGACGAGAGCACGTTCAGGGTGGTGGTCTTCCCCGTACCGGTACCGCCGGACACGATCACGTTCAGACGACCGACGATGCAGGCCTGGAGGAACCGGGCGGAGTGGGCGTTGAGCGTGCCGAACCGGATCAGGTCGTCGATCTGGAGCTTCTCCTTGGTGAACTTCCGGATCGTGAGGAACGGGCCGCCGATGGCGAGGGGGTGGATGACGGCGTTCACGCGGGAGCCGTCGGGGAGACGGGCGTCGCAGAGCGGGTTGGCCTCGTCGATGCGCCGCCCGACCTCGCTCACGATCTTGTCGATGATGCGGCGCAGGTGGGTCTCGTCGACGAACGTGACGTTGGTCTTCTCCAGCCGCCCGGAACGCTCCACGTAGACGCTCTCCGGCCCGTTGCACATCACCTCCGACACCTCCTCGTCCTTGAGGAGGCGATCGATGGGGCCGTACCCGAGGATGTCGTCGGAGACGTCCTGGATGAGCTGGGCCTTGTCGGCCGCCGAGAGCGGTGCACGCTCCTGGGCCAGGGCGGCGTGCAGCTGGTCGTTGACCCGCCGCCGGAGGTCGTCCTCGGACAGGCGCTTGTCGTAGAGGATGGGCCCGAGCTCGTCGATGAGCTGGTGGTGGATCTTCTGGCGAAGCTCGTCGAGCACTGGGTCGCGACGCGGGGCACCTTCAGCGGCCCCCGGTGCCGCTTGTACGTCGTGCAGGCGCTTGTAGAGCGACACGGCTACTCCTCGGTTGTGGGGCCGATGGTTCGACCCACTCTAGGCTGTTCTGCTATCTCCGGCGCTTTGGCCCGCCGACCGGAGCGAAGAGTCCGGCGAGATCTTCCATCGACTTGGCGACTGCGGACTTCGGCGCGTTGAGGACGACGGCCTCACCCTTGTTCACGGCCTGGGGGACGACCACGTCGCTCGGCACCAGGCTCTCGGCCTGGATCCCCAGCGTGCGCTCGACCTCGCCCACGTCGAGCTTGACCTTGGAGTTCGCCCGGTTGAGCACCAGGTGCAGCTTCTCGATCGGGGTGTTCAGCAGGCGGAGGGTCTGCAGACCGATCTTCACGTTCTTGATGTTGGGGATGTCCATCCCGGCCACCAGCAACACGTCGTCGCTCATCTCGATCAGCCCGAGGACCACGTCGTTGAAGTAGGCCGGCGTGTCGACGACGACGAACTCGCAGAACGCGCGCAGCGCCTCCACGATCGTCATCATCTCCGCCGCGCCGATCTGGTCGGCGAAGGCCGGCTCGAGCGGCGCCGCCAGCACCAACACCCCGGAGGGCTTGTGCTCGATCAGGAGGTCCTTGAGGAACTGCGGGTCGAGGCGGTCCAGCGCACTCACGGCGTCGACGATGGTGTGCTGGGGCGAGAGCTTGAGCATCACGGCGACGTCGCCGAACTGCAGGTCGGCGTCGATCAGCACCACGGGCTTGGACGAACGTTGCGCCAGCACGACGGCGAGGTTCGTGGCCACCACCGACTTGCCGGCGCCGCCCTTCGTGGAGAACACGGTGATGACCCGGGCCAGTTCCCCGTCGGCGACGAGCTCGGCGCCGGCCGGCGCGGCCGGAGCGGCAGCGACGGAGGCGATCAACGTGTTGGCCGTGCGCGAGACCGCCTCGGCCAGCTGCTGGGAATCGACCGGGATCGACAGGACGTCCTTGATGCCGGCGCGCAGAGCGGCCTGGAACAGCTCGGTGCTCAGTTGCTCGGCGACCACGATCGCCCCCACGTCACGGCGGGCCGTGAGCAGCTGCTCGACCGCCGACAGCTCGTTGGGGCTGGCGTAGGAGGGGCCGAGCACGATCACGACCGGCTGGCCGGTGAGCCGGGGCACGAGATCGTTGAGCGAGGCGAAGGGCGTGGCCCCCTGCCCGAGCTGCATCGCCAGCTTGCTGCGGGACGTCTGGTCGGCGTCGACCACGGCCACGGCGACCGACGCTCGACCCCCTCCGGTCCCTCCACCCATGCCGGGGCGCGGCATGGCTTCGCCGGGCTGGCCAGAGAAGGGGCTCGTCACTTCTGCTGCCCCTGCGGACCGTACGGGGTGAGCTGGTCGGGGAGCTCACCGGGAAGCGCTTCGAAGGTGTCGGGCAGCGTGACCACGGACGGCACGTACTCGGTGCCCGCCAGCGTGAAGTAGAAGCCGCCGGCGCCGCGCTGGGCCGATGCGATCCACATCGAGGCTTCGACCGGCACCTCGAAGGTGAGGGTGCTGGAGTTCTGGGCCGCCTGCTGCTGCTTCGGGTCGGTCTGCTCACCCGGCGCCAGCTGCGGCGTCTGGCCCACGGCGAGGATCGGCACCTTCTGGTACAGGAGGTGGGCCTTGGTCTTCATGATGAGCGCCTTGCTCGACCCGGGGGCCTGGTTCCCGCCCCCGGCCTGGCCGCCCTGGCCACCCTGGCCGCCGGCGCCGCCGGAGGTGCTCGTGGCCTGCTGCAGGTCTTCGAAGACCATCAGGTTGATCTCGTCGGTGGGGACGAGGAGGCCGGCGACACCTTCAGGCCCGGTGGAGTTGGCGACGGACACCGCCACGAACTTCTGGTTCTTGAGGCGCTGGCGGAAGCTGATCTGGCTCGTCTTGGGATCGACGAACATGCCCTGGACGATCACGGTGCCCGGCGCGATGTCGAACAACGCGACCTTCGGCCCGATCTCGTCCGTCGTGTTGATCGCCGTGTCGGGACGGAACTGCTGCGGGATCTGCGTCTGCTTGATGTCGCCGGCGTCGACCGATTGCTGACCCGGCGCACCACGCTTGATCTGACCCGACGCGATGAAGACGTCGACCCGCTTGGCGTTGTCGTACGCCCGGTTCTCGATCCCCTTCACGTAGTTGAACAACAGGAGGGCGGCGATGACACCAACCGCGATCGCCACCAGAAGAATCATGGTTCTCCGTGAACTCACTCCGACCTCATTCCTCGCTGTGCGGGCGAACGCCCCCCAACAGATGCGTTGTACATACTTGCAGATCAGAGCGACGTTCGCGACGACGCCTTCACCGCGTGGTGATTGTTCGGCCGAACCCCGCCTCGGGATTAGGGGTTCTGCCGATTCCCTGCGGGGCGGACCTTAGCCGTTCGTGACGCCGTCCGCGGACGACCCCGCTGCCCTTCCCTGGCGGATCAGTCCTCGGCCGGCGGCGGCGGTTCGGGCAGGTCACCGGCGAGGGGGATGTCGGGGCCCGACTCGTTGTAGGCCTCGTAGGCCTGCTCCCACTCCTCGTCGGAGATCGGGGTGCCGATGTAGTTGCCCTCTTCGTCGTACGCGTGGTCACCGAAGTGGTCGCGGTACTCGGCGGCGACGTCGCCGCCCTCGGCGGCCTGCTTGATCGACAGGCTGATGCGCCGGCGCTGGAGGTCGAGGTCGATGATCTTGACCCAGAGCTCTTCGCCCGGCGTGACGACCTGTTCCGGAAGGTCGACGTGATGGGCGGACATCTCCGAGATGTGGACGAGCCCCTCGATCCCGTCGCCCACCTGCACGAACGCGCCGAACTGGACCAGCTTGGTCACACGGCCGTAGACCAGCTCGCCGACCCGGTGGCCGCTCGCGAACTCCTGCCACGGATCCTGCATCGTGGCCTTGAGCGAGAGGCTGATCCGCTCCCGGTCGAGGTCGACCTCGAGCACCTGGACCTCGATCTCGTCACCGACCTGCACCACGGAGCCGGGGTGATCGACGTGCTTCCACGAGAGCTCGGACACGTGCACGAGACCGTCCATGCCCCCCAGATCGACGAAGGCGCCGAAGTTCACCACCGAGGACACCACACCCCGCCGCACCTCGCCGGGCTTGAGGTTGGCGAGGAAGTCTTCTCGCTGCTCTTTCTGGGTCTCCTCGAGCCATGCCCGGCGGGAGAGCACGACGTTGTTGCGGTTCTTGTCGAGCTCGATGATCTTGGCCTCGAGCGTGCGGCCGACGTACGGCTGCAGGTCGCGCACCCGGCGGAGCTCCACCAGGGAGGCGGGCAGGAAACCCCGCAGGCCGATGTCGAGGATCAGGCCACCCTTGACGACCTCGATGACCGGCCCGGAGACCACGCCGTCTTCTTCCTTCTTCTTCTCGATGCTGCCCCACGCCCGCTCGTACTGCGCCCGCTTCTTCGACAGGACGAGACGCCCGTCCTTGTCCTCCTTCTGGAGCACCAGGGCCTCGACCTTGTCGCCGAGCGCCACGATCTCCGACGGGTCGACGTCGTTGCGGATCGACAGCTCCTTGGCCGGGATGATCCCCTCGGACTTGTAGCCGATGTCCAGCAGGACCTCGTCACGATCGACCTTCACCACGGTGCCGGTCACGAGCTGCCCGTCGTCGACCTCCACCATCGTCGAGGAGTAGGCCTCGTCGAGCGAGACGCCGGCGAGATCGTTCTCGATGATCTGCCGAGGGACGTACACGTCGTCGGGGTCGGGGGTGGGAGGGGTGAGGACGGACTGATCGGACAAGGTGGGGGCTTTCTCGGTGGATCCGGGGATCCGGTCGGGGGACAGGGACGGCCGCAAGCGACCCGGCGCGCGCAGCGAGGCGCGAAACGCCGGGCAAACGGTAGCAGCAGCGGCTCGTCGACGGAAACGCTGCGGTCAGGGCCGCGTCGCAACGACGGCGAGCTCCGGGAGGTCCACCGTGGGTGGGCCCGGCCCGTAGGCGCCGGGACGGACCGACCAGACGTGGTCGAGCTGGAGGCCGACCGCGGCGACCAGCAGGCGGAGCTCCCTCGGGGTGAAGCAGGTCGTCCACAGCTCACAGGCCATGTCCTCGCCCGCTTCGCTGCGGACCGTGGTCGTCTCCCGGTTGACGCCGGCATCGGCGTCGAAGTCGTCGGTCTCCTCGAGGTAGCGAACCTGGAAGTAGGCGTTGAACGCCGTCAGCCACATCCGCCCGCCCGGCCGGAGCGCCCGCGCCATCCCGGCCAGGACCGCGGCGTCGGGGTCGACCGATCGGACCTCACCGGGGGAAGCCGGGCCCCCGCTCAACCCGAAGGCGCCCTGACAGATCGAGATGACGGCGTCGAACTCGGCGTCGAAGCCCAAGGCCCGGGCGTCGGCCCGCTCGAACCGGACGTTGCCGGGCGCCCGTGCGTTCCCGAGATCCACGAACCGCTGCGAGATGTCCACGCCCACGACCTCGTACCCCCGTTCCCCCAGCGCCAGTGCGTGGCGTCCCGGCCCGCAGCCGACGTCGAGCACCCGGGCACCGGGCGCGAGGTCGAGCAAACGCACGAGGGCGTCGACCTCCTGCTCGGTGCCCCGTGTGAAGGAGTACCGGAGGTAGGCCTCGCCGAGATGGTCGGCCACAGGCTCGAACCAGTGGCCGCTCACCCCTGGTACGTCGGGCCCACGCAGGCGAACTTGGGGATGGGTGACGTGACGAACTTGATCGTGCCCGAGCCCTTCCCGCTGCACGCGAAGTCGGTCCCGGCCGAGGCGTAGGTGACGATCATCCAGCCGCAGACCGCCGTCAACACGAAGAAGAAGCCGAACCACATGTTGTTCCGGCGGTAGTGGGCCACGCCATCTCCTCCGCATCGTGCGAGTGGGGAAAGGGTAGCGCGGACGCCGCGCCCCGGCCGGGCTAGGCCTTGGCCTCGGCCCAGGTGGCGCCCGTCGCCACGTTCACCTCGAGGGGGACACGGAGCGGGAACGCCTCCCGCATGGTGGCCACCGTCAGTGCCTCCACCTCGGCCTCCTCCTCGGGCGGCACCTCGAGCAGCACCTCGTCGTGCACCTGCAGGACGACCCGGCTGGCACGGTGCTGTTCCTCGAGCACCGCATCCAGGCGCACGAGCGCGACCTTGAAGATGTCGGCGGCGAGGCCCTGGATCCCGGCGTTCTTGGCCTGTCGCTCCCCCGCCTGGCGGATGCGGAAGTTCGACGAGCTGAGCTCGGGGATCTGTCGACGCCGACCGAACAGGGTTTCCGTGTATCCCCGGTCGCGGGCCTCGGCCACGACCCGATCCATGTAGGTCGCCACCCCGGGGAAGGCCCCGAAGTAGGCGTCGAGGATGCCCTGGGCCTCGCCGGTGTCGATGGAGAGGCGCTGGCCGAGGCCGTAGGCCTCCATCCCGTAGGCCAACCCGTACGACACCATCTTGGCCCGGTTGCGCTGCTCGAAGGTGACCTCTCCGGCCGGGACGCCGAAGACCCTCGACGCCACCGCCCGGTGGATGTCGTCACCCGACTCGAAGGCCCGCACCAGGCCCGGGTCCTCGCTCAGGTGGGCGATGCACCGGAGCTCGATCTGGTTGTAGTCGGCCACGAGGAAGCGGTGGCCCTCGGCCGGGACGAACACCGAACGGAACCGCCGCCCGAGCTCGCTCCGGACGGGGATGTTGTGGAGGTTGGGCGCGTCGGAGCTCAACCGGCCGGTGCGGGCCACCGTCTGGTTGAAGGTGGCGTGGATCCGGCCGTCGGCCGCCACCTCGTGGAGCAACCCCTCGCCGTAGGTGGAGCGGAGCTTCTCCACCTCCCGGTACCGGAGCAGGTGCTCCACGATCGGGTGGGTACCGACGAGCTTCTCCAGCGAGCTGGCGTCGGTCGAGTAGCCGGTCTTCGTCTTCTTCTGGGGGGCGAGGCCGAGCCGATCGAAGAGCACCTCCCGCAGCTGGGGGGTGGAGTTGACGTTGAACTCGCCCCCCGCGTCCTCCCAGATCTGGCGCTTCAGCGCTTCGCAGTCGTGGAGGAGCGAGTCGCTCAGGGCCCGCAGCCCCGAACGGTCGACGCCGATCCCCAGGACCTCCATCCGGGCCAGCACGCGCACCAGCGGCACCTCGATGGAGCGGTTGAGGTCGGCCAGACCCCGGGCCGAGAGCGCCTCGAGCAGAGCCGGGCCGGCGGCCAGGACCCCGACAGCGTCGATGGCGGCCCGCTCCGTCGCCGACGGCCCGCCCGTCCCGAAGTCGAGCTGCCCCTCGGGCGCTTCGGCCCCGTCCGGGAGCTGCACGCCGCCGTAGCGGGCGGCGAGGTCACGGAGGAGGTACCGGCTGTCGGACGGCTCGATCAGGTAGGCGGCGACCGCGGTGTCGAGCCGGAGGGTACGGATGTCGACCCCGAGCGGGAGCAGGGCGCGCATGAGCGGCTTGGCGTCGTGGGCCCACAACGGCGGGCCCGATTCGTCGAAGATGGCGGCGAGGGCAGATCGGACCCCGGGGTCCGCGAGGGCCGATGCCGTGAGGACGGTGACCGCGGCCTCGGGGCCGTCCACCGGCGCTTCGGCCCCGGACTCCCCCCCCACCGGTCCGGCGGCCATGGGCGCAAGGGCGAGTGCGAGGAGATCGGAGCGTCCCTCCGGCCCGGACCACGCGGGGGCCACGGCCAGGGCCCGGACCCCGTCCGCGACCCGGGCGAGCCCGGCCAGCGCGGTGGCGGCGTCGTCGGCCAGCGCGATGACCGGGACGGCGACGGCCGGCGTGGCGGCCGCGGTGGCGCCGGCGAACCCGAAGGCGTCGGCCACCCGGGGCAGGAGCGAGGTGAACTCCAGGAAGTCGAACAAGCGCTTCAGCTCGGCCTCGTCGATGGCCCCGCGGTGGAGCGAGTCGAGCGACGTGTCGATGGGCGCGTCCTCCCGCAGGACCATGAGCTCGGCGTTCATCCGCGCCTGGCCCTCGTGGGCCGCGAGGTTCTCCCGCAACTTCGGGGTCTGGTCGTCGAGGTGGGAGAAGATGCCGTCGAGGTCGCCGTAGGTGGCGACGAGCTTGGCCGCCGTCTTCTCCCCGACCCCGGGGATCCCCGGGAGGTTGTCCGACGGATCGCCGCGCAGGGCGGCGTAGATCACGTACTGGTCGGCCCGCACCCCGGTGCGCTCGACGATGCCGGCCTCGTCGTAGAGCGCGTAGTCGGAGACCCCTCGCTTGTTGTAGAGCACCCGGACGTGGGGATCCCGCACGAGCTGGAAGCTGTCGCGATCCCCGGTGACGACGAGCACGTCCCAGTTGTCCGCTTCAGCGCGGCGGGCGAGGGTGGCGATGATGTCGTCGGCCTCGAACCCCGGGACCTCGATCACCGGGAGGCCGAGGACGTCCACCACCTGGCGCACCAGGCCCATCTGCTCGCGGAGGATGTCAGGCGCGGCCGCACGATTGGCCTTGTAGGAGTCGAGCCGCTCGTGCCGGAACGTCGGTTCGGGCCGGTCGAAGGCGACGACGACGTGGTCGGGCTCGTGGTCGCGCACCAGGTTCACCAGCATCGACGTGAACCCGTAGACGGCGTTGGTCACCTGCCCGCCCGCGGTGGCGAGATCGGTGGGCAGCGCGAAGAAGGCGCGATAGGTGAGCGAGTTCCCGTCGATCAGCATCAGGCGGGGCATGGCGGTGCTCCTCACGCTCCGCCGGCAGGGCGGGCCGGCGGGTCGGGGCGGAGCGAACCGGCCAGCACCCGTTCCGCCACCTGCCGCATCGTGGTCCGTTCCCGCATAGCGGTGCGCTGGATGAAGCTGAACGCGTCGGCTTCCTTCATCGCCAGCTCGTCCATCAGGGTTCCCTTGGCCCGGTCCACCACCTTGCGGGTCTCGAGCTGCTCTTCGAGGGAACGGGCCTGCTCGGCCAGGGCCCGCAGCTCCCGGAACCGGCCGAGCGCCAGCTCCACCGCCGGCACGAGCTCGGTGCGCTGGAAGGGTTTGACCAGATAGGCGAGCGCGCCGGCGTCGCGGGCCTGCTCGACCAGGTCCCGCTGCGAGAAGGCGGTCAGGATCAACACGGCGGCCAGGCGCTCCCCGGACACGATCCGCGCCACGGACAGCCCGTCCAGGCCGGGCATCTTGATGTCGAGGATGGCCACGTCGGGCGCCAGCGAGCGCACCAGCTCCACCGCCTCGTCGCCTCTGCCGGTCTCCCCCACGACCTCGTAGCCCTCCTCCTCGAGGGTCTCCTTGAGGTCGAGACGGATGATCGCCTCGTCTTCGGCGATCACGACTCGCGTGGCCACGGCATGCTCCTGGTCGACGGCGGTGCCACCGGTACCGGCGGCTCGGCGCAGGTTAGAGGGTCGACCGCGACGGACGCACCCCTGCGACCGGCGCTCCGGCGGTCACCGGTCGCGAGCGGCGAACTGATCGAGCAGGTCGTCCTGGAGCCGCTCGAGGTCGGCGATCCGGGCCTCGAGATCCTGACGGTGCCGCTGCATCGCCGAGGCATGGCGATTCGCTTCGCGACTGTGGCGCTCGGCCAGCGGGGTCTCGGAGACCAGCGAGCGGAGTCGGGCGTCCTCGGCTTCCTCCGCCAATTGGGCCAACTGCTCGTCGGCGATCGCCAGCTCGGCCCGGGCCGCCCGGAGACGGTCCCCCACATCGGTCAGGCGACGCTCCAGCGACGTTCGGAACACCGCGCCAGTGTACGGCTCGCCCACTCCTGGCCGGGTGACCGCACCGCCGTCGCCGAGGGCTGTTCGCGTTGGGCCCCGGGCGGAGCGACCCGATAGCGTGACGGTCCCCGCGGCGGTGCTGGAACCGGCATACAGGGCAGGCTCAAACCCTGCTGCCCGCAAGGGCTTGGGGGTTCGAATCCCCCCCGCCGCACGTGAGCGCTCCCCCACCCCCCGCCGCGGCCCGCCGCCGTGTCCGCCCGCTGCTCGTGCTCGGCCTCGCCGCGGCCGGCGTCGCCCTGCTCCGGGCCAAGTTGCTCGACGCCGGCGAGCGTCGCTTCCGGGCCCGGTACGGCTGAATGCCCGGGTCGCCTGTGGGCCGGACATGACGGAGCGGCCGGAGGCGGACACCGCCTGTGGCGATCCGGGTGCCGTGGACCACAGAAACCTTTCCGACCGCACGCGGGTCGGACCCGGCACATGATCGCCTTCACGTTCCCCGGGCAAGGATCGCAGCGCCACGGCATGGGTGCACCGTGGAAGGAGCACCCGTCGTGGGAGCTCGTCACGGAGGCGTCCGACGCCGCCGGGCGCGATGTCGCCGCCCTCCTGCTCGACGCCCCCGACGATGAGCTGACCCGCACCCGCAACGCCCAGATCGCCACCTTCGTCCTCAGCATGGTGGTGCTCGACGCCGCCGAACGGCTGGGTGCCGACGCGTCGTACTTCGCCGGCCACAGCCTCGGCGAGTACTCCGCCCTGGTCGCGGCCGGTGCCATCGCCTTCGACGAGGGCGTCCGGCTCGTCGCCGAGCGGGGCGACGCGATGCAGGCGGCGGCCGACGAGACCGACGGGACCATGGCGGCGGTCCTCGGCCTCGACGACGACGCCGTCGCCGCCGCCTGCGCCGAGATCGAGGGCCTGTGGGTCGCCAACTACAACGGTCCGGGGCAGGTCGTCGTGGCCGGCACCCGTGACGGCATCGCCCGGGCCGAAGCGGCGATGAAGGCCGCCGGGGCCAAACGGGTCATGGCCCTGCCGGTCGGCGGCGCGTTCCACTCTCCGCTGATGGCGCCGGCCTCCGAACGCCTGGCCAAGGCGCTGCGAACGGCCGACATCCGCCCGACGGCCCAGCCCGTCGTCGCCAACGTCGACGCCGCCGCCCACGCCGGCGTCCACGACTGGGCCGGCGCGCTCGAACGCCAGCTCGTGTCCCCCGTCCGCTGGCGCCAATCGCTCCACACGCTCGCCGATCTGGGCGCGGCCACGATCATCGAGCTCGGACCCGGCACCGTCCTCACCGGCCTGGCCAAGCGGACCCTGCCCGGTGCCCGCACACTGGCCGTCAACGAACCGGCCCACCTGGACGCGATGCTCGAGGCGCTGGCCGCGCCCTCGGGTGGCCCCGTGGGGCTGCCACCCCACGAAGGCGAGCACCTCTTCGCCACCGAACGCCTCGTCATCAGCCCGGCCGCAGGAGTGTTCGCCCCCGCGCCCTCGCTCGTCCCCGGCGAGCCCGTCGCCGTGGGCACCGAGGTGGGCACCGTCAACGGCCAGCCCGTCCGGTCGCCCTTCGAGGGCATCATCGTCGGTGTCGTCGCGCTCGCCGGCGAGCGCCTCACCTCGAGCCAGCCCGTCGCCTGGCTCCGCACAGCATGAGCGCGTCGAGCGCGTCGAGCGCGTCGGGCGCTCCCTTCCGACCGGTGCCGGGCGCCCGGGGCGGCGTCATCACCGGCTGGGGCACCGCCCTGCCCGACAAGGTGGTCGCCAACGACGACCTCGCCGATCAACTCGGCACCACCGATGCCTGGATCCGGGAACGGACGGGCATCGCCGAGCGCCGCGTCGGCGGGACCACCGCCGGCCTCGCCGCCGAGGCGGGCCAACACGCCCTGGAGCGGGCCGGGCTCGACGCCTCCGCCATCGACCTCGTGCTCCTGGCCACCACCACCCCCGACATGCAGGTGCCGGCGTCGGCCTCGGAGGTGCAACGCCTCCTCGGCACGTCCGGCGGCGCCGTCGACCTCAACGCCGCCTGCTCGGGCTTCGTGTACTCCCTCGTCACCGCCCACGGCTTCCTGGCGATGGGAGCCGAGCGCATCCTCGTCGTCGGGAGCGAGACCCTCTCCCGCATCGTGGACTGGGACGACCGCAACACGGCGATCCTCTTCGCCGACGGAGCCGGCGCCGTGGTGCTCGAGGCCACCGACGGCCCCGGGCAACTGCGGGGCTGGGACCTCGGCTCGGACGGGTCGCTCCGCCACCTGCTGTACGCCGAGATCGGTGACACGATGAAGATGGACGGGCGGGAGATCTTCCGACGGGCCGTCCGGATCACCGTCGAGTCCGCCATCCGCGCCCTCGAGCGGAGCGGGCTGGGCGTGGACGACATCGACGTCGTGGTCCCGCACCAGGCCAACATCCGGATCCTCACCGCCGCCTGCGAGCGCCTCGGCATCGATCCGGCCAAGGCCCTCACCGTCCTGCAGACCACCGGGAACACGTCGGCGGCCTCGATCCCGCTGGCGTTGGCCGACGGGCTCGACCGCGGGCGGGTGCACCCGGGCGACAACGTGCTGCTCGTGGGCTTCGGCGCCGGGATGAGTTGGGCGAGCGCCGTGCTCCAGTGGCAGAGTCCCCCACGATGACCCGAGTTGCGCTCGTCACCGGCGGTTCCCGGGGGATCGGCCACGCCACCGCTCGCGCCCTGCGCGATGCCGGCTACCGCGTGGCCGTCACCTACCGGTCCAGCCCCCCACCCCCGGAGGACGGCCTGTTCGCCGTCGCCTGCGACATCACCTCGACCGAGAGCGTCGACGCCGCCTTCGACGCCATCGAAGCCGAGCTCGGCCCGGTGGAGATCCTCGTCGCCAACGCCGGGATCACCCATGACACCCTCGTGCTGCGGATGTCCGACGCCGACTTCGACGAGGTCATCGAGACGAACCTCGCCGGCTCGTTCCGGGTGGCTCGGCGGGCCGTGCAGAAGATGATGCGGGCCCGATGGGGACGCATCGTGTTCGTGTCGAGCGTGGTCGGCGCCACGGGCCAGGCGGGCCAGGCCAACTACGCCGCGTCGAAAGCCGGGCTGGTCGGGCTCGCCCGGTCCCTCGCCCGGGAGTTCGCTTCGCGTTCGGTGACCGTCAACGTGGTCGCTCCCGGCCCCGTGGCCACCGACATGTTCGACGCCCTCCCCGAAGCTCGGCGGGATGCCATCGCATCCGTCGTACCGCTCGGGCGGCTCGGCGCGCCGGACGAGGTCGCGGCGGCGATCACCTTCCTGGTGTCCGACGGCGCGGCCTACATCACCGGCGCCGTGCTGCCGGTCGACGGCGGACTCGGCATGGGCGTGTGGTGAGCCCGCGCCGGCGACAGCTACCTTCCCTCTCGCCCCCCTGCGGGCGACCTCTTCCCAAAGGAGACCCCCAATGAGCGACGACGTCCTCCAGAAGTTCACCGAGTGTGCGGTGAAGGTCCTGTCCGTGGACGCCGCCAAGGTGACGCTCGAGGCCAGCTTCGGTGACGACCTCGGCGCCGACAGCCTCGACCTGGTCGAGCTCGTGATGGAGCTCGAAGAGGTCTTCGACATCAGCGTCGACGAATCCGAGCTCGAAGGCATCGGCACCGTCGGCCAGGCGGTCGAGCTGGTCCGTTCCAAGCTCTGATGGAACGACGTCGGGTCGCCGTCACCGGCATCGGCGTCATCGCCTCGTGCGGGTTGGGCGCCGAGGCGTTCTGGCGGGGGTTGCACGAGCCGCCCGCGCCCGGAGAGCTCCTCCGCATCCACGAATTCGATCCGGCCCCCTACTTCGACAACCCGAAGGAGGTGCGCCGCGCCGACCGGTTCGAGCAGTTCGCTCTCGCCGCCGCCCACGAGGCGCTGGGCCACGCCGGTCTTCCCTCCGTCGACCCCCTGCGGGTGGCCACCCTCGTGGGCACGGGCATCGGCGGGCTGGCCACGATCGAGGAACAGTCGGCGGTGTGCCGGGACCGTGGGCCGCGACGCGTCTCGCCCTTCCTGATCCCGATGGTGATGGGGAACGCCCCCGCCGCCGCCATCTCCATGCGGTACGGGTTCCAGGGCCCGTGCGAGTCGCTCGCCACCGCCTGCGCCACCGGCACCCACGCCATCACCAACGCGGCGCGCCTGATCGCCGACGGGCGCTGCGACGCCGCGATCGCCGGCAGCACCGAGGCGGCCATGACCGACACCGCCGTGGCCGGCTTCCGCAACATGACCGCGCTCACCAGCAGCGGCCGGTCGTGCCCGTTCGATGCCGCCCGTGACGGGTTCGTGATGTCGGAGGGTGCGGCCGTCCTCGTGCTCGAGGCGTGGGACGACGCCGTCGCCCGGGGGGCGACCGTGCTGGCCGAGATCCTCGGCGGCGCCTCCTCGGCCGACGCCCACCACATCACCGCGCCAGCCCCCGAGGGGCGCGGGGCCATCTCATGCATGCAGCTGGCCATGGCCGATGCCGGCCTGACGCCCGGCGACATCGCCCACATCAACGCCCACGGGACCTCCACCCCGCGCAACGACGAGGCCGAGGCCCTGGCCGTGGCCGCGCTGTTCGGCACCCCCGGCCCACCGATCACGTCCATCAAGGGCGTGACCGGGCACGCGCTGGGCGCGGCCGGAGCGATCGAGGCTGTCGCCGCGGTGCTGGCGATGCAGCACCGGTCCCTCCCCCCGACCCTCGGCACGACGGCCATGGACCCGGACCTGCCCGCCCTCGACCTCGTGCTCGACGCCCGGCCCTGGACCCCCGGGCCGACCCTCTCGAACAGCTTCGGATTCGGCGGCCACAACGGCACCCTCGTGCTCGGGCCGGCCTAGGCCCCCACGGGTGGGTCAGGCCGGCACCTCGCCCCGGTCGACCAGCACGAAGAGCAGATCGGCCTCACAGGCGAGCTCCCCGCCGACGGTGGCACGGCCATGGCCCTTGCCGGCGCGGGCCGAGAGCCGTCCCAGCTCCACCTCGAGCTCGAGGGTGTCCCCCGGTACCACCTGGCGGCGGAAGCGCACCCCGTCCACCCCGCCGAAGAGCGGGAGACGGCCGGCCGCGGGCGTACCTTCGCTGCCCTGGAGCACGGCGTAGGCCCCGAGCTGGGCGATGGCCTCGAGCATCAGCACCCCCGGGAGCGTGGGACGCCCGGGGAAGTGCCCGGCGAAGAAGGCCTCGTCGCCGGAGAGGTGCCAGTGCCCTCGGGCCGAGGCGCCGGGCACGAGCGCCGTGACCTCGTCGAGGAGGAGGAACGGCGGGCGGTGCGGGAGGACCGCGTCCGGGCGTGGGAGCGCCGTCACCCCTCGAGCGCCTTCAGCAGCTTCGTGGGCGTGTCCTTGGGCGAGATCTTGTACCAGGCGTGGGCGATCTTGCCCTTCTCGTCGATGAGGAAGGCCGAGCGGATGATCCCCATGTAGGTGCGGCCGTAGTTGACCTTCTCGCCCCACACCCCGTAGGCCTCGGCCACGGCGTGCTCGGTGTCGGCGAGGAGCGGGAAGCCGAGCGAGTACTTCCCGTCGAACTTCTTCTGCCGCTCGGAGGTGTCGGGGCTGATGCCCACGACGGCGGTGTCGCCGATCTGCCCGAGGATGTCGCGCAACGCGCACGACTGGGTGGTGCAGCCCGGCGTGTCGGCCTTGGGGTAGAAGTACACGAGGACCTTCCGACCCTTGAACTCCGACAGCTTGCGGGTGGCGCCCTCCTGGTCGGGCAGGGAGAAGGTCGGCGCCTTGTCACCGGTGGTGAGCTTCGTTCCAGTGGTCATGTCCGCAAGCTACCAAGCGCGCGTCAGGGCCCGACCACCACGCCGACGCGGGTCGCCTCGCTCGGCAGCCCGCCCGGCCCGCCGGGCAGGGGGATGCCGACGACGGCGGGGAGCACGGCGGCGATCCGCCCCCAGTCGTCGAAGTCGTGCAACGGCTCGGCGTTGATGCCGTTGACCGGGCACCGGGTCTTGCTGAAGACCGACCCCACCAGGGTCTGGAAGCCGGGCTCCAGCCAGCTCCAGTTGTCGACGTCGGCGGCGTAGGTCCCGACTTGGATCACGCCGTCGTGGTTCCAGTCGTACTGCGGGTAACCGAGGAAGGGCTTCGTTTCCTCGATGGCGTGCTCGTCGATGGCGGGCTGCAGGCCGCGGGAGTACCCCAACCCGGCGAAGTAGATGACCACGGGGTTGTAGTTCATGACGCTGGGGTAGTTCGGCTTGCAGCGCAGCTCCTCGTCGCCCCCGTGCCGGAGCCCGACGGTGTGCCCGAGCTCGTGGAGGATGGTGCCGGCCGCCACGAGCGTCTGGAGGGTGCCGAGCTGGGGCTGCCCGACGTCGACCACGACGCGGCGGGTGTCGTAGGCGTAGCCGTACAGGCTGCACAGGCTGAGGTCGCCCGACAGGACGTGGAAGAACGCCGACCGACGCTCGGGCGCCAGGTGGCTCAGGCCGTCATAGCCGGCGAACGAGCAGCCGTACCCCACCGGGACGTCGTGGAGCGCCTCACCGCCACCGAGCGAGCCGTTGTCGATGTGGGCCGTGATGCCGGTCGTGCCATCCGGGTTGCCGAGCGGACTGGCGGCGTAGACGCCGCGAACCAGCTCGACGGCGTCATCGCTCACGACCGTGGAGCCGACCCCGGGCTCGTCGGCGTCGCGGTCGATCTCGATGAAGATGTCGCGATGCCTCGCGTCCGCACCCAGGCCGGGCAGGCCGAGCGGCGCGCGAACCGTGGCTTCGTCGCCGTCACCGAGCCCGTCCCGGTCGGTATCGGCCCGCGTGGGATCGGTACCGAACGTGGCTTCGGCGCCGTTCGACAGGCCGTCCCCGTCGGGGTCGCCCGGGTCCGGGTCCGGGACCATCGTCCAGGAGCTGATCGGCCGATCGGCACCGACCGCCCGGGTCTGGGGAAGGTAGCCGGGCGCGCTGACCGTGACGGCCACGAGGGTGGGGACACCGAGGTCAGCGGCGAACGCTCCCTCCCCGTCGGTGGTCACCACGACCACCCGCCCGGTCGTGTCGGCCAGAGCGACCGAGGCGCCGGCCAGCGGCGAGCCGTCCGCGGCCCGGACGACCGTGCCCGCCCGCTTGGCGCAACCCGTCGCCGCGGTACCGACGAGGATGCCCGCCAGCAGGAGTGCGACCGCCCGGTACCGCCGTGAACCATGCACCGCTGCACGGTACCGCGGTGAGCGGCGAGCGGCCGCCGGTGTCAGTGGTCGGGGGCGTTGCGCAGGTGGGTCGCCGCCATCTCGAAGTAGGCGACGAGCTCGGCTCGATCGTCGTCGGCCACCGCCATCCCGTCGAGCGCGCCCACCATCGCCGAGAGCCACGCCCGCTGTTCGGCCGACGCGATCAGGTAGGGGGCGTGGCGCATGCGCAACCGCGGGTGCCCCCGGAGCTCGCTGTAGGTGGTCGGGCCGCCCCAGTACTGGGCCAGGAACAGGCGGAGGCGGTCCTCCGCCGGACCGAGGTCGGCCGGGTACAGGGGCCGGAGCACCGGATCGAGCGCGACCTGCTCGTAGAACCGCCGGGTCAGCTCGGCGAAGAACGGCATGCCCCCGACCCGCTCGAAGAGCGTGACGACCGGGACCTCGGGGGATGGCACGAGATGCACGCTACGGCCGCTCGACGGGGCCGGCCAACCCCCGAGCGGGCCCGCCCGGCCGACGGTTCCGCCCCCGGCCGGGCGGCTACCGTTGCCACGATGGGAACGCGGGAGCTGATCCAGCAGGGTGCCCACGACCTCCGCCTGTTGACCCGCTCCCACGCGCTGTGGATGGGGTGGAACCTCTTCCTCGCCCTCGTGCCCCTGGCCCTCGCCCTGCGCCTGTTCCGGGAGCGGGCGCGTCACGGCCTCCTGTGGTGGCTCGGCCTGGCCCTCTTCGTGCTCTTCCTCCCGAACGCCCCCTACGTCCTCACCGACGTGATCCACCTGTTCGACGACATCCGGCGCAGCCGCAGCGACCTCCAGATCCTCGGCGTCTACCTGCCCCTCTACGTGGCGTTCTTCGCCGTCGGGACGGCCTGCTACGTCGTCGCCGTCGAGCGGGCCCGGCGGCACGCCACCCGCCGGTGGTCGTGGCGCGCCGGCGTGGCGGTCGAAGCGGCGCTCCACCTGCTCAGCGCCGTGGGCGTCTTCTTCGGCCGGGTCGTCCGGTTGAACTCGTGGCAGGTGTTCACCCGCCCGCAGGAGGTGCTCGGGGCGCTCGACTGGCTGATCGGTCCCGTGCCCGTGCTGCTGGTGCTGATCACGGCCGTGGTCCTCGCCACCCTCAGCGCCGCCAGCCGCCTCCTCGCCGCCGGCCTGCGCACGACCGTGCGCGACCGGGCCGCGCCGACCACCGGGCCCGCCCTGATCGCCCGGCCCGAGTGATCCCGGGACCGCCGATGACCACGACCGCAGCCCCGCGAACGGTGGGCTAGCGTTCGCACGCCATGCGGGTACCACCGACACAGCTCGACACCGGCTCCGACGAGTTCCAGGCGAACCGGTCGAGCATGCTCGGGCTGCTCGGACCCGTCCTCGAAGCCCAGGCCGAGGCGCTGCTCGGCGGGGGCGACAAGTACGTCGCCCGCCACCGCGCCCGGGGCAAGCTCCTCCCCCGCGAACGCATCGACCTTCTCCTCGACCGCGACTCGCCGTTCCTCGAGCTCTCGCCCCTCGCGGGCTGGGGCACCGACGACCCCCTCGGCGGAGGGCTCGTCGCCGGCATCGGCACGGTGGCAGGCGTCGAGTGCCTCATCTCGGCCAACGACCCGACCGTCCGTGGGGGAAGCTCCTCCCCGACCACCATCGCCAAGTCGCTCCGCAGCCAGGAGATCGCCCGGCGCAACCGGCTCCCTCTGGTGAACCTCACCGAATCGGCCGGTGCCGACCTGCCGAAGCAGGCCGACATCTTCGTGCCGGGCGGCGCCACGTTCCGGAACCTGACTCGCCTGTCGGCGGCCGGCATCCCCACCATCACCGTCGTGTTCGGGAGCTCGACCGCCGGCGGGGCGTACGTGCCCGGGATGAGCGACATCACGATCTTCCAGCAGGGCCAAGCCAAGGTGTTCCTGGGCGGCCCGCCCCTCGTGAAGATGGCGATCGACGAGGACACCGACGACGAGACCCTCGGTGGGGCCGAGATGCACGCCCGCACCTCGGGGCTGGCCGATCACCTGGCCGTCAGCGAGCCCGACGCCATCCGGCTCGCCCGCGAGGCGGTGGAGCACCTGGCCCACCGGAAGTTGGGCCCCGGCCCCTCCGCTCCCGCCGACGCTCCCCTCTTCGATCCCGACGAGTTGCTCGGCGTGGCGAGTGCCGATGTGCGCGTGCCCTTCGACGTCCGCGAGATCCTGTGGCGGATCACCGACGGCTCGCGTTTCGACGAGTTCAAGCCGCTCTACGGCACCCAGCTCGTCACCGGCTTCGCGTCGTTGTGCGGATTCCCCATCGGCATCCTCGCCAACAACGGGATCCTGTTCTCGGAAGAGTCGCAGAAGGGGGCCCAGTTCATCCAGCTGTGCAACCGCCGGGACATCCCGTTGCTCTTCGTCCAGAACATCACCGGGTTCATGGTGGGAAGCCGCTACGAGCGGGGCGGGATCATCAAGCACGGGTCCCAGCTCATCAACGCGGTGTCCAACTCCGAGGTTCCCCACCTCACGCTGATGGTGGGCGCGTCCTACGGCGCCGGCAACTACGGGATGTCGGGTCGTGCCTACGACCCGAGGTTCGTCTTCACCTGGCCCAACCATCGGATCGCGGTGATGGGCCCCCAGCAACTCGCCGGGGTGATGTCGATCGTCCAGCGCCAGGCCGCCGAACGCGACGGCCGCACCTACGACGAGGAGGCCGACGCGGCGATGCGGGCCGCCATCGAAGCCCAGGTCGAGCTGGAGTCCAATGCCCTCTTCGCCACGGGTCGCCTGTGGGACGACGGCATCATCGATCCCCGCGACACCCGGTACGTCCTCGGGATCGCACTGTCGGCCATCCACTCCGCCCCCGTCCGGGGGGCCTCGTCCTTCGGCGTCTTCCGGCTGTGACCTCATGAGCTCCGCACCCATCCGCACGCTCCTCATCGCCAACCGGGGCGAGATCGCCCGCCGCATCATCCGCACCGCGCACGAGATGGGCATCCGGACGGTGGCCGTGTTCGCCGAACCCGACCGGCTCTCCCCGCACGTGCTCGAGGCCGATGTGTCGATCCCACTGAAGGGCGAGACGGCCCTCGAGACCTACCTCGACCGCGAAGAGATCCTGCGGGCGGCCGAGTGGCAGGGCGCCGACGCCATCCACCCGGGCTACGGCTTCCTCTCCGAGCGGGCCAGCTTCGCCCGGGCGGTCCAGGCGGCGGGGCTCACCTGGGTCGGGCCCCCACCGGACGCCATCACCACGATGGGCGACAAGGTCCTGGCCAAGCAGACGGCGGCCGATGCCGCCGTGCCCACCCTACCCTGGGCGCTGCTCGCCGGCGACGACCCGGCCGCCTGGACCGCCCAGGTGGCCGCCGTGCCGTTCCCGTTGATCGTCAAGGCCGCCGCTGGCGGTGGCGGCCGGGGCATGCGGTTGGTGCACGAGCCCGACGCGCTGGCCGAGGCCGTGCTGGCAGCCCAGCGGGAGGCGGCGTCGTCGTTCGGCAACGCCACCGTCTACGCCGAAACGTGGGTTCCGGCGGGGCGCCACATCGAGATCCAGGTGCTGGCCGATGCGCACGGCAACATCGTCCACCTGGGCGAGCGCGAGTGCTCGATCCAGCGCCGCCACCAGAAGCTGGTGGAAGAGGCGCCGTCGACCGCCGTCGACCCCACCTTGCGGCACCAGATGACCGAAGCGGCGATGGGGCTGGCCCGAGCGATCGGCTACGAAGGGCTGGGCACGGTCGAGTTCCTGGTCGACGACTCGGGCGACTCACCGGCGTTCTGGTTCCTGGAGATGAACACCCGGTTGCAGGTGGAGCACCCGGTCACCGAAGCCATCACCGGCCTCGATCTCGTCCGGCTCCAGCTGCAGGTCGCCCAGGGCGAACCGCTGCCGATGACCCAGAGCGACATCCACTTCCGCGGCCACGCCGTCGAGGTGCGGGTGTGCGCCGAGGACCCTGCGGCGGGGTGGCTCCCGAGCACCGGTCGCATCACCCGCTGGGAGCCGGGTCCGACCCCTGGTGTGCGCTACGACGCCGGCGTGCTGTCGGGCTCGTGGGTCAGCCCCCACTACGACTCCCTCCTGGCCAAGGCCATCGCCTTCGCCGACACCCGGATCGAGGCCTCCGCCCGCCTCGCCCGGGCCCTGCGTGAGCTCACCATCCACGGCGTGACGACCAACCGTGAGTACCTCTACGACGTCCTCACCTCCGACGACTTCCGCGACGGCCTGACCCGCACCGACTTCGTGGATCGGCATCCACCGCTTCCGGACTGGCCCGAGGGCGAGGACCAGCCGATGGAGCGCCAGTGGCAGCGGTTCAACGCCGTCACCGGACCGCACCTGGCCGCGGTAGCGCTCGTCGCCCAACGCCGTCGGCGGGCCGCCAGCCCCTGGCCCTTCGTGCCCAGCGGTTGGCGCAACGTCGGCGGCCGCACCACGGAGCTCCAGCCCGGGTCGGCCTTCTGGCAGCTCCTCGACGCGCCCGTCGGGTTCGCCAGCCAGTCCATCACCTACCGCAGCCAGGGCCGCGACTGGCACGTCAGCTACACCCACGTCAGCCGGGACCACCCGCTGGAGCGGGCGCGGCGACTGGAGGCGGTGCGGCGCGGCGACCCCGCCGTGGCCGATGCCATCTACTCCGTCGCCATCAGCGGCCCGACCGGGAGCACCACCACGCTCGTGGAGCTCGTCCCTGTCGAGGAGGCCGACGGGTCCGCCACCGTGGTCGTCCACTTCGGTCGGCGCGGCCACCGCTGCACCGTCCACTGGGAGGGCACCACGTGGTACGTGAACTCGCCCCTCGGCCAGTCCCGCTTCGACGAGGTACCGCCGTTCTCCTCCGCCGAACGCGTCGAGAGCTCGGGCGGCCCGGTGGCGCCGGTCCCGGGCCGGGTGGTGGCCGTCAACGTCGCGGCCGGCGACCAGGTCGAGGCCGGTGACACGCTCGTGGTCCTCGAGGCGATGAAGGTCGAGCACCGTGTCACCACACCCGGTCCGGCGACGGTGCTCGAGGTTCTCGTCGCATCGGGCGACACCGTCGACGCCCACCAGCTCCTCGTCCGCCTCGAATCCCGCGAGGTCCCTGCGGACCCCCATCCCGAAAGCGATCGATGACCCCTCCCCCGCTCCGCATCGCGAACTGCTCCGGCTTCTACGGCGACCGGCTCAGCGCCGCCCGCGAGATGGTCGAGGGCGGTCCCATCGACGTGCTGACCGGCGACTGGCTGGCGGAACTGACGATGCTGATCCTGGCTAAGGACCGTCTGAAGGACCCGGCGGGGGGCTTCGCCAAGACGTTCCTGCGCCAGATGGAGGAGGTCCTCGGCCAGTGCGCCGAGCGGCGGATCAAGATCGTGAGCAACGCCGGGGGGCTGCACCCCGCTGCCTGCGCCGACGCCGTCCGAACGCTCTGCGCCCGGTTGGGCCTCGACCTGGTCGTCGCCCACGTCGAGGGGGACGACCTCATGCCCCGCCTCGGCGAGCTGCACGACGCCGGGCACACCCTCACCAACCTCGACACCGGCGAGGAGCTGGATCAGGTCGGGGCCGAGCCGATCACCGCCAACGCCTACCTCGGGGCCTGGGGGATCGTCGAAGCGCTGGGGCGGGGCGCCGACATCGTCATCACCGGCCGGGTGACCGACGCCGCGGTGATCGTGGGACCGGCCGCCCACCACTTCGGCTGGGCCCGGACCGACTGGGACGAGCTGGCGGGCGCCGTCGTCGCCGGGCACATCATCGAGTGCGGCACGCAGTGCACCGGGGGGAACTTCGCGTTCTTCGAGGAGGTCCCGGGGATCGAGCGCCTCGGGTTCCCGATCGCCGAGATCCACGCCGACGGCAGCAGCGTCATCACCAAGCACCCGGGGACCGGCGGCCTGGTGTCGGTCGACACGGTCACCGCCCAACTCCTCTACGAGATCCAGGGGCTGCAGTACCACAACCCCGACGCCTCGGTGTGGTTCAACTCGATCCGACTCGCACCGGACGGGGCCGACCGGGTGCGGGTGCACGGGGTGCGGGGGATGCCCGGTCCCGCCACCACCAAGGTGTGCGTCAACTACCTCGGCGGCTACCGCAACTCGATGACCTTCGTGCTCACCGGGCTCGACATCGCCGAGAAGGCCGACATCGCCGAACGCACCTTGTGGTCCCTCGTCGACGGGGGCCGGGAGGCGTTCGAGGCCGTCGACGTCCGGCTCCGGCGCACGGAGCGGGAGAACCCGCTCACCAACGACGAGGCCCTGGCCGAGCTGCGGGTCACGGTGATGGACCGTGACCCGGCCAAGGTGGGCCGGGCCTTCTCCAACAAGGTGATCGAGATGGTCCTCGCCTCCTACCCGGGGCTCTTCACCACCAGCCCGCCCACCGACGCCAGCAGCTACGGCGTGTACTGGCCCGCGCTGGTCCCGTCGGACTTCCCGATCCACGTGGCCGTGGTCGGCGACGAGCGGATCGTCGTGCCCGCCGCCCCCGGCGCCCCGCCGATCGAGGCCAAGCGGGCGCCGCGGGTCGCGGTGAAGGACGGCGGCGAGCCGATGCCCGGCACCGGCTCGGGCCGGCCCGGAGCCACACCGGTGGCGCCGTCCGGCGACCCCGCCGCCATCGCCTCGCTGCTCGGCGACCTCACCCGGCAGCGCATGGGGGGCGTCGACTCCGACGCTCCCTACTGGGACGACGTGGCCACGAGCTCGGTCCCGATCGGCCGGGTGATCGGCGCCCGATCCGGCGACAAGGGCGGCAACGCCAACATCGGCGTGTGGGCCCGGTCCGAGGTGGCCTACGACTGGTTGGGGTGGTTCCTCACCGAGGAGCGCCTGCGGCAGCTGATGCCGACCGAGACCGAGGGCCGTGACATCGAGCGGGTCGAGCTCCCCAACCTCCGCTCGCTCAACTTCGTGATCCGAGGCCTCCTCGGCCGTGGCGTGGCTGCGTCGACCCGCACCGACCCGCAGGCCAAGGGGCTCGGGGAGTACCTCCGGGCCAAGGTCGTCGAGGTCCCGACCGAGCTCCTCGAGCCGCGCTACCGCTGAACGCGCCCACGACACCCGATCGCCTTCGCACCGGAGGAACCACCATGCAGTTCACCGAGGAGCACGACCTGTTCCGCCGCACCGTCCGCGACTTCGTCGAGCGCGAGATCAACCCCTACGCCGACGAGTGGGAGCGCCAGGGCATCTTCCCCGCCCACGAGCTGTTCCCGAAGCTCGGCGCCCTCGGGGTGCTGGGGCTCGAGTACGACCCGGCCTACGGCGGGCAGGGCGCCGACCACCTCTACACCGTCATCTACGGCGAGGAGATGGGGCGCTGCACCACGGGCGGGGTCGCCATGGCGGTGAGCGTGCAGACCGACATGGCCACGCCGGCCTTGGCCCGGTTCGGCTCCCACGAGCTCAAGGAGCGGTACCTCGCCCCGGCCATCCGCGGGGATATGGTCGCCGCCATCGCCGTCACCGAACCCGACGCCGGGTCCGACGTGGCCGGTCTTCGCACCCGGGCCGTGCGCGACGGCGACGAGTGGGTCATCAACGGCACCAAGCTCTACATCACCAACGGCACCCAGGCCGACTGGCTGTGCCTCCTGGCCCGCACCTCCGACGAGGGCGGCTATCGGGGGATGAGCCAGATCGTCGTGCCCACCGACACGCCGGGCTTCGCCGTCAGCCGCAAGCTCGACAAGCTCGGACAGCGCTCGAGCGACACCGCCGAGTTGTCGTTCGTCGACATGCGGGTCCCCGTGGCCAACACGATCGGCGAGATCGGCCAGGGGTTCCAGCAGCAGATGGCCCAGTTCCAGAACGAGCGGCTCATCGCGTCCTACATGGCCACGGGCCAGATGGTGGTGGCCATCGAACGCACCATCGACTACCTGAAGCAACGCCAGGCCTTCGGCCGGCCGCTCCTCGACAACCAGTACCTCGCGTTCAGCATGGCCGAGGTGCTGGCCGAGGTGGAGCTCCTGCGCCACTACAACTACGCCTGCGCCGACGCCATCGTGTCAGGGGCCGACCCCATCACGGTGACCAAGATGGCATCCATCGCGAAGCTCAAGGCCGGGCGGCTCAACCGTGTCGTCGCCGACACGTGCATCCAGTTCCACGGCGGGATCGGCTACATGGAGGAGACCTGGACGGCCCGCTTCTTCCGGGACTCCCGCCTCCTGTCGATCGGCGGCGGCACCGACGAGGTGATGCTCCGGATCCTCACCGGCCTGGAGGGCTGGGGCAAGCTCTGAGCCTGGCCCCGCCGGATCACGCGTCGACGATGTCGTCGAAGTAGCGCGGGGCCTGCTGCTCCGCCGCCGTCGTGAACGACTCGAGCGACCGGCGGGTGGCGGACCGGGGAGCGTCCGGCGTCACCGTGCCCATCCGGGGACGCTGCAGGTCCAGGACCGGCGCCGGCGGCGGGGTCGTGGCCTCGCCCGAACCGTCGGTCACCCACATCCGCACGCCGGGCTCGAGCCCGTCGAGCTCGGCCAGCTGGCACCGGGCGTCGCGTTCGGTGACGCCCGACGCGACCGTCTCCGGGGGGCTGTCGGCCTCGGCTTCGTAGAGGGTGAAGGTGCGGGGCATGGGAGGCGCCCCGGCCGCAACCGTGGCGAAGGCGGACGGCTCGGCCTCCTCGAGCGTCCAGAGGTCGGCCGGCCGGAGGCGGAGGTGCCGGAGGGCGTGGGCCACGTCGGGGCCGTCCAGGTGCCCGAGCAGGTGCTGGCGCAACCGGTCGAACTGGAGCCCCATCACCAACCCACAAGGGAACTCGACGTCCCAGAACATCCGGGGCTCGCCGGACCCGAGCGGCGGATCGACCTCCGACGTGGGCGGCCCGAGGGCCTGGAGGAGGTCGACCTCGCTGGCCTGGCAGCTGAAGAGCTCGCGCCCGATGACCCGATATCGAGCGAAGCTCTTCAGTCGAATCACCTCAGCCGGCACGCCTGCAGCATACGCCCGACCGTGGGAACCTCAGCCGTCAAGGGCGGCTCGCACGCCGGCGACGAACGCCGCCGCCCCCTCCGGTCCGCCTCCGTCGAGGAGGATGCGCATGAGGGCGGAGCCGATGACCACACCGTCGGCGACCGCGCTGGCCTCCACCGCCTGGTCGGCGTTGGAGATGCCCACGCCCACCAGCACCGGCAGATCGGTGACGCTCTTCAGCCGGGCGGCGATGCTGGTCGCCGTGGCGGCCAGCGTGTCGCGCTCGCCGGTGACACCCAGCAGCCCGACGGCGTAGACGAAGCCCCGACTGCGGGCGCAGATGCGGGGGAGCCGCTCGTCGGGCGCGGTCGGCGCGGCCAGGAGCACCGTCTCGACGCCGGCGGCGTCGGCCGCGTCGCACCACGGGCCCGTCTCCTCGAGCGGCAGGTCCGGGAGGATGGCGGCGCTGACGCCGGCGTCGACCAGGCCCTGGGCGAAGCGCTCGTGGCCCATGTGGAAGCAGATGTTGTAGTAGGTCATGACGGCGAGGGGCACCCCCGCGTCGTGCCCCCGCAGGGCGGCGAGGATGCCGCCCGGCGTCGCCCCGGCGGCCAGGGCGTCTTCGGAGGCCCGTTGGATCACGGGACCGTCCATGACCGGATCGCTGAACGGGATCCCGATCTCGATGGCATCGGCGCCGGCGTCGGCCACGGCCCGTACGACGTCGAGCCACTCGGGTCGGTACCCGCCGGTGATGTACGGGACGAGCAGCTTCCGACCGGCCGCCCTCGCCGCACGAAGGGTGGCCTCGAGGCCCGTCACCCCAGGTGCTCCATCATCTGGGCCACGTCCTTGTCGCCCCGGCCGGACAGGTTCAGCAGCACCGTGCGGCCGGCCAGCGCCTCGCGGTCGCGCGAGATCCAGGCCAACGCGTGGGCGGGCTCGAGGGCCGGGATGATCCCCTCGGTGCGGGAGAGCAGGGCGAAGGCCTCGATGACCTCCCGGTCGTCGACCTGCTCGTAGCGGGCCAGCCCGGCGGCCGCGAGGTGGGCGTGCTCTGGCCCGATCCCCGGGTAGTCGAGCCCGGCCGAGATCGACTCGGCCTCCTGCACCTGGCCCCACTCGTCCTGGAGGAGGAACGACTTCGAGCCGTGCACAACGCCCGGCGCCCCCCGTCCGACGGCGGCGCCGCCCGCAGGCTCCACACCGACGAGCTCGGCCCGGGTGCCGGCGAAGCCGGAGAAGATCCCGATGGCGTTGGATCCCCCGCCTACGCAGGCGGTGACGACGTCCGGGAGGCCGTCGCCGCCGAGGAGGGCCGCGCACTGCTCCCGGGCCTCCGTGCCGATGACCGTGTGGAGCTCACGCACCATCCACGGGTAGGGGTGCGGGCCCATCACCGAACCCAGGCAGTAGTGGGTGGACTCGACCGTGGCGACCCAGTCGCGCATCGCCTCGTTGATGGCGTCCTTGAGCGTGCGGCTGCCCGACATCGCCGCCCGGACCTCTGCGCCGAGCAGGCGCATGCGGAACACGTTGAGCTCCTGGCGCCGCATGTCGACCTCGCCCATGTAGACCGTGCAGGCCATCCCGAGCAGCGCCGCCGCCGTCGCCGTGGCCACGCCGTGCTGGCCGGCGCCGGTCTCGGCCACCAGGCGCTCCTTGCCCATGCGCCGCGCCAGCAGGGCTTGGCCGAGGACGTTGTTGATCTTGTGGGAGCCGGTGTGGTTGAGGTCCTCCCGCTTGAGGAGCACCTGCACGCCGAGCTCGGTCGAGAGCCGGTCGCACACCGTGAGGGGGGAGGGCCGGCCGGCGTAGTCCCGGAGCAGACCGTCGAGCTCGGCCCGGAAGGCGGGGTCGGACCACGCCTCGGCGAACGCGGCCTCGAGCTCCATGCACGCCGGGACGAGGGTCTCCGGGACGAAGCGGCCGCCGAACTCGCCGAAACGGCCGTCTGACGTGGGTGGGTCGAGGGGCATGGTGGACGGTCAGCCCAGCTCGGCGGGCTCGTCGAAGTCGTAGAGGACGGCGGGGCCCCCGTCGCCGTCGTCGACCAGCCCGGTGCCGTCGCCGTCGAACTCCCCGAGCCCGTCGCCGTACGCCTCGAAGTCGAAGTCGAGCGGCATGAGCAGGTGATCGCCCTCGAAGACCGGGGCCGTGTAGCTCTTGGCCATCCGGCAGAACCGATGCACCTTGCGCGCGTCCTTGTGGCCGGGCGTGGACTCCACGCCGGTCGCCACGTCGACCCCCCACGCCCCGGTCCGCTCGATGGCCTCGCCCACGTTCTGGGGGGTCAGGCCGCCGGCGACGATGAGCCGGCGGCCGCGCGGGAGGAGGTCGACCACGCTCCAGTCGAAGGACTGGCCCGAGCCCGGCGACGGGGCGTCGAGGAGGATGGCGTCGGCGGCGTCGTACTCGCCGACCCGCTCCACCAGGTGATCACCGGCCGGGAAGGCCTTGATGAGGAACGGCACCCGCTCCCGGACCCAGCGACACTCGGCCGGCGCCTCGTGCCCGTGCAACTGGACCCCGCCGAGGGCACAGGTGTTCACGATGTCGACCACCCGTTGCGTGGCCTCGTCCCGGAACACGCCCACCGTCATGATCTCCGGCGGGAGCCGCCGCACGATGTCACGGACCAGGGTCGGTGCCACCTGCCGTGGCGACGGAGCGAACACGAACCCCACGGCATCTGCGCCCATGGCCACGGCGAACAGCGCGTCGGACTCGTTGGTCGTCCCGCAGATCTTCACGAACACGGCGACACGCTACCGGACCCGACCGGCCGGTCACGTACCGGTAATCGCCCGCAACGCGGCAGCGGGGGCGCCGGAGGTGACCAACGCCTCCCCCACCAGCAACGCGTGGTACCCGGCCTCGACCAGGCGCCGCGCGTCGTCGGCGCCGGTGATGCCGGACTCGGCCACCCGCACCACCCCACCGGGCATCTTCGGGGCCATCCGCACGGCCCGGGCGGTGTCGACCTTGAAGGTGACCAGGTCGCGCTGGTTGACCCCCACCAGGTCGGCACCGGTCGCCATGGCCCGTTCGAGCTCGGCCTCGTCATGGACCTCCACCAGCGCGTCGAGCCCGAGCGCTCGGGCCAGGCCGAGGAAGCTCGCCAGCTCGTCGTCGTCGAGAGCGGCGGCGATCAACAACACGCAGTCGGCCCCCATCAGGCGGGCATCGCAGACATCGCGGGCGTCCACCGTGAAGTCCTTGCGGAGCACGGGGAGCGAGCAGGCCGCCCGAGCGGCCTGCAGGTCGGCCGGGGAGCCACCGAAGTGGTCGCGATCGGTGAGCACCGACAGGCAGGCCGCCCCTCCCGCCTCGTACTCGCGCGCCAACGCGGCCGGATCGAGATCCGCCCACAACGCCCCCTTCGACGGGGATCGGCGCTTCACCTCGGCGATCACCGCGGGATGCCCGCCCGCCGAGGCGTCGAGCAGGGCCTGCCGGAACCCCCGCGGCGGCGCCGTGGCCGCCTCGGCCTCGGCCCGCAGGGCCGCCAACGAGCGTGGGTCGGCGGCGGCGGCGGCGCGGTGGGCCTCGAGGATGCGATCCAGGTAGGTCGTCACCTCAGAGGTCGAAGCCCTTGGCGTCGGTGGGGGTGCAGAACACCATCAACGGGGCGCCGTCGAGCAGCGGGCCGAGCAGCCCGAACAGGTTCGCCATCGCCGCCGAGCCGCCGTGGGTCACCAGGGCGTCGTTGTCGGTGTAGAGCTCGAACATCCACACGGCGTTCTCGTCGGCGTTGTCGAAGTTGATGGCGTAGATCTCGGTGCCCGTCTCCTCCTCGACCGTCGGGTACATGGTGCGCAGGGCGTCGGCGAGCTCGTCGCGCTTGCCGGGCTGGGCGGTGAGCTTCACGAAGGAGGAGATCTTGGTCATGGCCGCGCACACTAGGGCGTGGGCCGCGGCCGGCGCACGTGGTTCGCCCCGGACCTCACCGGCGTGGCCCGTGGCCGCCCGTCATGGCATAGAACGGCGCCAGCAGGAACCCCACCGCACCCAATGCGACGCCGAGGACCCCGAGGGCGACCACGGCGCGCAAGGACACGACGAGTCCCAACACGACCAGCCCCAGCCCCCCGGCGACGGCGGCGGGCGGGGCGAGGACCATCCACCGGGGTGGGGTCCGCCCCGGACGCTCGAAGGGCACGTCCGACTCGTCGAACGCGTCACCGTCGTCGGGGTCGGGGTCGAGCGGTCGGAAGTGCACGCTGGCACCGCTGGCGGTCCGCCGCGGCGGCGAGGGCCGCGCCGTCGACAGCGAGGGGCGAGCCGACGAGAGCGTCCGGTCGTAGTCGGCTCGGCGCGACGGGTCCCCCAGGACGTGCCAGGCGTCGTTGACGAGCTGCATCTGCCGCTCGCTGCGGGCGCGCTCGCTCCCGCCGGTGGCGGCATGGAAGTCGGGGTGGTGGGCCCTGGCCTTGGCGACGTAGGCCCGACGGACCTCGACCGGCGACGCGTCCGGCGCCACCCCGAGGACCTCGTAGTGGTTCACCCGCCGATGGTACGACGTGCCGCGCCCGGCACCCCCCGCTGTGCGACCATGAACCCGCCATGAACGAGCAGGAGACCGTGATCGTCCTCGTCGAGGACGACCCCAACATCGCCGACCTCGTCGACATGTACCTCCGGCAGGCGGGCTACCGCGTGTACCAGGGGGCTGACGGCGAGGCCGGCCTGCGCCTGGTCAAGGACCGCCAACCCAAGCTGGTGATCCTCGACGTCGGCCTGCCCGGGGGCCTCGACGGCCTCGAGGTGTGCCGACGGCTGCGCACCACCAGCGACATCCCGATCATCATGCTCACCGCCCGCGACGGCGAGGTCGACCGGGTCCTCGGTCTCGAGATGGGGGCCGACGACTACGTCACGAAGCCCTTCTCCCCCCGTGAGCTCGTCGCCCGGGTGAAGGCGATCCTGCGCCGGGCCGACGGTCCCGCGCGCGACACGCCGACCGTCCTCGCCGTCGGCGACATCGAGGTCGACCAGGGACGCCGCGAAGCCCGCCTCCGGGGCGAGGTGGTGCCGCTGGCGGCCCGGGAGTTCGATCTCCTCGCCTACCTCGTCGAGAACCGGGGTCTCGCCCTCACCCGGCGCCAGCTGCTCGACGGCGTGTGGGGGGCCGATTGGATCGGCGACGAGCGGACCGTCGACGTCCATGTCCGCCAGCTCCGCAAGAAGCTCACCGACGCCTTCCCGCTCTCCACGGTGTGGGGCGTGGGCTACCGGCTCGACTGACCCGCCCGGGCTCCTCATCGTTTCCTCACACCTCCGTGGCACCGTGGAGGCCGCAGCACCATGACCCGCCGGCTCACCATCGCCATCCTCGGTACCGTCGCCGCCGCCCTCATCCTCGCCGGTGCGGGTGCGCTGCTGCTCGCCCGGGTGGGCGCCCGCAACGCCACCGAGGCCGACCTGCGCCAGCAGGCCGAGACCACCGCCGATCTCGTCGGGTTCGGCAGCGCCCGCGTCGTGGCCTTCACCGAACGGGACCTCTCCGTCATCCGGACCCTCGTCTGCCGGGGGCCGGGCGGCACGACCCGCGCCGACGCCACGGCGCAGCTCCGGGCGCTGGTGTGCGCCGCCGACCGGACCCAGTCGCCCGAGGCCGTCAAGGCGCAGCTCTGTGTGAACCTCCTGCCCCGCGTGGCCGACGCCCTGCCAGCCGACGTGCGCCAGGCCCGGTCCGACTTCTGCGCCAAACCCGACGAGACCACGCTGCAGCGCCTCCGTGACGCGTTCTGCGCCGCCCCGAGCGACGCCGTCACCGGCGCCGCCCGCCAGACCGTCGACCGCTACCGCCAGATCAGCTGCGCCCAGGAGCGCCGGCAGAACGAGTCGCGTACCCAACTGCAGGACACCTTGTCGAAGGAGTCGATCGACCTGGTGACCCTCGACGGCGCCGACCAGGTGATCGGCCCGCCGCTGCCACCCGGCCTCACGCTCGCCAGCCTGGATCCCGCCCGCCTGCGGGCCGGATCCACCGTGAGCGGCACCAATGGCACCGAGCTCTTCGCCGCCGCGCCCGTCAACGCCGGCGAGGGCGAGATCTCGGTGATCGTCATCCAGCGTGCCGCCAACCCGCTGCGCGACTCCGTGCAGTGGTTCCTGATGGCCGCCGGGCTCACCCTTGGCTTCGCCACCTTCGTCGCGCTGTTCCTCAGCCGACGGCTGACCGATCCGTTGCGGGAAGCGACGGCGGTCACCACCCGCATCGCCGCCGGCGACCTCACCTCCCGCCTGCCCGAGCACGTCCTCACCGACGACACCCGGAGGGACGAGCTCGACGAGCTGGCCCACTCGATCAACGCCATGGCCGAGGCCCTGGAGCGGTCCAAGGGGCTCGAGCAGCAGTTCCTGCTCTCGGTCTCCCACGATCTGCGCACCCCGCTCACGTCGATCCGCGGCTACGCCGAGGCGTTGGCCGACGGCGCCGCGCCCGACCCGCAGCGCGCCGCCAACGTGATCCTGGCCGAATCCCGACGACTGGAGCGACTGGTCAAGGACCTGCTCGACCTGGCCAAGCTCGATGCCCGGCGCTTCCGGCTCGACATCGCACCGCTCGACCTCGTGGAGCTGGCCACCGACTCGGTCGACGGGTTCCGTCGGGAGGTCGAGTCCCACGGTCTGCGCATCGTCCTCGACGCTCCCGACGGGCCGGTGGCAGCCCTGGGCGACGGGGATCGGCTCCAGCAGGTCGTCGCCAACCTCGTCGAGAACGCGCTGAAGTTCGCCTCGACCACGATCACCGTCGTGGTGGCCGCGGACGCCGACGGCCCACGGCTCGAGGTGCTCGACGACGGTCCCGGCATCCCCCCGGAAGACCGGCCGCACGTGTTCGAGCGGCTCTACGTGGCAGCGGCGACCGTCCAGCGCAAGGAGGCCGGCTCGGGCCTCGGGCTGGCCATCGTGCGCGAGCTGGTCGATGCGATGGGCGGCTCGGTCCACGCCGACGCCGGTGCGGCCGGTGGTACGCGGATGGTCGTGCGCCTGCCCGTGCCGGCCACGCCCGGCGCCTGAGGGCGCTCAGTCCCCCGGTTCGGCCACCCGTACCTCGGGACCGTCGGGCGCGCCGAGGCGGAGCACGGTGGCCCCCGACGCGACGCGACGCACGAAGCCCAGGGCCAGCACCGGATCGACCGGCGAGCCGGCGGCCACGCTGGTGATCGTCCCCACCTCGCCGTGCTCCGGGTCCACCAGCACGGCCCCGACCGCCATCGCCGTGCCCGCCGGCGCCTCGACGACCCGGAGGTGGCGGGGCACGTTGCCGCCCCTGGAATCCACGCGGGCCACCAGCTCCTGCCCGGTGTAGCACCCCTTGGTGAAGCTCACGGAGGCGTCGATGATGCGCCGTCCCAGCTCGGCCGGGATCACGTCGGGCCCGATCTCCGCGCCGGCGGCCGGGATGCCGTGGGCGATGCGCCACCGCTCCAGCTCGGGCGCGGCGCCCTCCCGCGCTCCCGGCGGCGGGTCGAAGGGGTGGGTGGCGACCAGGTCACGCCCGTCGGCGCCGGCGAGGCCGACGGGCGCGTCGAGGTAGACGCCGTGGGGTGGGTCCCATCGATCGAGCTCGGCGGCGGACGCCCCCCGCAGGGCCCACCCGGAGGATCCGGTGGCCGGCAGGAGCACGAGCTCGGCCCGCGTCCGCAACAGGAAGCGGGCCAGGCGGGCCCGAGCGCCCTCGCCCGCGCCGGCGTCGACGTCGAGCAGGAACCGGTCGTCGGCTTCCCGGGTGACGCGCGCCCAGACCTCGACCTTCCCCTGCGGCGCCAGCACGAAGGTCCAGCGGCTCGAATCGACCGGCATGCCGGCCACGTCCTGGGAGAGCTGGCCCTGCAGGTAGGTGGCGGCGTCTGGTCCTTCGGCCACGACGACGTCGCGGGCCAAGGGGAAGGCGACGAGCGTGGACGACGGCGGTGTGGGATCGGGCATCGCGTCAGTGTGCCCGGCGTTGCGCCGTCATGCGACGGGCCGCAGGCACGGCGGCCAGCAACGCCCGGGCCTTGTTGCGGCACTCGAGGTCCTCGTGCTCGGGGACGCTGTCGACCACCACTCCCGCCCCCGCCTGCACCGACGCGGTGCCGTCGGGTGAGACGACGAGCGTCCGGATGGCGATGGCGGTGTCGATGTTGCCGGAGAAGTCCAGGTAGCCGACCACGCCGGCGTAAGGACCACGCTTGACCGGCTCGAGGGCGTCGATGATCTCCATGGCCCGCACCTTCGGGGCCCCCGACACGGTGCCGGCCGGGAGGGTGGCCCGCAGCACATCGATGGGCGTGCGGCCCTCGGCCAGTTGGCCCGACACCTGCGAGGTGAGGTGCATCACGTGGCTGTAGCGCTCGAGGGTCATCATCTCGTCGACCTTCTCGGTGCCGTAGCGCACGACCCGACCGACGTCGTTGCGGGCGAGGTCCACCAGCATCACGTGCTCGGCGACCTCCTTCGGGTGCTCCCGCAGCTCGGCGCCGAGGCGGCGGTCGTCCTCGTCGGTGGTGCCCCGCCGCCGTGTGCCGGCGATCGGCCGGGAGATCACCGTGCCGTCGACGAGCTTGACCATCGGCTCCGGCGACGAACCCACCAGGGTGACCTCACGGGTGCGCACGAAGTACATGTACGGGCTCGGGTTCACCTGACGGAGCACCCGGTAGAAGTCGAACGGCTCGGCCCCGAGCCCGCCGTCGAGATCGAAGCGCTGCGCCAGCACGACCTGGAAGATGTCGCCGGCCAGGATGTGCTCCTTGGCCGCCTCGACCGCCGCCGGGTAGACGCCCGACCCCATCGACGACGTGACGGCGGGCAGGTCGTCGTCGAGCCCCGGGGGCTCCACCAGCGGCTCGTCGAGCGGCGCCGCGCCGTCGGCCGCGAGCTGGGCCACCCGGGCGACGGCGTCGTCGTAGGCGGCGTCGAGCTCCTCGTCGGTGCGCTCGCCGAGGACGTAGGCGTTGGCGATGAGCGTGACCCGCTGACGGAAGTGGTCGAACGCCGCGATCTCCCCGGCCAGGGCCAGGACGGCCTCCGGGAAGCCCCGGTCGTCGGGGGGCGGGGCCGGGAGGTGCTCGACCTCGCGCACGACGTCGTAGCCCAGGTAGCCGACCACGCCGCCGTGGAGGGGCGGGAGGTCCGGGAGGGAGGGCGCCCGGTACACGGCGAGCACGTCGTCGAGGGCGGCGAGGATGCCCTGGTCCAGCCGGATGCCCGGGGGGAGCCGTCCACCGCTCACCTCGACCCGCCCGCCGGTGGAGGTGAGCACGGCCGCCGCGCGGCGCCCGAGGAAGGACCAGCGGCTCCACCGCTCGCCGTGCTCGACCGACTCGAGCAGGAACCCCGGTTCGTCATCGCCGCACAAACGGGCGAACGCGGCCACGGGGGTGATGAGGTCGGCCACCAGCTCCTGCCAGACCGGGACCACCGTGTGGTCGCGGGCCAGGGCCTTGAACTCCTCCCGGGACGGTCGGATCACGGGTGCTCGACCGGCGACGCCGGGCCGAAGGCGCGGTAGAAGCAACTCCGCTCGCCGGTGTGGCACGCGCCCCTGCCCTCCTGCTCGACGACGAACAGCAAGGTGTCGCCGTCGCAGTCGTAGTAGGCCTCGCGCACGAACTGCCGGTCGCCGGAGGTGTCGCCCTTGCGCCACAGCTCCTGTCGGGACCGGCTCCAGAAGACCGTGCGCCCTTCGGCGAAGGTGCGGGTGAGTGACTCCTCGTTCATCCACGCCATCATCAGCACCTGCCCGGTGCCGTGCTCCTGCACGATCGCGGGGACGAGGCCATCGGCGTTGAAGGTGACCTGGGCCAGCTGCTCAGGGGTGGGCTCGATCGGGGTGACCACGGGCATGGAGGGGCAGCCTATGGGAGGACCAGGGAGGCCCCCAACCGGTATCGGGGGACCGACCGCCCCGGCGGCCCGCCGGCTCAGAGGTAGAGGCCCGTCCCGCCTTCTTCGTGCCGGGGGCTGGCCACGGCGTGGATGTCGCGCTCGCGCAGGATGATGAAGTCCTCGCCCCGGACCTCGACCTCGTAGCGGTCCTCCGGGTTGAAGAGCACCTGATCGCCGGTCTCCATGGCCCGCACGTTGGGGCCCACCGCGACGACCTCGGCCCAGGCCAGGCGCTTGCTCATCTGCGCGGTGGCGGGGATCAGGATGCCGCCGCTGCTCCGACGTTCCCCCTCCGGGCCGGCGATGCGCACGAGCAGGCGGTCGTTCAGCATCTTGATCGGGAGCTTCTCGTCGTCGGCCACGGCGTGACGGTACCGTCTCGGTCCATGGCTGCAAACTCGGCGGTTCGCCCCCTGTGGCTCGTGGCCGACGACGGCGTGCGGCTCGAGGCCGAGCTGGTGGTGCCGGCCGAGCCGTGGGCGGCAGTGCTCCTCGCCCACCCCCACCCACTGCACGGCGGCACCATGCGGGCGCTGGTCACGAGCGAGCTGTTCCGCACGCTCCCGCCCCACGGGGTCGCCGTTCTGCGCTTCAACTTCCGGGGGGTCGAGGGGTCGGCGGGGACCCACGGCCACGGCGTGGACGAGCAGCGCGACGTCGTCGCCGGGATCGACACGCTCGTCGGCGCCGCCCCCGACCGTCCCCTCGTCGTGGCCGGGTGGTCCTTCGGCGCCGACACGTCCCTGGCCGTGGTCGATGCCCGATTGGCCGGCTGGTACGCCGTGGCCCCGCCGCTGCGCATCCTGGCGCCGGACGCCTACCTCGCCGCCACCGACCCGAGACCCAAGCGGCTCGAGGTGCCCGAGCACGACGAGTTCAACCCGCCCGACCGCGCCCGGAGCACCACCGCCGGCTGGCACAACACCGAGGTCGAGGTCATCCCGGGCGCCGACCACTTCCTCGCCGGCCGCACCGGGCTGGTGGCCGAGCGCCTCGTCGCCTTCTTGCGCAGCGTGTGAGCGCTGCTGCCGATCCCGCCGGGCGGGGACGCGGTCAGACGGGCCGCACGTCGAGGCCAGCGGCCACCATCACGGCCTTGGCCTCGGCGATGGTGTGCTCACCGAAGTGGAAGATGCTGGCGGCGAGCACCGCATCGGCCCCCGCCTGCACGCCCTCGACGAGATGGTCGAGGGTCCCCACGCCGCCGCTGGCGATCACCGGCACGTTGGTGGCGGCCACGACGGCGGCGGTGAGCGGGAGGTCGAAGCCCTCACGCGTCCCGTCGCGGTCCATCGAGGTGAGGAGGATCTCTCCGGCGCCGAGGGCCTCGACGGTGGCGGCCCAGGCCACCGCATCGAGGTCGATGGGCGTCCGCCCACCGTGGGTGTAGACCCGGAACCCCGACGGCGTGGACGGGAACGGGTCGTCGGGGCGGCAGCGCCGGGCGTCGATGGCCACCGTGCAGCACTGCGCCCCGAACTCGGCCGCGATCTCCGCCACGAGCTCCGGGCGGTTCACGGCCGCGGTGTTGACCGACACCTTGTCGGCACCGGCCCGGAGCAGCCGGCGGGCATCGTCGGCCGACCGGATCCCGCCCCCGATCGTGAAGGGGATGAAGACCTCCTCGGCCGTGCGTGAGACCACGTCGAGGATGGTGTCGCGGTCGTCGGACGACGCCGTGATGTCGAGGAACACCAGCTCGTCGGCTCCCTCGCGGTCGTACCGTTCGGCCAGCTCGACCGGGTCCCCGGCGTCCCGCAGGTCGACGAAGTTGACCCCTTTGACCACGCGGCCGTTGTCGACGTCGAGGCAGGGGATCACCCGGGCCGCCCGCATCAGCCCGCCCTCCTCGCCCGCACCAGGCAGTCGAGGGCGACGAGGTCCTCGCCGTCGACGGTGACCGGCCGCTCCACGACCTCGGCCCGCTGGACGACGAGCCCAGCGTCGACCGCGAGGAGGTCGTCCACGATGGCGGCCGGGGTCGGGAGGACGGTCGGGTCCTGCGGCCCGCCGTGACCGCGCTCGAGGTTGCTGCGGTCGTGGGCCACCACCAGCACGGTGCCGCCGGCGGCGAGGGCCCGGGCGGCGTGCCCGAGGACGGCGGCGCGCTCCGCGGCCGGCAGCTGCAGGTAGAACACCAGCACCAGGTCGGCCGAGGTCGGGGACGTCCAGGTCGTGACGTCGGCGCACTCGAACCGGCACCGGTCGGCCACGCCCGCGTCCTCGGCCCGGCGGACCGCCTTGGCCACCGCCCGATCGGCGAAGTCGACGCCGAGCACCTCCCAGCCCTGCTCGGCCAGCCACACCGCGTTGCGGCCCTCGCCACACGCCAAGTCGAGGGCCCGACCGGGCGGGAGGCCGTCGACCTCGGGCGGGAGGAAGCGGTTGGGCTCGGCGTGCCAGATCAGCTCGTCGGTGGCGTAGCGGCGGTTCCAGGCCTCGGCGTCCATCACGCCCCCGGCCGGACGGCGGCGAGCGCCTCGGTGATGGTGAAGCGCCCCTCGTAGAGCGCACGGCCCACGATGACGCCGTCGAGCCGGCGACCATCGACCTCCAGCGCCGCCAGCGTGCGGAGGTGCTCGAGGTCGCCGACGCCGCCCGAAGCCACGACGGCCAACCCGGTGGTGGCCAGCAGCTCGGCGTACCGCGCCGTGTCGGGCCCTTCGAGGGTGCCGTCGACGTGGATCTGGGTGACCACCACCGCCTCGACGCCGCAGTCCTCGAACCCCGCGAGGACCTCGGCGAGGGACCGGCCGCTCCCCTGCTCCCAACCGCGCACGGCGACCTCGCCCCCGCGCACGTCGAGCCCGACGGCGACCCGGGCCCGGCCGGCAAGCCGCCGGACGAAGGCCGGGTCCTCGAGGGCGGCGGTGCCGACCACCACCCGGGCCACGCCGGCCTCCAGCAGCGCGTCGGCTGCGGCGTCGGTGCGCACGCCCCCGCCGGTCTGCACCGGCACCGGGACGGCGGCGGCGATGGCGGCGACGACGTCTCGGTTCTCGGGCACCCCCGACCGGGCGGCGTCGAGATCGACCACGTGGATCCACGGCGAGCCGGCCGCGGCGAACGTGCGGGCCTGGGCCACCGGGTCGTCGCCGTACACGGTCTCGCGGTCGTAGTCGCCCTGGTACAGCCGAACGCAGCGCCCACCGCGGATGTCGATCGCCGGGTAGAGATGCATCACCGCACCGCCTCGTGGGCCGCCGCGGCCGCGACGAAGTTGGCCAGCATGCGCAGGCCGTTGTGCCCTGACTTCTCGGGGTGGAACTGGGTGGCCACCACGTTGCCCCGCTCGAGCACCGCGGTGACGGGACCGCCGTAGTCGCAGGTGGCGACGACGGCATCGGACGCGGCGGCGGCGAACGAGTGGACGAAGTAGACCCACGCCGGGTCGTCGAGGCCGTCGAGGAGCGGGGTGGGCCGGGCGATGTCGAGCACGTTCCACTGCATCTGGGGGCGCTTCACGGTGGGCGGCAGCCAGGCCACCTCGTTGGGGAAGACGCCGAGCCCGGGCCGGCCCGGGCTCTCCTCCGACGCCGCGCACAGCAACTGCATCCCCACACAGATGCCGAGGAACGGACGCCCCGACGCCACCGCGTCGAGCGCCACCTCCGCCAGCCCCGTGCGTTCCAGCGCCTCCATGCACCGACCGAAGTTGCCGACGCCGGGCAGGACGACACCGGCGGCCTCGGCGATCAGGGCGCGGTCCGCCGTGAGGCGGGCGTCGGCGCCGACGTGCTGGAGCGCCTTCTGGGCCGAACGGAGGTTGCCGATCTCGTAGTCGAGCACCGCCACGAGGGTCACAGGGTGCCCTTCGTGGAGGGGATGCCCGTGCCCTCGACCCGCACCGCGTCACGCAGGGCCCGCGCCACCGCTTTGCACGACGCCTCGATCACGTGATGGGTGTTCTTGCCCCGGACCATCGTGATGTGCAGGGTCATCCCGGCCGCGGTGACGACGGCCCGCCAGAACTCCTCCATGAGCTGGGGATCGAACGGCGGGTCGCCGAGGATCTTCTCGCCGGGGAAGGGGACCTCGTAGTGGAGGAACGGGCGGCCGGACAGGTCGAGGGCGGCGTCGACGAGGGCCTCGTCGAGGGGGACCCGCACCGAGCCGAAGCGGCGGACGCCGGCCTTGTCGCCCAACGCCTCGCGGAGCACCTCGCCCAGCAGGATGCCGGTGTCCTCGACGGTGTGATGGGCGTCGATGTCGAGGTCGCCGCGGGCGGCCACCCGGAGGTCCAGCCCGCCGTGGCGACCGATCTGGCCGAGCATGTGGTCGAAGAAGGGCAGCCCGGTGGCCACCTCGACCGCGCCGGTGCCGTCGATCTCCACGGCGATCGTGATGTCGGTCTCGGCCGTGGTGCGTTGGCGTGACGCGGCTCGGCTCATGTGAGTGCCTCCTCCAGAGCGGCGAGGAAGGCGTCGTCCTCGCCGCGGGTCCCGATGGTCACCCGGAGGCAGTCCTCCAGGCGGGGCCACGAGCTGCAGTTGCGCACCAGGACCCCGCGTTCGAGCAGCTGCTGCCAGACGTCGGCTCCGGCCCGGCCCCGGGGCCGGAAGAGCACGAAGTTGGCGCCCGAGGGCCACACGTCGACCGGGAGCGCGGCCAGGGCGGCGACGAGCCGGCCCCGTTCCTCGACCAGGCGGGCGACCCGCTGGTCCATCTCGGCGACGAACCGGACGGCGAGCGTGCCCGCGGCCTGCTTGAGCGCATCGAGGTGGTAGGGCAGGACCACCTTGTGGAGGGCGTCGACCGCCCAGGTGGGCCCGACCAGGTACCCGAGCCGTGCCGCGGCCATCGACCACGTCTTGCTGTAGGTGCGGGTGACGACCAGGGGCACGTCCTCCCCGACGAGCTCCAGGGCCGACCACGGGGCGAACTGGGCGTAGGCCTCGTCGACCACCAGCAGGGCGTCGCGGGCGACGCAGCGGTCGAGCACGGCCCGGACCACGGGCTCGGGCTCGACCAACCCGGTCGGGTTGTTGGGCGAGCACAGGAACACCACCGACGGAGCCCCGCGTTCGAGGGTGCGATCCACCTCGGCCAGGTCGAGCGTGAAGTCGGCGGAACGCTCTCCCACGGCCACCGCCGTGCCGGTCAACCGGGCGATGTGGCTGTGGAGCGCGTACGTGGGCTCCCACATCGCCGCCGACCGGCCCGGGCCGCCGAAGGTGAGGAGGAGGGTCTGGATGACCTCGTTGGAGCCGTTGGCCGCGAACACCTGCGTCGCCGGCACGCCGTGGAGGGAGCCGATGGCCTCCCGGAGCGCGGTGGCGGCCCGGTCGGGGTAGCGGTGCCATGCGATCCGCCCCACCTCGGCGGCCAGCGCGTCGAGCCACGGTTGCGGCGGGGGTTCGGGGGACTCGTTGGTGTTGAGCCGCACCGGCACGTCGACCTGGGGCGAGTGGTACCCCTCCATCAGCGCCACGTCGGCGCGGGGGGCGATCACGTCGGTGCTCCGAGGTCGTCGAGACGCCGGCGCACCGACGCCGCGTGGGCGTCGAATCCCTCGACGTCGGCCAGGGTGGCCACGACGGGCGCCAGCGTCCGGAACGCGGCATCGGTCACGGTCACGACGTGCACCTGCTTCACGAAGTCGTCGACGGTGAGCGCGCTCCCGAAGCGGGCCGAGCCGTAGGTGGGGAGCACGTGCGACGGACCGGCGGCGTAGTCGCCGAGCGAGGCCGGGGCCAGGTTGCCGCAGAACACCGCGCCGGCGTGGCGCACGAGCGACACCATGCGGGCGGGCTCGGCCGCCATCACCTGGAGGTGCTCCGGCGCGATGCAGTTGGCCACGGCCATCGCCTGCTCGGGCGAGTCGACGAGCACGGCGTAGCCGCCCTCGGCGAACGTGCTCTCGATGTCGTTCCGGCGCGGCGAGGTGGCGACGTAGGCCTCGATCTCGGCGTCGACGGCCGACAGGACCTCGGGATCCCAGCTCACCAGCCAGGCCAACCCGTCGGGACCGTGCTCGGCCTGGACCACGACGTCGATGGCGGCCCAGCCCGGCGGCACCGAGGCGTCGGCGACCACCACGACCTCGCTCGGTCCGGCGAAGGCCGACGGAATCCCGACGACACCGGCGACCTCGCGCTTGGCGACGGCGACATAGACGTTGCCTGGGCCGACGATGACGTCGACGGCCGGGACCGACGCGGTGCCGTAGGCCATGGCGGCGATCGCCTGGGCGCCGCCGATGCGGTACACCTCGTCGACGCCGGCCAGGCCCGCCGCGGCGAGCACGGCCGGGTGGACCTCGCCGGTGGTCCGGTCGGGGGGGACGCAGAGGACGATCCGCCCCACGCCGGCCACGCGGGCGGGGACCGCGGTCATGAGCACGGTCGACGGATACGCCCCCCGGCCCCCGGGCACGTAGACGCCGGCGCGGTCGACCGGGACGGACCGCCCCTCCACCACCACGCCGTCGCGCTCGTAGCGGTGCGGGGAGCGGACCTGCGCGAGGTGGAAGGCCTCGATGTTGTCGCGGGCGGTCGTGAGCGCCTCGAGCAGCGGCGGCGGCGCCGCCGCCAACGCGGCGTCGACGTCCGTCGGGTCGACCCGGAGCTGATCCAGGCGGACGCCGTCGAAGCGTTCGGTGAGCGCGCGGAGGGCCTCGTCCCCTCGGGCCCGCACGTCGGCGATGATCTCCTGCACGGCGGCGATCGGCGCCGCACCTCCCACCGCGGGCCGAGGCAGCACGGCGGGCAGCGCGTCGGGGGCGACGCCGCGGACATCGAGTCGGTTCAACATGGCGCCGGAAGGCTACCGGCCCGCCCCCCGCCGGCCGGAACCGGTTCGGACGCCGGTGGGCCAGGCCGGGGGCTTGGCTAGGGTCGACCCCATGGAACCGGACCACGCGCCGTTCAGCGCCGACGTCGCCACCCTCAGCTCGACCGCGGCGCAGCTCGCCGAGCTGGCCGCCCGGGTCACCGCCTGCGCCGACCGGTTCGAGGAGGCCAAGGTCGTCGACGCCGCCAACGACCTCTACGAGGTGGAGCGGCTGCTCCTCGGGGCCGTCCGGCGACTCGAGCACCTGACCGGGCGCCTGCACTGAGGCGCCGCAGGACCGCCGCCGTCGCCTCAGAGCCAAAAAGACGGCCGGCGCCCCGAAGGGCGCCGGCGGGCGACACTGGGCGGCGGATCCCATAGGTGTCGCCTATCAGGTGGCGGGAACCTGATAGGCGGCAGCATAACCGATCCCGTAGAAAATGGGAAGCCTCCCGTATCCAAATGCTCGCCCGGGACGATAGCTGCGGTCCTCGCGGCCCGGCGGCGGCGCTCCGGGCGGTCCCGTCGAGGCCCGACGGGCAGACCTCGACCGCCGGTCGGCCCCCAGGGTCGCGCCCGCAGGCTTCGCGGTCGGGCGACCGACGGGGCAGGCTATCCCCATGCCCGAGCCGCTCCCGTCGCTCCTCGAGCTCGATCCGGCCGACCCGGAGCGCCACGCCCGGGCGCTGGCCGACGGGTGGGTGCCGGTCCGGACCTTGCTGCAGCTCCGTTGCCCGCTTCCCCGGTCCGAGCCGTGGGAGCTCGACGTGCGGGCCTTCCGTCCCGGGACCGACGACGAGGTGGACTGGCTCCGCGTCAACAACCGGGCGTTCCACTGGCACCCGGACCAAGGTGACTGGACCGTCGAGCGCCTCCACATGACCATGGCCGAGCCGTGGTTCCGCCCTGACGGCTTCCTCGTGCACCGCGACGGTGCGGGGCGGTTCCTCGGATCGTGCTGGACCAAGATCCACCCCGCGGACGGCGACGACCCGCCGCTCGGCGAGATCTTCGTGATCGGGGTCGACCCCGACGCCCACGGCCGCGGCATCGGGAGGGCCCTCGTGCTCGCCGGCCTCGACTGGCTCGCCCGGCAAGGCCTCGACACGGGGATGCTGTACGTGGAGGACGACAACGCCCCGGCCCGACGCCTCTACGAGGCCCTCGGGTTCACCATCGACCATGCCCACATCTGGTACCGCCGGCCCAACCCGTAGCCTGCACATCAGTGTCACTCTGGTCGTCGTCCGGGGGCTTGGCTCGTAGCCTGCCTGTCCTTCGTGGACAACATGCTTTCTGCCGGCCCCCGGACGCGCGGAACCGGCCGGCGTGGCTTGATAGGAGCGTGGCATCGCCCCCACTGAGGTGTGCCCACCGACCGGTCCCGTCTCTTCCACTCGTTCAAGTGAAAGGTGACGTGAACATGGTGACTCTCGGGATCGATGCGCACAAGCGC
>JAKOVR010000021.1 GCA_029782025.1 Actinomycetes bacterium | reverse complement strand
GAGGCCTACAACAGCCCGTACCCGCCCGAGCCCCGCATCTTCGTGGCCTGGTTCGCGGCCCGGTGCGAGCCGGGCGACACCCTGCGGGTCGTCGTGCCCGAGCTGCGGGTCCCGCGCCGGGGTGCCGGGACCACGACCTACGCCTGCCCGCGCTCCTGACCCCGGCCGAAGCCCCTCCTGACCTGGCCCGGCCACCGGCGGCCCCGGTCTGGCAGAGTGTCGCCATGGCGAAGCTGCGATTCACCGCCACCCCCGTCGCGCAGGGCAAGACGGGAGCGATGGCGTCGGTCGACCTCCCCGAGGAGGTGCTGACCGCTCTCGGCGGGAAGCGGGTGGCCGTGCTGGTCACGGCCAACGGGTTCACCTTCCGGACCACCACCGCGGTCATGGGTGGCCGCAGCGTCGTGGGGTTCAACACCGCCAACCGGGCCGCGGCCGGGCTGGAGCCCGGGGTGCCCGTCACCATCACCATCGAGCCCGACGCCGCGCCCCGGGAGGTCGAGGTCCCGGCGGAGCTGGCCACCGCCTTCCGTACCCACAAGGAGGCCAAGGCCACGTGGGCGGCGCTCAGCTACAGCCACCGACGCGAGTACGCCGAGTGGATCGAGTCGGCCAAGAAGCCCGAGACCCGGGCGGCCCGGGTGGCCAAGGCCGTCGAGCGCCTCGACGCCGGGGCCAAGAGCTACCGCTGACCGCTCGGGTCGGCACCACCGGAGAGGAGCCGAGATGTTGGACGACGTGATGGGGGTGGCCCAGCAGCTCAACGTGTCGGTGGAGGCGCTCACCGCGCTCGGCGCGGAGCTGGCCCATCGGGTGGGGGAGGCCGAGCTCCACCCGTCGGTGCGCCCAGCGGTGGCCGCCTTGGTGGCCTCGCTCGACGTGGGCGACCTCGACGAGCTCTCGCCCACCGACCTGCACGTGGCGCTCGGCGGCATCCGGGCCTTCCTGCTGATGGCCTCGGACCTGCTGGCCCATCCGGACCGGGCCCCCGGCTGGGTCAGCGACGACCCCGTCCTGCTCCAGAGCACCGGGCGGGTGTCGATGGCGATCGCCGCCGCGCTGCGGGCCACGGCGGAGGCCGAGTCGGCGTCGTGGCCGTCGCTCACCGCCGCACTCGCTCCGGGAGCGGCACTCCTCGACATCGGGACGGGGGCCGGATGGCTGGCGGTCGCCCTCGCCACCTGCGCCCCGGGCGCCGACGTCACGGGCATCGACATCCACGGGCCGGCGTTGGCGCTGGCCCGGACCAACGTCGAGGGGGCGGGGCTGGCCGACCGCGTCGAGATCATCGAAGCCGATGCCTGCACCTTCGACCGCCCCGACGCCTTCGATCTGATCTGGGTGCCGACCCCGTTCCTCCCGCCGGCCATCGTGCCCACGATCCTCGAGCGGGCGGTCGCCAACGCCCGTCCGGGCGGCTGGGTCGTGTTCGGGTTGTTCGGCGCCCCGCCCGACCCCCGGGCGAGGGCGCTGATGGACCTGCGGGTGGTGCGGGCCGGCGGTCGCTCGTGGACGGTCGACGAGGCCCGGGCCCAGCTCGAGGGGGCAGGGTGCTCGGATGTGGTCGTCGCCACCCGCACCTGGCAGACACCGGTCGAGCTGGTGCTCGGCCGCGTCCCTGATGCCTGACGCGTGACCGCCCCGAGCTGTCCCTTGGGTGCGTAAGGGTGCGCTATGCGCGCCCTTACGCACCCAAGGGCCTCCACCGCCGTGATCAGTCGCGCCGGGTGCCGATGAGGTAGCGACGGCCCTTGTCGAGGAAGGTGCCGTAGTCGTGCACCTCGGAGCGCTCGATCTCGTAGTAGCGCTCGATCAGCGCCGTGGTGTGGGCGAACCCCGACCCCTCGAGGGCGGGGGGATGGGACTCGAAGATGAGGCGCCCGCCCGGCTTGGTGAAGGCGTGGCAGCGGGCGAAGTACTCCTCCAGGCTCTGCCTGGTGTTCCCGTCGTAGGTGTGGTGGTTGGCGAACGAGAGCACGTCATCGAACTGCTCGTCGTCGGGGAAGTCCTCGAAGGCGGCCACGGAGAACTCGACGTTGTCGATGCCGAGGAAGCGCTGGCCGGCCTCGGCCATGGCGATGAGGTGCGGGTTGAGCTCGAAGGCCACGACCCGGGACGCCGCCGGGGCGATGGCCAGGGAGAGGAAGCCGGTGTTGCAGCCGATCTCGAGGACCGACCGCCCTTCGACGAAGCGCTTGAGGCGGAAGGCTTTCACCCGGCCGGTGGTGTCGCGCAGGCCGGTGATCCCGAGCTCGTCGGAGGACTGGTAGAACCAGCCCTCGCCGTAGTCGTAGCTCGGCCACTCCTCGGCCTGCCGGGCCAGGTGGCGGTTCAGCTCGGCGTGCAGGGCCCGACGCTCGGGGTGGGAGGTCAGCGCCGTGTAGTCGTGCTGTCGGTTCTGGAGGCTGCGGGCCCGCAGGGAGCCCTTGGCCCGGTAGGTGTCGAAGGTGAAGCGCACGGAGGCGAGGACGGACGGCTGCTCGTAGAAGCGCTGGTAGCGGGCCGGCGAGGGCAGGCTCTCGTCCTTCACCTGGGCCGTCTCGGCCGAGGCCCGGGCGACGGGATAGAGCACCTGGAGGGCCCGGCTGCGGACCGAGGGGTGCATGAAGTGGTAGGTGATGCCCTCGTCGAGGTCCTGGGGGGTGGCCTCGAGGCGCTCGACGTCGGCCGCCGGCTCGAGCACGTCGGCCACGAGGAGGTCGGCCCGGATGAGGGGATCGATGAAGGAGAAGAGGGCCCGGTACAGGGTGTCGTCGTCGGCCCGGCTGGCGGCGTCGAGCGGGATGGCCAGCGGCTCGAGCTCGCGGGCGGCCAGCACGTCGCCGTCATCGAGCCCGGGCGTCATGAAGAACGCCGACACGCCGGGCCGGCCCCGCACCAGCAGCGACCACAGGAGCACGTCGGCCCCCCGCACGTGGGGGAGGAAGCCGGTGTGGACGTGGATGAGCTTGATCCCGGGGATCTCGAAGACGGACTTGGGCACGATGCCGCCACCGGTGAAGAGCACCGTGGCGGGGTGGGCGGCGGAGAGCGCGGTCAAGAGGCCGGGGTCCTTGTAGCCGTTGGCCGGGATGCGCACCACCTCGTCGGCGTAGCGCTCCCACGAGAACCCCTCGTACATCTCGGCGTAGAAGGCCATCGGGTCGTCGACGACCGCGGTCATGCCGTCGGCGATGGCCCGCACCAGCTCGGGCCGGGTGGCCCGGATCTCGTAGGGGTGGTGGTTGTGGGAGCGGTCCTGGGTGCGCTCGGCCCACTGCTGGAGCGGGCCGGGGGCGACGCGGGCCGGCTTGCCGGCCTTGGCCGTGAACGGGTCGGCGACCATGAGGAAGATGCGACGCGCCCGGAGGCCCGACCGGGCCATGCGCACCAGGTAGGCCCGGGCCTGGGGGCCCTCGAAGGCGAGGACGTCGAGGGGGAGGGCGGCGCTCATGCCGACACCGCCCCGTCGTGGCCCGCCTCGGTGGCGGCGGCGTGACGGTCGAGGAGGTCGAAGGCCCAGGCCCGCAGCGTGGCGTTGCGGGGGGCGCCGGCTGCGACGTCGAAGTCGAGGGCCTTGAGCGCGGAGTTCACGCACTTGAGGCTCCAGCCGTCGATCGGGTCCACGTCGGCGTCGGCCAGGAGCACGGCCACCGCCCCCATGGCGACCGCTTTGGGCACCGGGGCGTCGGCCAGCCGCTTGCGCACGTCGATCTGCCGGCACAGCGCCTCGAGGGCGGCGTGGTCGTCGCCGGCCCGGCGCGAGGGGCCCGCGGTCAGCCAGCGCCGGACGTCGGCGGCGAGGCCGTCGGGCGCCTCGGCCTCGTCGGGCTGGCGTTCCAGCAGGGCCGGGAACACCGGCGTGCGGTCGACGGTCATCGGTCGTCCTTCCTCGAGGCCAGCCAGGCGTCGGCCTTGGCGGCGATGAGCTCGGCGGCGACGGCGCCGCTGCGGCCCACGTTGAAGATGTTGGCGGCCCGGGCGTCGCGGATCTGCTCCCGGAAGCCGGCAGCATCACCGATGAGGTCGCGGACGAGCGCCGGGGCCTCACCGAGGCGGTCGGGGGACACGACCCGCCCGATCGACTCGCGGATCCAGGCCTCGAACGGCTCGATGCCGAGGTCGGCCCAGCCGGGGTTGTTGACCTTGCGGGGTACGTCGACGAACAGCACAGGGCGTTCGAGCCCGAAGGCGTACTCGAGGGCGGCGCCCGACCAGTCGCTCACCATCAGGTCCGAGCGGTGCAGCGACGTCTGGGCTGCGATCCCCGTGTCGAGCGAGAAGCGGGGGTGGTCGCCGTGCCGCTGCAGCAACGCGGGGATGGCCTCGGGGGTGCGCTTCCGGGTCATGGGGTGGGGCCGGGCGATCACCTCGAAGCCGGCCTCGAGCAGCTCGCCCACCAGCTCGCTCCCGCAGGTCTCGAAGAGGCAGGTCGGTCCCCACGACGGGGCGACGAGGACGACCGGCGGGTCGTTGACCGGGCGGGGGTGGCGCTCGCGCCGTGCCGCAGTGGCGAGGATGGCGTCGAGGCGACCGTACCCGTGCTCGACCAGCTCCTTGGCCGGGAGCCCTGCCGCCTGCTCGCGGGCCCGGATCTCGTCGGCCATGTACGGGCCGCAGCAGCACACCGTGTCGTAGTGGTCGAACCCGTCGGGCTCGTAGATCATGTGGGTGCTGGCCATCGAGTGGAACACGTAGACGTAGCGGGTGCCGAGCGATTCGGCGTAGCGGGACCGGGGGAGCACGTTGATGCCGAGCTGGGGCACCGTGGCCACGACGACGCCGGCCCGCATGGTCTGGAACAGGTAGGCCCGACGGAAGCCCTCGCCGACGGCGAAGGGGACGATCCTCGGGTCGCGGCGGGCGAAGACCGGATCGCTGGCATCGCTGGTGAGGTAGGCGACGGTGCGGCCCATCGGCCCGGTGAGGTGGCGCAGGATCGGCTCGAAGTGGGGCCACGATCCGCCGTCCTCGGCGTAGAAGACGATGGCCCGCCCGTCGGTCGGGAGCCGGCCGAAGGCGCGTGGGCCGACGAGGGTGCGGGCCACGGGGTGCATCAGCTCAGCCTCCCACCAGCGCGCAGTAGCGGTCGAGCAGGCCGCGGGCGTGGAGGTCGTCGAACACGGCGAGATCCTCGACGGTGTCGACCTCGAGCCACCCGCCGTCGACCAGCACCGCCGCCACCGGGAGGACGTGGTCGATCAGGTGCTGCAGGAAGCTGGTCATGAACATGTGGTCGCGGTCGCGGCCCTCGTACGGGCCGGCCGGGTCGAGCTGGTCGTAGACCTCGACCAGCCGCGGGGCGGTGGCCGCCTTCACGCCGATCAGCCCCATGTACTGCCCCTCGATCTGGTCGAGCGACGTGGGCTTCCGGCCCAGCTCCACGACGTTGCCGTCGGGGCCGATCCGCAACGTCTCGGCGTCGGCCAGCGGGTCCTCCATGCGCAGTTCCCACAGGCGCTGCCACGATCGGTCGACGGTGATGGCCAGCGGCGCGCCGGCCCCGGTCAGGGCCGTGACGAGGCGGGGCTCGTAGGCCAGGTCGCCGTAGCAGACGACCACGTCGTCGCCGCCGTCGAGCCGATCACGGGCGCACATGAGGCTGGCGACCATGTTGGTGTCGGCGAAGCGCTCGTTGTGGGCGGTGGGGAGGCCCATGGCCTCGATCTGGTCGGCCCGGTACCCGGTGACCACGGTGATGTCGTCGATCCCGGCGGCCCGCAGGGCGGCGAGCTGCCACTCGAGGAGCGGTCGCCCGGCCAGGGGGACGAGGCACTTGGGTCGGTCGAGGGTGTGGGGGCGGAGGCGGGTGCCCTCGCCGGCGGCGAGGATGATGGCTCGGGTCATGGGCGGGTGGGGGTGCGGTCGAGGAGGGATCGCACCAGCTCGAGGTCGGCCGGGTGCGAGTGCGGGCGCTCAGGGTGCCACATGATCCCCACCTGGGGGAGCGACCGGTGGCCCACCGCCTCGACCGTCCCGTCCGGGGCGTGGGCGAGGGCGACCAGGTCGGGGCCGAGGCCGTCGGGGCGGACGCCCCACCCGTGGAAGGAGTTGACGGTCCGGCCCGGCGCCAGCGGCCACGCCGTACCGGGCGTTACCGTGACGGCGTGGTCGACGGCGACGTGCCCGTCGACCCGCTCGAGGCGCCCACCGAGGTGGTGGACCAGCATCTGCATGCCCCGGCACACGCCGAGGACCGGGAGGCCGGTGGCGGCGGCGTGGTCGAGCAGCCGCGCCTCGGTCCGGTCACGCTCGGGGGCGGTGTCGGTGGCGCCGGGGAGCGCGGCCAGGTCGTTGCCGCCGGTGAGCACCAGGAGCTGCACGCCGGCGGCGACGACGAAGGCCACCGGGTCGGCGAGGGCGTTGGGGACCGGGACGGGGACCAGCCCGGCCGCCTCGAGGAGGGCGGCCCATCGCTGGTCGAGGGCGTCGCGCCGCTCGCCCCGGTCGGGCAGGTCGCTGACGCGCTGGGTGAGGCCGATGGCGGGGGGCACGGCTCAGTGCACCACCCGGATGGTGCGGCTGGCGCAGTCGAGTCGGATCCGGGAGGCGGGCTCCAGCTCGGCGTACAGCAGCTCGCCCACGCCGATGGCGGCCGGGAGCCCCAGCTCGGCGGCCCGCACCGCCATGTGGGAGTTGGCGCCGCCGTACATCGTGACCAGCCCGGCGATGTCGCGGGCGAGGAGCCAGTCGAAGCCCGGGTCGGCGTTGGGGATCAGCACGATCGCCCCCTCGACCGGGGCGTCGGGGCCGAAGTCGGTGGCGATGACCGGGCCCTCGGCCACGGCGCGGGTGACGAAGTTGGGTTCGGCCGCGTCCTGTTCGAAGCAGGTGAGGTCGTCGGCGGTGGCGAGCTGGCCCGGGAGGCACACGCCCTGGGCCACGGCGTAGGCCTCGAGCCCCTCCTCGATCCGGCGCTCGAGGTGGCCGCGCGGATCGACCAGGGCGTCGCGCAGGGCGAGGAGGTCGGTGATCGAGACGTGGGCCAGACGCTCCCGGCCGATGCCGTGAGCGGCACCGACCTCGGCCAGCGCCTCGAGGGCGTCGCTCAATCCGCGGGTGAAGACGAACTTCCCCAGCTCCCGCCCCCGGACGGCATCGGCCACGAACCCGCGGAAGGCGTCGACGTCGTCGGGCAGCCCCACCGCCCGGAGGGCGTCGGCGACGGCGGCGCGCGTGGGGCCGTCCCATGCCGCGGCGCCGTCCTCGTGGTCGTGGTCGGGGCCGGCGGCCTGCTCGATCACCGGGCGCAGGTAGGCGTCGGCCGCCGTCCGGTAGCACGGCGAGGTGATGTCGTAGGTGCCGGGGCGCAGGTGGCCGTAGGTGTCGACGAAGGCGTCCCAGGTCAGCTCGCCCCGCGGCACGGCACGGGCGTCGGCCTGCATCCGGCCGAGCACGGTCTCGATCGACGCCAGGAAGGCGTCCCGCTGCTCGCCGGAGAGGGCGCCGACCGCGACCAGCGACCGCAGGAGGGCCGTCGCCACGAATGCGCCGCGGGCCAAGTGGCTGAAGGTGAGGGTGCCGTGGCGGCGCACCTCCTCGAGTAGGTGGTAGGCCCGGTCGAGCGGCGCCAGGTCGAGGCCCCGGAGGTGGGTGAGGCGGGCGTCGTGGTCGGCGGAGGCGGCGAGGTCGCCGGCGACGCGCGCCATGCCGGCCACGGTGATGTCGCGCAGGGCCCGCACCAGCGCGTCGATCTCGTCCTCGGTGAAGCCGGCCGCCCGCAGCCGGTCGGCCTGCTGGTGGATGTCGGCCGTCAGACAGGTGAACAGGATGTCGAACTCGACCTTGTCGTGGAGGTGGGGGTGGGCCTCGAGGCGGTCGACGTAGTGGTCGACGAGGCGATGGGCCAGGTCCTCGGGGAGGGCGGCGGGCACGAACGACGAGAAGGTGGCCCGGACGTCGACGTACGGGTGACCGATGACGTCGACCAGCAACGGGCTCGGACGCACGTCGCGGTAGCCGTACTCGGCCCGCTGCTGCGCCCACACGTCGTCGGTGATCAGGTGGCGGTAGAGCGAGAAGGCCAGCCGACCCGGCTTCGTGCCCACGATCTCGGCCGGGTTCCAGTCGGACATGACGCTGTAGCGGGTGCGGGTGCCGACCTGGGTGGGCGGGCAGGGTCGGCGGGCAGCGAGGAGGGCGGCGGCCTCGCCCAGCGCAGCGGCGATCTGCTCGTCGTCGACCGGGACGGTGGTGTGGGTGACGGCGATGGGCCGCACCTGCAGGACATGGACCCGCTCGTCGGCGGTGACGGCGAACTCGACGTCGAGGCTGTCGTGCCCGACGAGCTTCTCGATGTTCTGCACGGTGCTGATCACGGCCCCGAGGCGGGCCGGGAGGGTCGGGCGCAGCGGCGCCCCGCGGTGGAGGAAGACCGTGCGGGCGTCGCCGCCGCCGGTCACCGTGTCGGTGCGGGCGGTCGAGTCGTCGAAGTTGATGACGTAGTACGGGGCGCCGACGGCGTGGGTGCGGGTCATGACCACGCCGCTCATGGCGACCCCGGTGAGCATCTCCTGCACCAGCACCTGGTTGCCCGGCCGGTCGGGCCCGTAGCTGGCGATGACCGCCTCGACGGCGTCGCGGATGGCGGCCGGCGTGCGGGCCACGTGCAGGATGCTCTCGAAGGCGCCGGCCGCCGATTCGGTCCAGCTGTCCTCGGCCAGGGCGCTGCTGCGCACGATCAGCTCCTCGCCGGGGATCTCGGCCAGGATCTGGCCGATCACCTCGTCGGCCGCCGCCCCCCACTGGGCCGACGTGAAGGCGACGAGCTCGCCGATCTCGCCGCCGTGGTCCATGGCCCGGAGCCGTTCCAGCGACTCGGCCTTGGTGCCGAGCACGAAGCGGGCGAGATCCTGCCGGGCGTCGAGCTCGGCCCACCCGCCCTGCAGGTCGACCGGCGTGACGGCGTGGCCGGCGTCGATCAGGTGGGCGACGAGATCCGGGAGCGTGGCGGTGGCGGTGAGCGCACCCGACCGCACCGCGGTGGCGACGGTCGTGGCCGCCGCCGGGCCCAGGCGGAGGAGCCCGGCGAACTCGGCGTCGGCGTCGGCGGTGGCGACCGACCGCCCGATGGCGGTGACGAGGCCGGTGGTCGCATCGAGCCGGACCTTCTCGGCCGCGTCGATGGCCGGGCGGGCCCGGCCCTCGTAGCGGTCGCGCCACGTGGTGTCGACCGCCAGGGCGACGTCACCGGGGGCGTCGCGCAGCGCCGCCACCGCCGACGGGCGGAAGACGACGTCGGCGTAGCAGGCCCACACCGTGGCCGTGTCGGGGACGGGGGCCAGCCCCAGGCTGTGCACGGGCCCGGTGCGGGCCCACTCGCGGTTGAACACGGTGTGGATCCGCGGGTAGCGCTCCACCACCTCCTCGGCCTTGAACCCCCCGACGAAGTGGATGGCCGGCTCGCCCAGTTCGGCGAAGGCCGCCAGGAGCCAGTCCATCACCCGGCCGTTGCCGTCGATGTCGACGACCGCCGACGGGAGACCGCCGCGAACGGCGCGGCCGGCCCCGAGGATCACGACGTGGTCGGGGGCGGGTGGGGCCGGAGGCACGGCGCGATCGTAAGCGACCTGCCGCTAGTGTCTCGCCCCATGAGCGACACCTGGGGTTTCGAGACTCGTCAGATCCATGCCGGGCAGGAGCCCGACCCGACGACCGGGGCCAGGGCGGTCCCGATCTACCAGACCACCTCGTACCAGTTCCGCGACACCACCCACGCCGCCAACCTCTTCGCGCTGGCCGAGGTGGGCAACATCTACACCCGCATCATGAACCCCACCCAGGGGGTGTTCGAGGCCCGTATCAACAGCCTGGAAGGCGGGTGCACGACCGCCATCGGCATCCCGGGGACCCTGGCCCTGGCCTCCGGGCAGGCGGCCGAGACCTTCGCCATCATGAACCTGGCCGAGCAGGGCAGCCACATCGTGTCGTCGGCCGCGCTCTACGGCGGCACCTACAACCTCTTCCACTACACGCTGCCCCGCTTCGGGATCGAGTGCACCTTCATCGACAACCCCGACGACCTCGACGAGTGGCGGGCGGCCGTGCGCCCGAACACCAAGGCGTTCTACGGCGAGACGATCGGCAACCCCCGCAACGACGTGCTCGACATCGAGGGCGTGGCCGGCGTGGCCCACGAGGCCGGCGTGCCGCTGATCGTCGACAACACCGTGGCGTCGCCCTGGCTCATCCGGCCCCTGGAGTGGGGCGCCGACATCGTGGTGCACTCGGCCACGAAGTTCATCGGCGGCCACGGCACGTCCATCGGCGGCCTCATCGTCGACGGCGGGTCGTTCGACTTCTCCGCCTCGGGCCGCTTCCCGATGTTCACCGAGCCCGACGCGAGCTACCACGGCCTGGCCTACTGGCCCGCCCTCGGCGCCGGGTCCTACGTCCTCAAGGCCCGGGTGCAGCTGCTCCGTGACATCGGGGCCGCCGTCACGCCGTTCAACTCCTTCCTGTTCCTCCAGGGCCTCGAGACCCTCAGCCTGCGCATGGAGCGCCACAACGCCAACGCCCGGGCCGTGGCCGCGTATCTGGCCGACCACCCCCAGGTGGAGTCGGTCCAGTACGCCGGCCTGGAGAGCTCGCCGTGGCACGAGCGGGCCCAGCGCTACAGCGGCGGGAAGGGGGCCGGTTCCGTGCCGGCCTTCGTGATCGCCGGTGGCGCCGACGCCGGCCGGAAGTTCGTCGAGGCGCTCGAGCTCCACAGCCACGTGGCCAACATCGGCGACGTGCGGAGCCTGGCCATCCACCCGGCCACCACCACCCACAGCCAGCTCACGGAGCAGGAGCAGATCGACACCGGCGTGCAGCCGGGGCTGGTGCGCCTGTCGGTCGGCCTCGAGACGATCGACGACATCCTCGCCGATCTCGAGAAGGGCTTCGCCGCCGCGAAGTGACGCCGCGCTCGCCGGTGCGGGCGCCGGTCAGGGGCACGGTCCCGGCGGCGTGAGCGCCGCGACGGGGAGCTCGTAGACGTGGACGGCCCGGGCCGTCGGTGCGGCGTCGAACCCGTCGTCGCCGGCGATGACCCCGCTGTAGGAGAACGGCCGGGTGTAGACCACCCTCGACGCCGCCGCGATCTCGGGGCCGTAGACCTGCTCGATGAAGCGCCGGATGTCGGGATCCTCGCCGCCGACGTCGGCGCCGTGGTTGACGACGAACCGGAGGCGCTCGCACGAGAGGAACCGGCGCACCGCGGCCGCCCCCTCGCGCCGGGCGTCGTAGTAGCGGTGCGAGTTCACGACGCCGTCGAGGTTGATCACGGACCGGCCCGAGAAGTACCCGATGGCCCCGGCGTCCCAGGACGCGAACACGTCGGTGGGCCCCGTGTTCGCCGCCATCCATTCGCCGGTGTCGGCGTTGGCGATCTGGATCGAGCGGAGGTCGGGGTCGGCGAACTGCGTCCCCGTCACCACGAAGGCGATGAGCAACGGGACGCCGAGCACCAGCCAGACCGGGAGCAGCGCCCGCTGGGCCGGCGCGGCTGCCGGTGCGGTGCGCAGTGCCTCCTCGGCGAAGTCGGCCGCGGCCAGCGGCAGCAGCACGATGCCGTAGAGGACGATCGGGGCGAAGTACCACAGCCACACCTGGGTCTGCAGCGTGAGGTAGTAGCCGAGCAGCAGCAGGCAGAACGCGGCGTACCAGGCCGTGTGCAGCACGAACTGCGCGGTGCGGGGGAACCGGCCCCGGCGGGCGGGTCGGCGCTCGGCCAGCCGGGCGTCGCCGTGGCGCTGCACCAGGCCGGCGACGACCACGAACACCCCGAACACGGCCAGGTTGACCGGGGCGAGGTCGGCCCGCTTCACCAGCCCGCTGATCTGGACCACGCTGCCGTACTTGCGATGGTTGTAGGCCATGTAGGCGACGACCACGACGGTGGGGGCCAGGAACAGCTCGATCATCGGCATGACGGGCCGGGGGGTGGTGCGGAGCCACTCGATGACGCAGGCGATGGCGATGCAGGCGAGGAGGAAGGCGGCGTCGGTGCGGGCCAGGAAGGCCAGGGTGAGCAGCACCGACAGGGCCCGTCGCTGCCGCGGGGTGGTGGCGGCGAGCCACCGCCCGTCGATGCGAGATCCGTACCACAGCAGCAACGCGACCACGAGGACGCCCACGCCTGGTTCGAGGCCGTTCACGAACGACTTGACCACGAAGGGGTTGGCGGCGACGAGCGCGAACGCCGCGGCGATCAGCAACGAGGCTGTCCGGACGGTGCGCGGGCGCCGGTCCTTGGTCGAGGGCCAGCCGTCGGTGTAGGAGCCCACGATCTGCGCCACGGTGGCCAGGGCGCCGGCGTAGCACAGCACCTGGAGGGCGAGGAGGGCTCGCGCTGCGGCCAGGCCGTCGATGCCCGTCCGGAACACGATCGTGCAGACCAGCATCCAGAGCGGGTGGTACCCGTTGGTGGGGTTGAGGCCGTCGAAGGTGCTGCCGTGGCCCGTCGCCAGGTTGCGGCCGATGGCGAAGTAGTACCAGGCGTCGTCGAAGGTGAGGGCGAAGGGGGCGTCGGTCCACGCCAGCACGATCACGAGCCACACCACGGCGGCGGCGGTGACGGCGGCCATGAGCGCCTTCGTGACCGGTGAGGAGACCGCCATCGCTTCAGTGTGCCCGACGCGGCCAGCGCCGTCGCTACATCGTCTCGGCGAAGCTGACCTCGCCGGAGCCGCGCAACACGTTCTTCAGGAGCTTGCCCGACGCGTTGCGGGGGAGCTTCCCGTCGTGCCATTCGAGGTGGGCCGGCACCTTGAAGTCGGCCAGGGCCTCGGCCACCCACGCCCGGACCTCGGCGTCGGACGGGCGCTCGGCCCCCGGCACCAGTTCGAGGACGGCCTTGACCTCCTCACCCAGCTCCGCGTGGGGCACGCCGATCACCGCGGCGTCGGCGATGGCGGGATGCTCGACCAGTCGCTGCTCGATCTCGACGCAGTAGATGTTCTCGCCGCCCCGGATGATCATGTCCTTGGCCCGATCGGTGATGAACAGGTAGCCCTCGTCGTCGAGGTAGCCGATGTCGCCGGAGTGGAGCCAGCCGTCGCGGATGGATTCGGCCGTGGCCTCCGGCTTCCCCCAGTACCCGGGCATGACCAGGGGTGACTTGATGCAGACCTCGCCCGGTCGACCGGGGGGAAGGGCCCGTCCCGCCGGGTCGGCCACCATCAGCTCGACGTTGGGCATCGGGAGCCCGACGGAGTCGGGACGCTCGAGCGCGTCGCGGCCGTTGATGCACACCGCCGTGCTGCTCGACTCGGTGAGGCCGTAGGCGTTGGTGGTGCCTCGACAGTTCGGGAAGGTCTCGTAGACCCGGCGCAGCAGCTCGTCGGCCGACGGCGAGCCGCCGAAGGCGACCCGCTCCACCGAGGAGGTGTCGTAGTCGAACCGGTCGGGGTGCTCGCACACGCGCCACACCATCGTGGGCACGGTGGCCCACACCGTGACGCCCTCCTCCTGGATGAGCCGCAGCGCCGTGCCCGGGTCGAACTTGCCCTCGGGGATGACGAGACGCACGCCGGCCAGCGTGCCGGTGACCAGGGCCGAGTGGGTGCCGGCGACGTGGAACAGGGGCGAGGTCAGCAGGGACACCGTCTGACCCTCGTTCGACGGCTTCGGCGTGCCGCCCTCCTCGGCCAGGTAGGCCGCCTCGACCCGGGCGGTGAGGATCGAGTTGAAGATGGTGTTCTGCAGGTTGGCGACCATGTTGCGGTGGGAGCTGATCGCCCCCTTGGGTCGGCCGGTCGTGCCGCTCGTGTAGAAGATTACGGCGAAGTCGTCCTCGGTGAGCTCGGTCACCGGGAACACCGGCTCCTCCACCTCGAGGAGGGAATCGAAGCGGTGGAGCCGGGCGTCGCCGCCGAAGTCGGCCGGATCGGCGTCGATGAGGAAGACGGCTTCGAGGGCGGGGCAGTCGTCGAGGTGGTCGACGATCCGCTCGAACCGCCGCGCGTCGGCGACGAGCACCTTCGAGCCGGAGTCCTGGAGCCCGTAGACCAGCTCGTCGGTCTTCCACCAGCCGTTGAGGCCGACGAGGATGCCACCGGCGTCGACCGTGCCCCAGAAGGACACGCACCACTCGGGGTTGTTGGCCGACAGCACGGCGAGGCGGTCGCCGGCGGCGAACCCGAACCGTTCGGCCAGCGTGGCCGACATGGAGTTGGCCATCTGGAAGAAGGTGGCGAAGCCGATGCGGCGCTCCCCGTGCACGATGAAGGGCTGGGCCGGGTCGTCGCCCTTGAGGACGGCGAGCTCGGCCACGGACCGCAGGTGGGGGAGTCGGTCCTTGTAGACCCACATCTCGTGGCCGTCGATGTGGTCGCGCACGACCTCGAACGGTCCGCCCGGGCCGATGAGGTCGGCGCGGATCTCGGTGGTCTTGCTCATGGGTCCCCCGGGGTTGTCGTCAGCTGAGCGCAGCCACCACGTGGTCGATGCAGGCGGTGAGCGCCTCGATGTCGGCCGGCTCGATGGCCGGGAACATAGCGATCCGGAGCTGGTTGCGCCCGAGCTTGCGGTACGAGTCGGTGTCGACGATGCCGTTGTTGCGCAGCACGGCCGACACGGTGGTGGCCGGGATGCGGTCGTCGAGGTCGATCGTGGCCACCACATGGCTGCGAGCGTCGGCCTCGGCGACGTAGGGCGTGGCGTAGGCCGAGGCCTCGGCCCAGCCGTACATCGTGGCCGCCGACCGGTCGCAGCGCGAGGCGGCCCACTCGAGCCCGCCGTTGCTGTTGAGCCACTCGATCTGCTGGACGGCGAGGAAGATGGTGGCCAGGGCCGGGGTGTTGTAGGTCTGGTCCTTGCGGCTCTGGTCGAGGGCGATGCCGAGGTCGAGGCCGGCGGGGACCCACCGGTCGGAGGCGGCGATGCGCTCGATCCGCTCGGCCGCGGCGGGCGAGCAGGCGGCCAGCCACAGGCCGCCGTCGGACGCGAGGCACTTCTGCGGGGCGAAGTAGTAGAGGTCGACCTCGGTCGGATCGAAGCGGAGGCCCCCGGCGGCGGAGGTGGCATCGACGGCGACGAGCGCCTCGGACGCCGGCACCCCCTCGGGGCGGCGCAGGTCGGTCATGACCCCGGTGGAGGTCTCGTTGTGGGTGAGGGCGTAGACGTCGACGCCGTCCACCACGACGGGGGCGGGGCGGGTGCCGGGATCGCTGCTCACCACGGTGGGCTCGCCGATGTGGGGGGCGGCGGCCGCGGCCTCGGCGAACTTCGACGAGAACTCGCCGAAGGTGTAGTGGAGGCTGCGCTGCTCGATGACGCCGAAGGTGAGCGCGTCCCAGAGGATGGTGGTCCCGCCGTTGCCGAGCACGACCTCGTAGCCGTCGGGGAGGGCGAAGAGCTCGGCCAGGCCGTTGCGGAGGCGGCTGACCATGAACCGCACGTTGGCCTGCCGGTGGGACGTGCCGAGGTAGGTGGCGGCCTCCTTGGCCAGGGCCTCGACGGCCTCGGGCCGGACCTTGGACGGGCCGCACCCGAAGCGGCCGTCGCTCGGGAGCAGGTCGGCGGGGATCGTGATGTCAGGGGTGGCGTCGGTCATCGCGTGCCACTATCGCGCCCATGGCTCCGTCGCCGGAAAAGGCATTGCCGTACGGCACCTGGCCCACGCCCATCACGGCCGGCGTCGTGGTCCGGGCGTCGGTCTCGCTCGGTGGCCCGGCCGTGTCCCCCGACGGCCGGATCTGGTGGTCGGAGCTGCGCCCGACCGAGCGGGGCCGCACCCAGGTGGTGGTCAAGGCCCTCGACGCCCCACCGTCCGCCGCGTCCGACCTGCTGCCGGACGGCTACTCGGCCCGGTCCCGGGTGCACGAGTACGGCGGCACCTCGTTCTGGGTCGGCCATGGTGCGCTGGTCTTCGCCAACACCGCCGACCAGCGGTTGTACCGCATCGACCGACCGGGCGAGCGCGACCAGGCCGAGCCCGTGGCGATCACCCCGGACCCGGTCGAACCGGGGGCGCTGCGGTACATCGACCTGTCGTTCACGCCCGATGGCCGGTGGGCCGTGTGCGTCCGCGAGGAGCACGGACGGCCCGGCACCACCGAGCCGGTCAACGAGATCGTGGCCATGCCGCTCGACGGGTCGGGCGACCCGGTGGTGGTGGTCTCCGGCCCCGACTTCACCTCCCACCCGCGGGTCAGCCCGGACGGCACCCGCCTGAGCTGGCTCCAGTGGTCCCACCCGAACATGCCCTGGGACGAGAGCGAGCTCTGGGTCGCCGACCTGACCTCGGGCGCTGCCACCGCTCCCTCGGTCACCGGGGCGGTGCGGGTGGCCGGCGGCGCCGGGGTGTCGATCGCCCAACCGTCGTGGACGCCGGCGGGACAGCTCGCCTGGGTCACCGACGAAGGAGGCAGCTGGGAGCTCGTGGTCGACGGCGTGGCCGTCACTGGTCTCGGGAGCCGGGACGACACCGGTGTCGGGGTCGGGGAGCAGGCCCAGGCCCAGTGGGTGTTCGGCCAGTCGTGGTACGCCTGGGCGCCGGAGGCGACCGAGCCCCGGCTGGTCGGCGCCGTCCGTCGCCGGGACGGGCGCGATTGGTGCGCTGCACCCGAGCTCACCGCGGTGGACGGCGTCGTCGCCACCGGTCGGGGCACGGCCGCCCTCATCGGGGCCAGCTTCACCGCCGAGGCGGTGGTGGCCGAGGTCGGCCCCGGCGGCGAGCTCACCGTGCACCGGCCCGCCCGCGACCTCGGGCTCGGGCCGGCGTGGTTCAGCGTCCCCGAGCACATCACGTTCCCGACCACCGATCTCGGGACCGGCGTCACCGAGGCGCACGCGCTCTTCTACCGCCCGACCAACCCCGACGTCCCCGGCGCCCCCGACCCGGCGGAGCGGCCGCCGCTGCTGGTGCTCAGCCACGGTGGGCCCACCTCGGCGGCGCGGCCCCTGCTGCAGCTCTCGATCCAGTACTGGACCAGCCGCGGGTTCGCCGTCGCCGACGTCAACTACCGCGGATCCACGGGCTACGGCCGCGCCTACCGCGACGCGCTGGCCGGCACGTGGGGCATCGCCGACGTCGACGACTGCATCGCTTGTGCCCGCCACCTCGCCGCCGCTGGCGAGGTCGACCCCGACCGCCTGGCCATCAAGGGGGGCAGCGCCGGCGGATTCACCACCCTGTGCGCCCTCGCCTTTCACGCCACCTTCCGGGCCGGATCGTGCCTCTACGGCGTGGCCGACCTCGAAACGCTGGCCACCGACACCCACAAGTTCGAGGCCCGCTACCTCGACCGGCTCGTCGGGCCCTACCCCGAGGCGGCCGAGCGGTACCGGGCCCGGTCGCCGATCCACCACCTCGACGGGCTCAACTGCCCGGTGATCCTGTTCCAGGGGCTCGACGACAAGGTGGTCCCGCCGTCGCAGTCGGAGCAGATCGTGGCCGCCCTCCGGCGGCGGGGCCTCCCGTTCGCCTACCTGGCCTTCGAGGGGGAGGAGCACGGGTTCCGCCAGGCGGCCACCATCGAGCGCGTCCTCGAGTCCGAGCACTACTTTCTGGCCAGGGTGTTCGGGTTCGACCCCCCGGCGGGGGTCGAGCCCGTCACGATCGAGAACGAGGGCAGTCATGGGCAGTGATCGCACCGTCGGGCTCGCCGTCCTGGTCGCCGGCATCTCCCGGTCCGTGGCCGAGGCCGGCGCCCGGGAGCTCCTCGGGGCCGGGATCGGGACCGAGCTGATCGAGGACGGGCCGGATTCCTGGACGATGTGGGTGGTCCCCACCGACCGGGCCCGCGCCGCCGAGCTGCTCGGCCTCCCGGCCGAGCGCCCCGAGGAGGGGGCCACGGCCGTGGGGGTCGAAGGTGACGGTGACGGGCCCGGGACGGGGCTCGGGGCGCACACCGCCCGCTTCCGGCGGCCGGCCTGGACCATCGTGCTGGCCTTCGTGGTCGCGCTGGCCGTGATCCCGTACCTGGCCTTCCAGCTCACCGTGAAGGTGCTCGGGGGCGACTGCCCGTCAGGCCCGGACGTGCCGGTGAGCGTCATCATGACGACGCGCTGCTGAGGCGCCGTCACGGGTTGGCTCGCGTCCGGGCGGGCCGGTCAGGATGGGCGGCATGGCCCGCATCCTCGTCACCGAGAAGATCGCCGACAACGGTCTCGACCGCCTGCGGGCGGCCGGCCACGAGGTCGACCTCCAGCTCGACTTCACGGCCGACTCCCTCCCCGACCTGGTGCGGGGGGCGCACGCCCTGATCATCCGCTCGGCCACGCAGGTCACGGCGGAGGTGCTGGCCGCGGGCACCGACCTCGTGGTGGTGGGGCGGGCCGGGATCGGGCTCGACAACGTCGACGTGGCCGCCGCCACCGCCCAGGGCGTGATGGTGGTGAACGCGCCCCAGAGCAACATCCTCTCGGCCGCCGAACACACCATGGCCCTGCTGATGGCCCAGGCCCGCAACGTGCCCCAGGCCCACGCCGCCCTGAAGGACGGCCGGTGGGAGCGCAGCAAGTGGGAGGGCGTCGAGCTGTCGGACAAGACGCTGGGCATCATCGGGCTCGGCCGGATCGGCAAGCTCGTCGCCCAGCGGGCCCTGGCCTTCGGCATGAAGCTCGTCGGCTACGACCCGTTCGTGTCGCCGGAGCGGGCCCGCCAGATCAGCGTCGAGCTCATGGGGCTCGACGAGCTGCTGGCCGTGGCCGACTTCGTCACGATCCACGTCGCCAAGACCCCCGAGACCGTCGACCTGCTCAACGCCGAGCGCCTGGCCCGGGCCAAGGCCGGGATCCGCATCGTCAACGTGGCCCGCGGTGGCATCGTCAACGAGGCCGACCTCGCGGCGGCCATCCGGTCGGGCCACGTCGCCGGTGCCGCGCTCGACGTGTTCGACAAGGAGCCAACCACCGAGTCGCCGCTCTTCGAGCTCGACGAGGTCGTGGTGACGCCGCACCTCGGGGCCAGCACGGTGGAAGCCCAGGACAAGGCGGGGCTGACCATCGCCGAGATGGTGGAGCTGGCCCTCGCCGGCGAGTTCGTGCCCTTCGCCGTCAACGTGAGCGCGGCCGAGGCCAGCGAGACGGTGCGGCCGTACCTGCCGCTGGCCGAGCGGCTCGGGGCCTTCTACGCCTCGCTCGCCGCCGGCAGCGCGGGGCCGATCGAGGTCACCTACGAGGGGCAGATCGGCGGCTACGACACCCGCATCCTCACGCTGTCGATGCTCAAGGGCTACTTCGGCCGGATCACCGACGAGCCGGTGTCGTTCGTCAACGCCCCGAAGCTGGCCGAGGGCCACGGCACCGAGGTGCGGGAGACGTCCACGACCACCAGCCACGACTACGTCAACGTCATCACGGTGCGCGGGGCGGGTCACGCCGTGGCCGCCACCCTCGCCGGGGTCAACAACGAGATGCGGGTGGTGATGGTCGACGACCACAAGGTCGACGTCCCGCCCGCGGCCCACATGCTGGTCGTCCGCAACGACGACACGCCCGGCGTGATCGGCACCGTGGGGTCCATCCTCGGCGCCGCCGGCGTGAACATCGCCGACCTGCACGTGGGCCGGTCGGCCGACGGCTCGGCGGCGATGATGGTGCTCTCGACCGGTGACGTGGTGTCGGGTGAGGTGCGCGACGCCCTCGTGGCCGATCCGTCGATCCACTCCGTCCACGTCATCGAGCTGGGCTGACCCCGACCGGGGTGGCACCCGCGCCGCGGCGCAAACGGGTTGGGGCTTGACGGCGGGTCGGGTAGCGTGTTTCCTGATGTCAGCTATGCGCACCTCCCTGCCGCAGACCCTTCTTCTCCTCACGTAGGCGAGCACCACATATCGGTGCTCGCCGAACCTCCTGCGCCCCCGGGCCAGGAGGTTCTTTCGTTTCCGGGGGCGGTCCGCCCGCCCCTGGCCGCAGTTCGTCTGTCGCAGTCCCCTTGTCCCGCAGTCCCAACCCCACGAGAAAGGCCACACCATGGGCACGCAACGTGATCCGAACCGGGTGATCATCTTCGATACCACCCTCCGCGACGGCGAGCAGTCGCCGGGCATCTCGCTCGACCAGGGCGAGAAGGTCGAGATCGCCGAGCAGCTCGCCCGCCTCGGGGTCGACGTGATCGAGGCCGGGTTCCCCGTGGCCAGCCAGGGCGACTTCGAGTCCGTGCAGGCCATCGCCCGCGCCGTGCGGGGACCGGTGATCTGCGGCCTGTCCCGCACCGCGCTGGCCGACATCGACCGGTGCTGGGAAGCGATCCAGGACGCCGAGGCCCGGCGCATCCACGTGTTCATCGCCACCAGCGAGATCCACATGCAGAACAAGCTGCGCATGACGCCGGACCAGGTGAAGACCGAGGCCGGCCGCGCCGTGGGCCACGCCCGCCAGTACACCGACGACGTCGAGTTCTCGCCGGAGGACGCGTCCCGCTCCGACTTCGGGTTCATGTGCGAGGTGCTCCAGATCGCGGTCGACAACGGCGCCACCACGCTGAACATCCCCGACACCGTCGGCTACGGGATCCCCGAGGAGTACGCCGCCCGCCTGCAGGCCGTGCGCCAGGCGGTCACCGGCGACTACGTGATCTCGACCCACTGCCACGACGACCTCGGTCTGGCCGTCGCCAACTCGCTGGCCGCGGTGAAGGCCGGTGCCCGTCAGGTCGAGTGCACGATCAACGGCATCGGCGAACGGGCCGGCAACGCCGCGATGGAAGAGGTGGTGATGGCCCTGCGCACGCGGGCCGACTACTTCGACGGCGTCGACACCGGCATCCGGGCCGAGGAGCTGGGGCGGGCCTCACGCCTCGTGAGCCGGCTCACCGGCTATCCGGTCCAGTACAACAAGGCGGTCGTGGGTCGCAACGCCTTCGCCCACGAGAGCGGCATCCATCAGCACGGGGTGCTCTCCAAGCGCGAGACCTACGAGATCATGGATCCGGCGGCCGTGGGCGCCGGCGAGAGCAAGATCGTGCTGGGCAAGCACTCCGGCCGGCACGCCTTCGCCGACACGATGAAGAAGATGGGCTACGAACTTCACGGCGACGCCCTGAACCAGGTGTTCACCCGGTTCAAGGAGCTGGCCGACCGCAAGGTGCAGCTCACCGAGGAGGACCTCGAGGCCCTCGTGGCCGAGGAGGTCGGCGACACCGTGCGGTACCGCTACCAGCTCGTGAGCTGCGACAGCCACGGCGGCTCGAGCTCGACACCGACGTGCCGGATCGTGCTCGACCACGACGGCGAGAAGCTGGAGGCCACCGCCACCGGCGACGGCATGGTCGAGGCGGCGTGCAACGCCATCCGTCAGCTGACCGGGGTCGACGGCCAGCTCACCGACTACGCCGTCACGTCGGTCACCGGCGGGGTCGACGCCCTGGCCGACGTGGCGCTGCGCTTCGCCGTCGACGGCGTGTCGATGCCGGGGCGGGGCCTGTCGACCGACGTGGTCGAGGCGTCGGCCCGGGCCTTCCTCAACGCCATCAACCGGATCTACCGGATCAAGGACTCCGGCGCCGAGCTCGCCGACGACAAGGCCAACCGCCCCGGCCACCTCGACGGCGTCTGACCCCCTCGTTCCGTCCGTTTCCCCGTGGGTGCGAATTTTTCGCTAATGCCAACAATTCGCACCCACGGGACACGGCGCGACAAGGAAGGGCCGACGAGGTGGGTTGTGCTCTTTCAGTAAATCACAGTATGTTTCGAGCATGCACGTGCTCGAGACCTTCGACGCCATCGCATCCCGACAGCACGGGGTTGCCGGGATGCGCCAGCTCCTCGACGCCGGGCTCACCCGGGCGGAGGTCAATCGTGCCGTGGGCTACGGCGCACTCGTGCCGGTCGCGGACGGCGTCTACCGGGGGCTCGGTGTCGGCACCACGTTCGAGGTCGAGCTCTCGGCCGCGCTGATCACCAATGGGAGGTTCGCCGTGGCCTCGCACCGGTCTGCGGCCTACCTCTGGGGCTTCGACTGGGGGGAGGCTCCCGTGGTGGAGATCACCGTGATCCGCACGGCGTCGTCGCGGACCACCGCGGTCGTCGTCCATCGGCCGCGACAGATCGACCCGAACGTGATCTGGGAGGCGAGAGGGTTTCCAGCAACGTCGCCGTTGAAGACGCTCGTCGACCTCGCCGAAGTCGTCGAGGTCGACCTCCTCCCGCGGGTGGTCGAATCCGCATTGCTCACGCGACGGATGAGCGTGGAGCTGATCCGTCGAACGTGCGAACGGCTCGACAACCCCAAGTGGAAGGGCCCGAAGCGCCTGCTGAACGTGATCGACGCCCGGGTGCTGGGATCGCAGCTGCCGGATTCCCGTCCCGAAGTGCTCTTCGCCGAGTTGTGCGAGCGCTACGCCGTTCCCCAACCGGTGTTTCAACTCCGGATCCGGATGCCGGACGGTTCGACCCGGAGGATCGACTTCGCGTATCCGGACCCGAAGCTCGCCATCGAGGTGGACGGCTGGGCATCGCACCTGGACTGGTCGCGGTTCCAGGACGACCGTGTCCGACAGAACGAGCTCGCGCTGTTGGGCTGGCAGTTCCTCCGGTTCACATGGGACCAGATCGTGAACCGGCCGGACTGGGTCGCGGCGACCGTCCTCGCCGCGCTCGAACGGCTCGGGTGACCCGGCTTCCCCCGTGGGGGGACCGGCGTCAGGTGAGGGGGACCCAGGTGCGTTCGGCGAAGGTGCCGATGTCGTTGGCCTTCAGGCCGGCGGTCGAGAGGGTCAGCAGGTTGATGCCGGCCACCACGGTACGGGTGATCTGCACGGGGTAGGCGGGCACCGGGGTGGTCACCGGGGGCTTGGTGGGCACCGGGCAGGACGAGCCCGGCGGGCACCAGATCGTGGTGGGCGGGGAGGCCGGCTCCACGCAGTCGGCCGTCGGCCCGCACACGCCGCCCTGGCGGCCGAGGTGCTGGATGCTGCCGACCTCCTTGATGCCGTCGGGGGTGACGGTGAACCCGACCACGCCGAGGAAGGGCTGGGCTGGACGGTAGGCCGGGGCGCCGGTGGCGCCGCCCGGGCACGGATCGGTCACGCACACCACCGTGGTGGTCGGCCCCCCGCCGCAGGTGGGGCAGTTGTCGGGCATCGGGATGGGGCCGGGCACGGGGCCGCCGTAGTCGTAGCGCGACACCGGGATCACGACGAGGTTGGTGCGGGCCCACCACAGGAAGGCGTGGGGGTCGTTCTCCACCAGCGACGTGGCATTGGGCACGACCAGCTTCTGCACCAGCTTGGGCGCCGCCGGGTTGCGCACGTCGAAGAGCTGCAGGGCGGTCCCTTGGGTGCGGCCGGTGGCCGTGGCGTCCTGGCCCACGCCGAGCAGGTAGCCGTCGCCGACCGGGTGCAGGTAGGCGGAGTACCCGAGCAGATCGAGCTTCCCGGCCACCCGCGGGTTGGTGGGATCGCGCAGGTCGACGGTGAAGAGGGGATCGGTCTGGCGGAAGGTGACGACATAGGCGACGTCGTCGACGAACCGCACCGCCTTGATGCTCTCGCTCGTGCCCAGGCCGTTGACCCGCCCGATCACTTCGAGCCGGCCGTCCTTCTCCTTCAGGGCCACCACCTGGCTCTCGGACCCGGGGGAGGCGTTGGTGCCGGCGGCGCTCGACGTGGTGGCGGCTCGCAGCACCCCGCCGTGCTCGCTCATCGAGTACTGGTTGAGCAGCGCGCCTTCGAACTTGCCGCTGGCCCGGTAGAGGGCCGGGCCCCCGCCCGACAGGTCGAACTGGTGGACGGCGGTGTGGTATGCCGCGCTGGTCGGGCCGGGGCAGCGGGGCACGAGCTCGCGGGCCGGACCCATCACGCAGCGGACCGGACCGCTGTTGGCCACCGGACCGTTGTTGACCACGGTGGTGGGGGTGTTGCCGCCGGGCACCCCGCGCGGGCTGCCCCACACCACCTCGTTGGTGGTGACGTACAGGTTGGACGGGGAGGCGTACACGAGGTCGCCGTCACCCATGATCCCGACGTTGCTGGCCGGGTCGACGCTGCCGCTGGGGTCGATGCTGAGGACGCTCAGGACCCCGTACCCGCTGAACTCCTTGGGCCGGCTCATGGCGCTGCACGGCAGCAGCTGCTTCTCCGGCGGGTTCGACACGTACCCGGAGCCGGGGCCGTAGCTGTACATGCGGGGCAGCCAGTCCTCGATCTTGGAGTCGTTGACGATCTTGGTGTTGGCGTCCTTGGCCGCCTGCTCGGCGCCCCGTCCGTTCGGGTAGACGAAGGTGAACGACGCGGGGTGGGCCGAGGTGACGACCCGCATCTTGCCGTTGGCCAACCGGGCACTGACCAGGGTGCCGTCGACCGCGACCCGGTCGACCACCTTCATGTTGCTCATGTCGGTCACGTCGACGATCTGGATCAGCGTCCGCGGTCCCACCGGGCGACCGCCGCCGGGGCCACCGCCCGGTCCGCCGCCCACCGTCTTCTCCTCGGCGTAGGGCATGGGGCCGGGGTAGCCGTAGCCTTCCTGGGACAGGACGAGCAGCCGGGTGCCGGTCAGGAGCATCTGGTGGTTGCCGCCCGAGGCGTAGTCGAGGGTCAGCGTGCCGGCCTGGACGGGGGTGGAGCCGAGGTCGGCGTAGGACACGATTCGGTTGCCGGTCACGGCGAAGAGGCGGTCACCATCGTTCTTCACCTGGTCGGGCTCGTCGACGCCCTTCTCCTGGTTGTTGGTCCCGCTGTGGTCGACCGACCCGCCGGAGCCGCCGCCGGCGTCGAGCTCGGCCGCCTTCCGGTCGGTCGAGCCTGACTGGCTGGTGGTGGTCGGCGCTGCCGTGGTGGGCACCGCCCCCCCGCTCGGGGCGCCGGGGGCTCGATCGACGCCGGCGTTCTCCTCCACGGCGAGCCGGCCGCCGGGCCCGGCGTAGCGGGACTCGTCGTAGCCCTCGAGGCCGTAGGCGGTGACGTGGGGGAGGGCCTGCTGCTTGATCCACCCGAGGAGGTCGTCGCAGGAGCTGAACGGCTCGAGGGCCACGTCGCCGCTCCGGTCGGGGTTGGCCGGGACGCCGGTGGTGCCGGTCGATCCCTGCGCCTGCTCGCCGGGGCCGCCGCGGCCCGGTCCCTCCGAGCCGGCACACCCCGAGAGGAGCGTCGCGGCCGCGGCGGTGGTGGCGAGCAGCAGCCGGGCCCGCGTGGAGGCCGAGGAGCGGGGGGAGCGGAGGGGGCGGTGACGTCGCATGGCCCTCAGACGATGGCACACGTCGTCCGGTTCCCGCGGCCGGCAGGAGTCTGCAAAGATGCGCACGATCTGATGACCCGTCACCTCAGGAGGCCCGCCATGCGAGTCGTGGTCGATTTCGATCTGTGCGAGAGCAACGCCGTCTGCATGGGCATCGTGCCCGAGGTGTTCGAGGTGCGAGACGACGACTTCCTCTACATCCTCCAGGAGAACCCGCCGGAGGAGCTGCGGTCCAAGATCGAGGAGGCGGTGCGGCGCTGCCCCAAGCAGGCCATCGCCATCGAGGACTAGCCGCACCGTGGACGGGCGCATCGTCGTCGCCGGCGCGTCCCTGGCCGGGCTCAACGCGGCCGAGACCCTCCGCCGGGAGGGGTTCACCGGCGAGCTCGTGGTGGTCGACGCCGACCCCGCCACGCCGTACGACAAGCCCCCGCTCAGCAAGCAGGTGCTGGCCGGCACGTGGGAGCCCGAGAAGATCGTGCTGCCCGCCGCCCGTCCCGACGCCGGCCTCGACCTCACCTGGCGGCTCGGCCAGCGGGCCGTCGGCCTCGACGTGGCCGGACGGCGGCTCCGGTTGGAGGGCGGCGACGAGCTGGCCTTCGACGGGCTGGTGATCGCGTCCGGCGCCGCCCCCCGCCATCTGCCCGGGACCGACGGGATCGGCGGCGTGCACGTGCTGCGGACCCTCGCCGACTCCCTCGCCATCCGGGGCGCGGTCGACGCCGGCGCCAGCGACGTCGTGGTGATCGGGGCCGGTTTCATTGGCGCCGAGGCCGCCGCCACCTGTCGGGAGCGGGGCTGCACCGTCACCATCCTCGAGGCCGCCCCCGTGCCCTTCGAGCGCAGCCTCGGCCCCCGGATCGGCCCGCTCGTCGCCGATCTGCACCGCGACCACGGCGTCGACGTCCGCCTCGGCGTGCGCATCGACGGCCTCGACTCCGACCCGGGGCGGGACGGCAACCCGGTCACCGGCGTGCGCCTCGAGGGCGGGGAGGTGGTCGCCGCCGACCTCGTGATCGTGGGGATCGGGGTGGCGCCGGGCGTCGGGTGGCTCGAGGGTGCGGCCGGCATCACGCTCGACAACGGCGTGGTCACCGACGCCACGCTGCTGGCCGCCCCCGGCATCGTCGCCGCCGGCGACGTGGCCCGCTGGCCCAGCGCCCGCTACGGCGAGCTCCTGCGCATCGAGCACTGGGAGAACGCCATCCAGATGGGCGAGCACGCCGGACGCACCCTCGCCGCCCACCTCGCCGGCGACGCCGACGCCGCCCTGCCCTACGACCCAGTGCCCTGGTTCTGGTCCGACATGTACGACCGCAAGATCCAGCTGGCCGGCCGGTCCGGCCCCGATCACGACGTCGAGGTCGTGATCGGCGCCACCGAGGAGCGGCGGTTCGTGGCGCTCTACGGCCGGGCCGGGCGGGTCGAGGGCGTGCTCGGGTGGAACCGGCCCCGCCACGTGATGCAGCTCCGGTCCCTGGTCGACACGCCCACGCCGTGGTCCGACGGGATCGAGCAGGCCCGTGCCCTCGCCTGAACCGGCGGCCGACCCCGATCCGGGGCACCAGCTCGTCGAGGTCGTCGACCGGCACGGCGCGGTGGTGGACGTCGTCACGCGGGCCCGGATGCGGGCCGAGCACCTGCCCCACCGCACCGTGTTCGTGGCCGTGATCGACACCGAGGACCGTGTGGTGGTGCACCAGCGGGCGGACTGGAAGGACGTGTGGCCGAGCCGTTGGGACGTCAGCTTCGGTGGGGTGGTGGCCCCGGGCGAGGGGTGGCGCGACGCCGCGGTCCGCGAGCTGGCCGAGGAGGCCGGCGTGGTGGTCGACCCGTCCGAGCTCCGCTACGCCTGGAACGGCTGGTACGACGACGGCACGGTGCGCGAGCTCGGCTGGGTGTTCGTGGTGCGCCACGACGGGCCGTTCACCCTCACGGACGGGGAGGTGGCGGCCATCGACCGCGTGGCCCTGGTCGACCTGCCCGGGTGGCTCGGGGCCCACGACGTGGTCGACGACGCGTTGGCCCTCGTCGTCCCGTCCCTGCTCCCGGGCTGAGCGCGGGGCAGACTGGGCCGGTGAGCACGACGAGCTGGATCCTCCTCGCCCTCACGATCGGCGTGGCCCTCGTCGACTGGTACGCGTCCCACACCGAGAACCGCTCGCTGGAGTACCTCGCCAAGCCCGGGGTCATGGTCCTGCTGCTCGGCGTGGCGCTCACCTTGCCGGCCGGGAGCGCGGCGCGGCTGCCGTTCCTCCTCGCCGTGCTCTTCTCCCTCGCCGGCGACGTGTTCCTCATGCTCCCGGACCGCAAGAAGTGGTTCGTGTTCGGCCTGGCCTCGTTCCTCGTCGGCCACCTCTGCTACATCCCCGGCCTCTGGTCCCGCGGCGTGGGGCTCCCCGCCTTCGTGGTCGGCCTGGTGGTCGTCCTCGCCGGGGCCGGCACCGTCGGCCTGCGGGTGCTGGGGGCGCTGAAGCAGAGCGAGCCCAAGCTGCTCGTCCCCGTGCAGGCCTACATGGCCGTGCTCGGGTTGATGGCCGCCAGCGCCGTCGGAACGGCGCTGCCCGTCGTGGCGATCGGTGGGATCCTCTTCTTCTGCTCCGATTCGATCCTGGCGTGGAACGAGTTCGTGCACGAGGTGCCCTACGGCAAGCTCCTCATCCACGTCACGTACCACCTCGGCCAGATCGGCCTCGTGATGGCCCTGCTCTAGCCTGCGCCCCGGAGGGACCCGTGCCGCTGTGGTTGCTGCTCGTCATCGTCCTGGTCACCGGGCTCGGCGCCGTGACCGTCTACGACCTGGTGCAGAAGAAGCACACGGTCCTGCGCAACTTCCCGGTGATCGGCCACTTGCGCTTCATCCTCGAAGCGGTCGGCCCCGAGCTGCGCCAGTACATCGTCACCGACAACGACTCGGAACGGCCCTTCTCGCGCGACCAGCGCCGGTGGATCTACTCCTCGGCCAAAGGGGAGGTGAACACCTTCGGGTTCGGGACCGACAACGACGTCGAGCGCACCGACGACTACGTGATCATCAAGCACGCCGCCTTCCCGCTCTCGGCGCCCCCGGGGACCCCCACCCACCCCGACCCGGCGTGGCCCCTCCCGGCGGCCAAGGTGCTCGGCGCCCGCCACGGCCGGGCCCGGGCGTTCCGGCCCCCGTCGGTAGTCAACGTCTCGGCCATGAGCTTCGGGGCCCTGTCCGGCGCGGCGATCGAAGCCCTCAACCGCGGGGCGGCCACCGCCGGGTGCCTCCACAACACCGGCGAGGGCGGGATCTCCCCCCACCACCGCCACGGCGGGGACCTGGTCCTCCAGGTCGGCACCTCGTACTTCGGCTGCCGCGACGACCGCGGCCGGTTCGACCTCGCCCGGCTGGTCGACCTGTGCGCCTCGGCGCCGGTCCGGGCGGTGGAGATCAAGTTGAGCCAGGGGGCCAAGCCCGGCCTCGGCGGCCTCCTGCCGGGCGCCAAGGTCACCCCCGAGATCGCCGCCATCCGCGGGATCCCGGTGGGGGTCGACTGCCACAGCCCGGCCGGTCACACCGCCTTCCACGACGTGCCGTCGTTGCTCGAGTTCGTCGAGACCGTCGCCGCGGCCACGGGGCTGCCGGTCGGGATCAAGTCGGCGGTCGGCGAGGACGCCTTCTGGCCCGAGCTCGCCGCCCGCATGGTCGCCACCGGCACCGGCGTCGACTTCGTCACCGTCGACGGCGGTGAGGGAGGCACCGGCGCCGCCCCCCTCGTGTTCGCCGACCACGTCGCCCTGCCCTTCAAGTGGGCCTTCGCCCGGGTGTACCGCGCCTTCGCCGAACAGGGCCTGCACGAGGATGTCTTCTTCATCGGCTCGGCCAAGCTCGGCATCACGGAGAACGCCGTGCTGGCCATGGCCCTCGGGTGCGATGCGGTGAACATCGCCCGGGAGTCCATGCTGGCCATCGGCTGCATCCAGTCCCAGCGCTGCCACACCGGCCACTGCCCGAGCGGCGTGGCCACCCAGTCGCCGTGGCTCCAGCGCGGCCTCGACCCCACCCTGAAGGCCGACCGGTTGGCCCGCTACGTGGCCACGCTGCGCTTCGAGCTGGCTCGGGTGGCCCGGGCGTGCGGGGTGCCCCACCCGGGGCTCATCGATGTCGACCACGTCGAGGTGCTCAAGCCGGCGTTCCGCACCATGACCGCCCGGGAGCTGTTCGGCTACGAGCCGGGGTGGGGCCGGCCGTCGCCGGCCGACGCCGCGGCCATCGCCGCCCTGGTCGCGGTCGGGGCCCCGGCGGAGACCGCGGCGACGGGCTGACGGCCCCTCCCGGTGTCGCCTGTCTGCAGCCTGACCGAAATCTTCCCGGGATCGCCGCCCGGTGCTACAGCCGGGTACCGGCATGGGCCGATAGGCCCAGGAGCGTCTTCTCGGCCGGCAGGGCCGAGCAGGCGGACGTCAGGAGGAGAGATGCAGCCGAGCACCACCACGCGCCGCCGTCGCGTCCTGCGGGCGGCCCCTGTCGCGGCCGCGGCGGCCGCCGTCAGCCTGATCAGCACGTCGTGCGCCGTCTTCGTCGGCATCCCGGGCGTGGGTTGCGCGCTCACGCCGGCCAACTCGTTCTGGCGGGCCGACGTTTCGGCCCTCCCGGTGCACTCGTCGTCGACGACCTGGATCAACTCGATCGGCCCCACTCGGGGGGCCAAGGCCGACTTCGGCGCCGGGCTGTGGGACGGCGGCCCGATCGGCATCCCCTACGACGTGGTGTCGGGGACCGCGGCCAAGCAGCGGCTCACCTTCGACTACGCCGAGGACAGCGACGACGTGCCGTACCCGATCCCGAACCCGCCCCATGTGGAGGGCGGCGCGGCCAGCACGGGCGACCGGCACGTGATCATGATCGACAAGGACAACTGCCGGCTCTACGAGACCTGGTCCACCTACCCCGGGCCGAACGGCTGGACCAGCGGGGTCACGGCCGGGAGCGGGGCCACGTGGGACATGAAGTCCAACGCCATGCGCACGGCCGGCTTCACCTCGGCCGACGCGGCCGGGCTGCAGATCCTGCCGGGGCTGGTCCGCTACGAGGAGCTCTCGGCCGGCCAGATCCTCCACGCCATCCGCATGACCGTGCCCACCACCCAGCGGGCCTACGTGTGGCCGGCCAGCCACCAGGCCGGCTCCACCACGTCGACGAACTACCCCCCGATGGGAGCGTGGCTCCGGGTCAAGGCGTCGGTCGACCCCAACCGGTTCGATCCCTACATCCGTCCCATCATCGTCGCCCTGAAGAAGTACGGCGCCGTGATCGCCGACAACGGCTCGGCCTTCTACTTCAGCGGCGCCCCCGACGACCGGTTCGACAACGACAAGCTGGCGCTGCTCTCCGCTCTCAAGGGCTCGGACTTCGAGTTCGTGAACGCCTCCTCCCTGCAGGTGGCACCGGGCTCCTATCAAGCGACGACGGCGCAGTAGCGGGCATCATGCGGGGGTGACCGACCCCCTCGCCTCGCTCCTCGTCCCGCTCCCGGCCTCGGCCGAGACGGTGGTGGGCGACGGTCCGGTCGACCTCGGCCACGGCGTGCACGTGCGGTGGGTCGACGAGCGCTGCGCCGGGGTGGGGACCCACCTCCAGGCCGACCTCGATCGCGTGCTGGGGCCGCCGGACGACGAGCGGGCCGTCCCGCTGGCGCTCTCGTTGCACGACCTCGGGCCCGATCGCTCGCCCGAGGGCTACCGCCTGCACGTCGGCGACGGGGTGTCGCTGCTCGCTGCGGCCACGGAGGCCGGGCTGGCCCGCGGCGCCGCCACCTACCGCCAGCTCGTCGACCGCCCCACCCGAACGGCGGTGCCGATGGTGATCGACGACGCCCCGCGGTTCGCGTGGCGGGGGTTGCTCGTCGACTGCGTCCGCCACTTCATGCCCCTCGACGCCCTCCGGCGCACCGTCGACGCCATGGCCCTGGCCAAGTTGAACGTGCTGCACCTCCACCTCACCGACGACCAGGCCTGGCGGGTGGCCAGCCGGGCCCACCCCCAGCTCACGGAGCGGGCCAGCCCCGGCGGGCACTACGAGCTCGACGATCTCGCCGCCCTGGTCGCCCACGCCGCCGATCGGGGCGTGCGGGTGGTGCCGGAGCTCGACGTCCCGGGGCACACCTCGGCCCTGCTCGTCGCCTTCCCCGAGCTGGCGCTCGGGGCGCCTCCGGCGTCGGTGCCCACGAGCTACGTGGTGCCGGGCGTGTCGGTCGATCCCTCGTCGGAGGCGGTGTTCGAGGTGCTGGACACCATCGTGGGGGAGTGGGCCGAGGTGTTCCCGGACGAGTGCTTCCACATCGGCGGGGACGAGGTGCCCGTGCTCGGCGAGGAGCGCCAGGCGGCGTTCACCGCCCGGATGGTCGCCATCGTGCGCGGCCACGGGCGCACGCCGATCGTGTGGGACGAGGCCCTCCACCCCGGGCTCGACCGGGACGTGATCGTGCAGGCCTGGCGCAGCCCGGCCCTGCTCCACGAGGCGGTCCGGGCCGGCCACCGCGCCATCCTGTCGTCGGGCTGGTACCTCGACCTCGGGGTCCCGCTGCGCCACCTCCACGCCGTCGACCCGCTCGATCCGCCCGAGCGCCTGCAGGCCAGCGTCCTCGCTCCGTGGCGCGACGCCGACCTCGCCGGGGTGGTCGGGCCGATGGCGGCCGCCACGGTGGAGCAGGCCGGCTCCCTCGACGGGGCGTCGCCGCTGACGGCGGAGGAGCGCAGCCGAGTCCTGGGTGGGGAGGCGGCGATGTGGTGCGAGCGGGTCACGCCGGCCCTGCTCGACACCTACCTGTGGCCCCTCGCCGCGGCCGTGGCCGACCGGCTCTGGTCGCCGGCGGGGTCGCTGGCCGCCCTCGATCACGGGCTGGTGGAGAACCGGTTCGACCTCCTCCCCGCCTTCGGGGTCTGGACCGACGTCGATCCGAAGCGGGGCCCGCGCGTCATCCTCGGCGCGTTGGCCGATCTCGCCGGCGACCACGGCCTCGACCCTCGACGGGCGGAGGTGGCGCTGGCGGCACTGGCCGACTGGTGCGAACCCGTCCGGTGGTACGCCCGCGCCGTGGTCGGCTGGCCCGACGCCAACGGTCGGAGCGACGACGCCCCGCCCCCCGGCACCGGCCAGCCCCTCGACCGCTTCGTCGACGCCCTCGGGCCGGAGGCCGACGGGCCGCGGGCCTGGCGGCGCCGGACCGCCCGGCCCGCGCCGGGCGATGCCTACGCCCTGGTGGCGGCCTGGCGGGCGCCGGCCGCCGTGCTCGGACCGTTGTCGGACGGCCCCTCGATCCTGGCCGAACCGGCGCGCCTGGCCGACCGCCTCGCCGCCGCGGCCGACGTGCTGGCCGCCCTGCTCGACGCCGCCGCCGGCGGTTCGACGTCGGCCGGCGTACCCGCGGCCGAGGCCGAGGCCGAGGCCGAGGCCGTCGCCGCCCTCGGCCCGCTCCGGGCCCCGATCGGCGAGGCCACGATCGCAGTCACGTCGGTCTTCCGGGCCTTGGGTGCGCAAGGGCGCGCATAGCGCACCCTTGCGCACCCAAGGGCACCGGGTCAGCGCGCCGGTGGGGCGACGTCGCTGAGCTGGTCGAGCGTGGGGACCGACGGCGGCGGCGGGGGGCTCACCCCTTCGGGGACCATGGCGATGGTGATCACCATCCGGTCCTCGCTGATCCGCACATCGGCCGGGTCACGGGTGGCGATGGCGGGAGCAGAGGCCTGGTCGGCCTTCCACGTGGCCACCCGGAGCGCCATCGGCTGGCCGCCGGGGCACGGGTCGCCGTTGCGGTAGGTGGTGCCGTCCGGGAGCCGCAGCTCGGTGTCGCCCAACCCGAGCCCGATCTGGTCGGCGAACGCTCCGAGGGTCGCTCGCCGACCCGCCACCGAGTCGTCGAACGGGTGGACGTGGATGATCCCGTCGCCGTGGCTGTGGATGCCGTGGGCGTCGGCCCGGGCGTCGACGAGGTCGGGGAGGAAGTGGTCGCACACGTAGATGCCGTAGGCGGCGTGCCAGTGGTCGACGTTGGCGACGGGCGGTTCGGGGGTGACGCTTCCGGGCGGGGAGATGACCGCCCCCGACGAGGTGGCCGGTGCCGTCGCGGAAGGGGGCGCGGTCGTGGCGGGACCGCCGCTGCCGAACGACGTGCCGTCACGTCGTCCGATCGTGACGACTGATGCGACCGCGACGACGAGGGCGACGAGCGCCGCGGCCGCGGTGAGCCGCCAGCCGGAGGCCGCCCGCCTCCGTCGCCCGTCGAGCGGGTCGAGCAGGAGGGGGACGGGCTCGGCGGACGGTCGGTCGGCGGGCGGTCGGTCGTCGGCGCCGGACGTCCCTGCGGGTGCCGCCGGGTTCGCGGGCACGACCGTCGCGTCGGCGACGACCCGCAGACTCCGGCGCAGCCGCGTCTCGAGGGGGTCAGCGGGTTCCATCGTGGAGCACCTCCCGGAGTGAGGCCAGGCCGCGGTGCACGAGCGACTTCGCCGTGCCGACCGGACAGTCCAACGTTCGTGCGATCTCGTCGAAGCCGAGGTCCTCGTAGAAGCGGAGGACGAGGGCGACCCGCTGGCGCTCCGGGAGCACCGCCATGGCCGACCACAGCTCGTCGACGTCGGGCGGCAGCTCGATCGGCTCCACGGGGCGGGGCTGGTGGCGGCGTTCCACCTCTTGGCGACGGATCCATGCCCGTCCCTCGTTGACCACGACGACCCGGAGGTACGCCGCCGGCTGCTGGATCTCGCCGAGGCGGGCCGAGACCTTGACGAAGGCGTCCTGCACGAGGTCGGGTGCCACCGCGTTCGACCCCGTGATCAGGTGCGCCAGCCGCACCATCGGCCCGTAGCGGTCCCGGTACAGCTCGGCCAGGCCGTCGTCCACAGCCTCGGTGCCTAGCATCGATCGACTCACGCCACCTAGATGCGGGGCTCCCGGCGAATGGTTGCACGCCGCGCCGTCGAACCTGATGGCCGGTCCGGCCCTTGGGTGCGCAAGGGCGCGCATAGCGCACCCTTACGCACCCAAGGGCCCTGCTGCGGCTGGGGCCGGGCCGGAGGGGGGGTCAGCCCTGGGAGAAGTGGAAGTCCTGCATGGCGTTGCCGCCGTTCTTGAGCAGGCCGATGAGGATGCCCTGGGAGGACTGACCGGCGGGCATCGTGAAGTTGAGGCTGAAGTGGGCGGCCGGGGAGCCGCTCCAGAGACCCCCGCCGAAGCCCACGACGTCGGGCTCGCTGTGGAGGGCGATGCCATCGCCGGCGAGGGCGACGAGCGCCCCGAGCGCGGCCTGCTCCTCGGGGCTGAAGGTGTCGATCATGCCCTCGAGCTTGGCAGTGAGGGCGGTGAGCTGGTCGCTGGTGACGGTCGTCGGGTCGGACATCGGGGCTCCTCGAGCGTGGGCCCGGGGTTCGGGCCACCGGTGGTCCTGACCTCCGGCGTCCCGCCCGCTTACGGCGGTGGCTACGGTCTTGCGCCATGACCTCGGCTCCACCGCCGTCCCGCGTGGTGATCCCTGTCGTGCACCCGGTGGTCGACGGTGGCCGCCACCCCGTCAAGCGGGTGGTGGGCGAGCCGATCGACGTCGAGGCCGTCGTCCTCGCCGACGGGCACGACGAGCTCCACGTCGTCGCATCCCTCCGGCCGGTCTCCGAGCCCGGCGGGACCGACGCCGCCCCCCACCTCCTCGCCACGCTCGGACCCGTCAACGCCGGGCTCGACCGGTGGGGCGGCCGACTGGTGCCCGATCGACCCGGCCGGTTCGAGGTCGTGGTGACGGGCTGGATCGACGAGTGGGCGTCGTGGGCCTCCCTCGCCGCCCGCAAGCTCGACGCCGGCGCCCCCCCGGCCGAGATCGAGGTCGAGCTCGCCGCCGGGGCCGAGCTGGCCCGCCGGCTGGCCGCCCGGTCCACCGACCGCGCCGCCCGCGACGTCCTCCGGGCCGCGGCCGACGCGCTGGCGTCCGGGGATCGGACCCCCGTCCGCGACGCCGGTGTCGCCGGCCACGCTCGTACCGGCCTCGGCCCGGAGGGCGCCATGAGCAGCGACCCCGTGCCGGTCCACGTGGAGCGGGAGCGGGCCCGGTTCTCCACCTGGTACGAGCTGTTCCCGCGGTCGTGGGCGTCCGAGCCGGGCCGGCACGGGACGCTGGCCGACGTCGCCGCCCAGATCGGTTACGTCGCCGATCTCGGGTTCGACGTGCTGTACCTCCCACCCATCCACCCGATCGGCGAGGCGTTCCGGAAGGGGCCCGACAACAGCGAGACCGCCGCGCCGGGCGATCCCGGCAGCCCGTGGGCCATCGGCAACACCGCGGACCCCGGCGACGGCCCTGACGGCGGCGGGCACCGCTCGATCCATCCGGCCCTCGGCACCCACGCCGATCTCGAGCGGTTGGTGGTGGCGGCCGCCGACGAGGGGATCGAGCTCGCCCTCGACCTCGCCTTCCAGTGCTCGCCCGACCACCCGTGGGTGCGCGACCACCCGGACTGGTTCTCCCATCGGCCGGACGGATCGATCCGGTACGCCGAGAACCCGCCCAAGAAGTACCAGGACGTCTACCCCCTCGACTTCGGCTGCGCCGACTGGCAGGGTCTCTGGGCGGCGGGCCGGGAGGTCGTGCGGCACTGGGTGGACCACGGGATCTCGATCTTCCGGGTCGACAACCCCCACACCAAGCCCTTCGCCTTCTGGGAGTGGCTGATCGCCGACGTGCACCGGACCCACCCCGACGTGCTGTTCCTGTCCGAGGCCTTCACCCGGCCGGAGATCATGCACCGGCTCACCACCATCGGGTTCACGTTGTCGTACTCGTACTTCCCGTGGCGGCGGTCGAAGGAGGAGCTCGAGGAGTACTTCACCGAGCTGGCCCGCGCCCCCGGTGCCGACCGCTTCCGGCCGAGCGCCTGGCCCAACACGCCGGACATCCTCGCCGAGCAGCTGTGGGGCGCACCGCCGGCCCTCTTCGAGCTCCGCTACCTGCTGGCGGCCACGCTCTCGCCGTCGGTCGGGATCTACGGCCCGGCCTACGAGCTGTGCGACAACGCCGACGCCGGCAACGGCAAGGAGGAGTACGCCCGGTCCGAGAAGTACGAGATCAAGACCTGGGACCGCACCGATCCCGGCTCGATCGCGCCCGCCATCGCCGAGCTCAACGCCATCCGCCACGAGCACCTCGCCTTCCGCACCCTGCGGACGCTGCGCTTCCACACCGTGGGCAACGACCGTCTGCTCGCCTTCTCCAAGACCCCCGACGCCGGGCCGAGCGTGGACCCCGCCCGCCCCGCCCATGCGTCCGTGCTCGTCGTCGCCAACCTCGACCCCCACGGCACGCAGGCGGGAACGGTCGATCTCGATCTCGCCGCCCTGGGGGTCGACCCCGCCCGCCCGTTCCAGGTCCACGACCTCGTGGCCGACCGCACCTTCACGTGGTCCGGCCCGTCGAACTACGTCGAGCTCCGGCCGACCGAGCAGGTGGGCCACGTGTTCCGGGTCCTCCAGGACCACCCGTAGACTCCCGGCGCCATGGCGAGCGCTCCCGACCTGTTCGACCAACCCGACTGGTACAAGGACGCGGTCATCTACGAGGTCCACGTCCGGGCGTTCGCCGATAGCGACGCCGACGGCGTCGGCGACTTCGCCGGGCTGACCGGGAAGCTCGACTACCTCGCCCAGCTCGGCGTCACCGCGCTGTGGCTGCTGCCGTTCTACCCGAGCCCCCTGCGGGACGACGGCTACGACATCGCCGACTACACCGCCGTGAACCCGATCTACGGCGACCGGCGTGACGTCAAACGCCTGATCGACGCCGCCCACGCCCGGGGCATCAGGGTGATCACCGAGCTCGTGCTCAACCACACCAGCGACCAGCACCCGTGGTTCCAGCGGGCCCGGCGGGCCCCGGCCGGCTCCGCCCACCGCGACTGGTACGTCTGGAGCGACGACCCCGAGCGCTACGCCGAGACCCGGATCATCTTCGAGGACACCGAGACGTCCAACTGGACGTGGGACCCGGTGGCGGGGGCCTACTACTGGCACCGCTTCTTCTCCCACCAGCCGGACCTCAACTTCGACAACCCGCAGGTCCGGGAGGTCATGCTGCGGACCGTCGACCAGTGGCTGGCCATGGGCGTCGACGGCGTGCGCCTCGACGCCGTGCCCTACCTGTTCGAGCGCGAGGGCACGAACTGCGAGAACCTCCCCGAGACCCACGAGTTCCTGCGGGAGCTGCGGGCCCACGTCGACGCGTCGTTCCCGAACCGCATGCTGCTGGCCGAGGCCAACCAGTGGCCCGAGGACGCGGTGGCCTACTTCGGCGATCCCGACGGGGGCGCGCCCGAGTGCCACATGAACTTCCACTTCCCGCTCATGCCCCGCCTGTACATGGCGCTGCGCATGGAGGACCGGACGCCGGTCCTCGACATCCTCGAGGACACGCCGCCGATCCCCGAGGGCTGCCAGTGGGCGTTGTTCCTGCGCAACCACGACGAGCTCACCCTCGAGATGGTCACGGACGAGGAGCGCGACTACATGTACCGCGCCTACGCCGCCGACCCGCAGGCTCGGATCAACGTCGGCATCCGCCGCCGGCTGGCGCCGCTGGTCGGCAACGACCGCCGCCGCATCGAGCTGCTGAACGGCCTGCTGTTCAGCCTGCCCGGCACGCCGGTCGTCTACTACGGCGACGAGATCGGCATGGGCGACAACTTCTACCTCGGCGATCGCGACGCCGTGCGCACCCCGATGCAGTGGGGCCCCGACCGCAACGCCGGGTTCTCGGCGGCCAACCCGCAGCGGCTGTACCTGCCGTGCGTCACCGACCCCGACTACCACTACGAGAGCGTCAACGTCGAGGCCCAGGAGCGGAACCCCAACTCGCTCCTGTGGTGGATGCGCCGCACCATCGCCCTACGGCACCGCCACCCGGTGTTCGGCCGGGGTGGCATCGAGCACCTGCATCCGGAGAACGCCAAGGTGCTGGCCTTCGTGCGCCACACCGACCGGGAGCAGATCCTCGTCGTGGCCAACCTCTCGCGGTTCGCCCAGCGGGTGACGCTCGATCTCCCCGACTACCGGGGCGCGGTGCTCTGGGAGCTGTTCGGCAACCAGGAGTTCGGTCACGTCGTCGACGGGAAGGTCGACCTGACCCTCGGTCCGTATGGCTTCTACTGGATCGCGCTCGTGGCCCAGTCGGCCGACCGCCCGGGCCGCATCGACGGCCAGCCCGAGCTGCCGGTGCTGCGCGTCGCGCAGGACTGGCACGACCTCCTGCAGGGCGCCGGTCGGAGCCGCCTGGAGCACGCGCTGCCGCCGTTCCTCGCCCGCCAGCGCTGGTACGCGGGCAAGGCCCGCCAGGTGCGCACCGTCACCGTGCACGACGCCGTCCCGGTGGGCCTCGGTCGCAACCGGCCGCAGGCGTATGTGGTGCTGGCCCAGGTGGAGTACACCGACGGCGAGCCCGAGACCTACGTGCTCCCGCTCCTCGCCGTCCCCGACGGCCACCACGCCCACGAGATCCAGGCCGAGCACCCCCAGGCCCCGGTGGCCTGGGTCGAGGCGGCCGCCACGGGGGAGCGGTCGCTCCTCTACGACGCCACCGCCTTCCCGGCGTTCCTCTCGGCCTCGCTGCAGGCGCTGCGCAGCCAGCGGCACTACACCTCACCCACGTCGGGGGCGTCGCTCACCTGGCAGGCCCAGCCCGGCCTGCGCCGGGCGCTGACCGGGGTCGATGTCGGCGAGCTGGCTCCCGTGCCGGTGGGGGCCGAGCAGAGCAACTCCTCCACCGTCTACGGGCACCACTTGGTCATCAAGCTGTTCCGGCGGGCGCAGGAGGGCGTGAACCCCGAGCTGGAGGTCGGGCGGATGCTCTCGGGGCGCGACGGACGGGCCCGCATCGCCCCGCTCTACGGGTCGCTCGAGTACCACCTTCCCGGCGAGCGCGAGCCCCGGACCCTGGCCGTGGCCAGCGCCTACGTGCCCAACGAGGGCGACGCCTGGAAGGCCACGCTCGACGCGTTGAGCATCTTCTACGAGCAGGCGGTGGCGCTCATCCCCGACGACGACGCCCAACCGATCCCGTGGCGCGCCGTGGTGACGTCGATCGGTCGCCAGCCGCCGCCGGCGGTGGCCCAGGCCATCGGGCCCTACCTCGATTCGGCCGAGCTGCTCGGTGTGCGCACGGCCGAGCTGCACGTGGCCCTCGCCGGGTCCGACGACCCCGCCTTCGCCCCGGAGCCCTTCACCACCCTCTACCAGCGCAGCCTCGAGCAGTCCTTCCGGTCGACCCTTCGCCCGACGCTCGCCCTGATCCGCCGCGTCGCTCCCGAGGACCCCCTGCTCCACCACGTCAGCGACGTCCTCGACGTGTTCGGGGTGCTCCGTGACCGGCGGTTCGACGCCATGCGGGCGCGGGTGCACGGCGACCTGCACCTCGGGCAGGTGCTGCGCAGCGGCCGGGACTTCGTCATCATCGACTTCGAGGGCGAGCCGTCGCGCCCGCCCACCGAGCGCCGGATCAAACGCTCGCCCCTGGCGGACGTGGCCGGCATGGTCCGCTCGTTCCAGTACGCCAGCCACGCCGGGCTGGTGGCCATGGACGACCGGGGCCTCGTGATGCCGGCCATGGCCGCCGGGCTCGCCCGTCGGGGGCGGGTGTGGGACTCGTGGGTCACCGTCGCCTTCCTCCGTGGCTACCTCGACACCATCCGGGGCGCCGGCGCGGCGCTGGTGCCCGCGGCCGACGACGACGTCGCCGCCCTCCTCACCGCCTACGTGCTCGACAAGGCGCTCTACGAGATCCGCTACGAGCTCGGTCATCGGCCCGATTGGGCCTCGATCCCCCTCGCCGGCGCCCACCGACTCCTCGGGATCGAACCGTGACCGGCGCGGGCGCCTTCGCGCCCGGGTACTGGGACGTCGAGGGCACGTGGCACGACAACGACCCCGCGGCCGAGGCGGCGGTGGTCGCCGCGCTCGCCGCCGGCCACCGCCGCCATCCGGCCACGGGCCGCGGGCTGCCGCTCGTCGTGTGGGGCGACGCCGCCATCGAGATCGCGCTCACCGCCGACGGCTCCGGCCGGCCGGAGGGTGTCGCCACGCTCGCCTACGAGGACGGCCCGACGGTGCACGTCGACATCGCCGGCGCGGCGGTGCTGTCGATCGACGGCCCCCATCCGGCGGGCTACCACCTGCTGTCGGTGTGGTCCGGGCACCCGGCCGACCCACCCGAGGAGCACGACGTCATCGTGGCGCCGGACCGGGTCGCCGGTCCGGCCCGCGACGAGCGGGTGTGGGGCGTCTTCGCGCCGCTGTACTCGATCACCCACGACGACGGTCGGGAGCCGACCTTCACCGACCTCGACACGCTGGGACGCACGATCGCGGCGTGGGGCGGCACGGTCGTGGCGACGCTGCCCCTCCTCGCCACGTTCGCCGGCGAAGGGCACGAGCCGCGGGCCCCCAGCCCGTACACGCCGGTGAGCCGACGGTTCTGGGACGAGCGTCGGAGCGATCCCGGGCTCGGCGATCCAGCCGGGCCGGTCGCCGTCGGTGCGTCGGCCGGGGTGGAGGCCGCCGACCTCGAGCGTTACGCCGCGTTCCGGGCCGCCGGCCAGGGCGGCGAGCCGGCATCGGCGCGGGCGGCGCAGGACGCGGCCCGAGCCCAACTGCTCGCCGTCGCCGCCACCCTGGCGGCCCGGGGCCAGCGCCTCTACCTCGACCTGCCCATCGGCGCCCACCCCGAAGGCTTCGACCACGCCGACGAGGTCGGGCTCTTCGTCGATCGGATGGCGGTCGGGGCCCCGCCCGACGCCTTCTTCGGTGAGGGGCAGAACTGGGGGTTCCCGCCCGCCCACCCGCTCGATCCCCGGAGCGTGTGGCACTTCCGCGACGTGGTGCGGGCCCACATGGCGGTGGCCGGGATCCTGCGGGTCGACCACGTCATGGGCCTCTTCCGGCTCTACTGGGTGCCCGACGGGATGTCGGCCCGGCTCGGCGTGTACGTCCACTACCCCTTCGACGCCCTGCTGGCCGTGTTGAGCGTGGAGTCGCACCGCCACGACTGCTGGGTGGTGGGGGAGGACCTCGGCACCGTGCCCGACGAGGTGCGCGACGCCATGCACCGGCACGGGGTGCTCGGCCTGTGGGTGGCGGAGTTCGAACGCGAGGCGTGGTGGGGTGGCCGGCCGCTCTTGCCCCCCGCCGATTGCGTGGCGTGCGTGGACACCCACGACACGCCGCCGTTCGCGGCGTGGCTGGCCGAGACCGACGGCGATGGCGCCCTGGACCCCGTCGGCACCCACGCCGGCATCGTCGGCGCGCTGGGGGCGAGCGACGCCGCCGTCGTCCTGGTGTCGCTCGACGACCTGTGGGGCGTGACCGAACCCCAGAACATCCCCGGGACCCCGGCCGAGCGACCCAACTGGGTGCACCGGTTCCCTGTCACCCTGGAGGCGCTGGCCGACGACCCTCGGGTCGCCGACGTGCTCCGCCAGCTCGACCGTGCCCGCAAGGAGTCCGCGTGACCGACCTGACCGACGACGACCTCTGGCAGTTCAACGAGGGGACCCACAGCCGGCTCCACCACCTGCTCGGCGGGCACCTCCACCCCGACGGGAGTGGCGCCACCTTCGCGGTGTGGGCCCCCAACGCCGCCGACGTGAGCGTGGTCGGCGACTTCAACGGCTGGCAGTCCGGGGTCGACGGGCTGGCGCCGGTCGGGTCGTCGGGGATCTGGCAGGGGGTGGCGCCCGCGGCGCACGAGGGGAACCGCTACAAGTTCCGCATCGCGTCGCGGGAGCGGGGGTACGTCGTCGACAAGGCCGACCCCTTCGCCGTCTACGCCGAGCAGCCGCCCCGCACGGCCTCGATCCTGCACGACGCCCGGCACGGGTGGGGCGACGACGACTGGATGCGGGAACGGGCGTCCCGCAACCGCCACGACGCGCCGATCAGCATCTACGAGCTGCACCTCGGCTCGTGGCGCCACAGCCACGAGCCCGGCGAGCTGCGCTCCCTGAACTACCGCGAAGTGGCGCGGCCGCTGGCCGAGCACGTGGCCGGCCTGGGCTTCACCCACGTGGAGCTGCTGCCGGTGATGGAGCACCCGTTCTACGGCAGTTGGGGCTACCAGACCACGGGCTACTTCGCGCCGACCAGCCGCTTCGGTCCGCCCGAGGACCTGATGGCGCTCATCGACGTCCTCCACCAGCACGGCATCGGCGTGCTCCTCGACTGGGTGCCGAGCCACTTCCCGGCCGACGAGTTCGGGCTCGGGTACTTCGACGGCACACACCTCTACGAGCACGCCGACCCCCGCGTGGGCATCCACCCCGACTGGCACAGCCTGATCTTCAACTACGAGCGCCACGAGGTGCGCAGCTTCCTCCTCTCCTCGGCCGTGAGCTGGTTCGAGCGGTTCCACATCGACGGACTCCGAGTCGACGCCGTGGCCTCGATGCTCTACCTCGACTACTCGCGCCAGGCGGGCGAATGGCTGCCCAACGAGCACGGCGGCAACGAGAACCTGGGCGCCCTCCGGTTCCTCAAGCTGCTCAACCGGACGATCTACCGCGACTTCCCCGACGTGCTCATGGTGGCCGAGGAGTCCACGGCCTGGCCCATGGTGAGCCGCCCGACCGATGTCGGCGGGTTGGGCTTCGGCTTCAAGTGGGACATGGGCTGGATGCACGACACCCTCCGCTACTTCGAGCGCGACCCCGTGCACCGCTCGTTCCACCACGACGAGCTGACCTTCCGCGCCGTGTACGCCTTCACCGAGAACTACGTGCTGCCGCTCAGCCACGACGAGGTGGTCCACGGCAAGGGCTCGCTCCTGGCCAAGATGCCGGGCGACCGCTGGCAGCAGCTGGCCAACCTGCGCTCCCTGCTCGGCTACCAGTACGGGCTGCCGGGCAAGCAGCTCCTGTTCATGGGGGTGGAGCTGGGGCAGGAGACGGAGTGGAACCACGATGTCGAGCTGCCGTGGCACCTCCTCGACGACCCGTCGCGGGCAGGCCTCGCGGCCTGGATCGGCCGGTGCAACGCCTTGCACGTCGGCGAGCCGGCGCTGCACGAGCTCGACCACGATCCCGCCGGGTTCGAGTGGGTCGATGCGGGGGATCGGGCCGCGTCGGTCCTCAGCTGGCTGCGCTGGCCCGCCGACCGCGAGCGGGACCGGCCGGTGCTGGTCGTGGCCCACCTGAGCGACGTGGCCCGGGTCGGGTACCGGATCGGTGTGCCCTGCGACGGGTTCTGGGAGGAGCTGGCCAACTCCGACGCCCGCGAGCACGGCGGGAGCGGGGCCGGCAACCTGGGTGGGGTCGACGCCGAGCCGGTGGCGGCCCACGGTCGGGAGCATTCCCTCGACCTCACCCTGCCGCCGCTCAGCGTGACCTTCTTCGCTCCGCGGCGTCCATCCTCGGAGCCCGCCTCCGCCGGCGGGTGACTGGTATCGCGAAGGCCACCTGTTACAGTTCGGTGACGGCCGACGCGGAGCGGCGCAGGAGGACAGATGACGATCGGTGACGTGCACGAGCCGTTGGCTCCCGGCACGGTCTCCTCCCCGGTGGCCCCCATCGGCGTCGCCGGCGACGGCACCGTCTCGCCCCACGAACCCCCGTCGGGTGCTGCGGCCCCGGTGTCCCGCCTCCGCTCGGTCGACTGGAAGCTCGTCGGCGCCGCCCTCTCGGGGCTGATCGGCTCGTTGCTGATCACCGGGTCGGCCCCGATCCACCGCTTCGCGGTGTTCCACGCCTACCCGAAGATCCCCTTCGTCCCCCGGCCGCCCCGGACGGAGAACACGGCCTGGAACGACCTGGCCTCGATCATGCAGCTGAGCCTGTTCCTGGTCGGTATGGTCCTCATGTGCCTCGGCTGGCTCGGGCTCGTGCGGCGGGCCGACCGCATGGCCGGGTCCGAGCGGCGCCGCCTCCGCACCGTCCTCGCCGTCGCCGTGCTCTGGACGCTCCCCGTGTTGGTCGGGCCGCCGCTGCTCAGCAACGACTCGTACAGCTACGCCGCCCAGGGGGAGATGTCGGCCCAGGGGCTGGACCCCACCCACGAGGGCCCGGCGGTCGGCCTCGGCCGCGGCGACTTCCTCCAGCAGGTCGATCCCTTCTGGCGCACGGCCCCGGCCCCGTACGGCCCGGTGTGGGTGCTCGCCGGCGAAGGCGTCGTGATCGCGGCGGGCCACAGCCCGGTGGCGTCGGTGTGGTTGTTCCGGGCCGTGGCCCTGCTCGGCGTCGCCATCGCCACCGTCGGCCTCGTGTCGTTGGCCCGCTCCCACCGCGTGCCCGTCCCGATCGCAGTCGCGGTCGGCATTGCCAACCCCCTCGTCGTCCTCCACCTCGTCGGCGGCGAGCACAACGACGCCCTCATGATGGGCTTCCTCGTCTGCGGGGTCGCGGCGGCCAAGAAGGGCCGGCGCTGGCTCGCCGTGCTCCTGCTCACGTTCGCCACCGCCATCAAGCTCCCGGCCTTCATCGCCCTCGCCATCCTCGCCTGGCAGTTCGAGGGCGTGCGGGTGCCCCTTCGTCGCCGCATCGTCGGCCTCGTGAAGGTGGGCGGGGTAGCGGCGGCGATGATCGGGGCCCTGTGCGTCGTCGCCGGGATCGGCCTCGGCTGGGTGAGCGCGCTGAAGAGCACCGGCAAGGTGATGGACACCATGTCGGTCACCACGCTGCTCGGGTACTCGATCACCGACCTGGCCCATCTCGTCCGCCTCCAGGTGGGCTTCGAGACCCCGGTCAACATCGTCCGCATGATCGGCGTGCTGGCCGGCGCCGCGCTGTCGTTCAAGCTGCTGATCCAGTCGGGGAAGGTCGGCCTGGCCCGCGCCATCGGGCTGTGCATGATCATCATGGTGCTGTTCGGGCCGGTCGTCTGGCCCTGGTACCTCCCGGCCGGATTCGCCCTGATCGCCGGGTCCGGGCTCGGGAAGTGGCGGCCGTCGTACCTGATCGGCTGCCTGCTGGCCTCCTGGCTGGTCTGGCCCAACAACATCGTCGCCCACCCCTTCCTGGTCGACAACCAGCGCAACCTCATGCTGGGGGTGTGCATCGCCACCACGCTGGCCTGCTGGATCGCCCAGCGTCACGCCGCCACCCACGGGCGGTACCTGGCCGACGAGGAAGCGCTCGCCGCCCAAGGGTGAGGGCCGCGTGCCGATGCTCTAGGCTCGGCCCCATGAACGCCCGCCCATCGGACCCCCCGAGTAGGCGCTGTGCCCCGGCAGCCCCTCACCCGGTTCGGCGCGCGCGTTCGCTCGGCCCTCGGCGCTGACGCCGCTGGCCTGCGGCAGGCCTTCGCCGCGCTCATGGTGTCCTCCGGCGGCGATCTCGTCGCCGGCCTGACGCTCGGTTCGATCACCCACTCGTTCGACCGTCTGCCCGGGCTGTTCATCCTCATCCCGGCCGCCATCGGCATGCGGGGCAACATCTTCGGTGCGTTGGGCAGCCGGTTGGGCACGGCCATCCACACCGGTGAGTTCCGGCTGAGCCGACGGCGCGACACCCTCGTCGGGCAGAACATCTACGGCGCGGTGGCGCTGTCGCTGGGCGTGTCGGTCGTGTTGGCGGTGCTGGCCAAGGTGGTCGCCAGCGCCTTCCGGGGCAGCGAGAGCATCTCGATCGCCGACTTCGTCGTGATCTCCGTGCTCGGCGGCGCCCTCTCGTCGGTCGCGGTGCTCGGCCTCACCCTGGGTGTGGCTCGGCTGTCCGAGCGCCGGGGTTGGGACATGGACAACGTGGCCGCCCCGGTGGTCACGGCCGCCGGCGACATGGTCACGCTGCCGTCGCTGTTCCTCGCCTCGTTCCTCGTCGATCACGACGGGGTCACGCCGACCTTGGCCGGACTGTGTGCCGCCGGGGGGCTCGCCGCGGTGGTGGCAGCCTGGCGGGCCCGGCTCCCGATCCTCCGGCGCATCGTGCGGGAGTCGGTGCCGGTGCTCGTCGTGGCCGGGCTGGTCGACATCATCGCCGGGCTCACCATCGACGAGCGGCTCGACCAGTTCGTGGCTCTTCCGGCCCTCCTGGTGCTGGTCCCGCCGTTCCTGGAGGACACCGGCGCGCTGGGAAGCGTGCTGGCCAGCCGGCTGGCCACCAAGCTGCACCTCGGCATCATCGACCCCCGGGCCCGCCCTCAGCGGGCGGCCCGGGTCGACTTCGCCATCACCCTGCTCCTGGGCCTCCCCGTGTTCAGCCTCGTGGCCATCTCGGCCGAGGTCGTGAGCCTGGTGTTCGGGCTGGCCAGCCCCGGCGCGCTGCGCATGCTGGCCATCGCCCTCCTGGGCGGCGTGATCGCGTCACTGGTCGGTGTCGTCGTCGCCTACTACGGCAGCGTCGTGACCTACCGATTGGGCCTCGACCCCGACAACCACGGCGTGCCGCTGCTCACGTCGTCGATGGATCTGGTCGGCGCCTTCGCCCTCATCCTGGCCATCGTCGTGGTCGGGGTGCCGGGCTGAGGGCCGCACCGTCCGGCGGGCCGGCCGCAGGTCGGCCATGGCGACGACGAGGAGCCAGACCAGGAGCAGGTTCCGGGCGAGGACGGGGACGGTGGCCCACCAGGCCCCGTCGAACTGGCCGTGGATGACCGCCAGTCCGAGCGCCGACAGGCCGTTGACGAGGAAGACCGGCGCGAAGTAGCGGCGGGGGGCATGGCTGGCCGCGACGGCGGCGTAGGGGAGCAGCCACAGCATGTACTGCGGGCTGATAATGGAGGAGAAGACGAGGAAGGCGGTGACGGCCACCAGCGGGGCGACCCCGAACCGCACGGCCTCGAGGCGGGCCTCGTCGGGGCCGGGGGAAGCGGCCGAGGCCAGGACGGCGGGGCGCACCCACCACCACGCCACCGCCGTGAAGCCGATGCTCAGCAGGCCGAACAGGGGCCGGCTGAACCCGGGCATGGTGCCGATCCGCCATGCGCCGCTCTCGAAGTGGGTGCGGGTGTGGTCCATGATCTGCAGGACGTTCCCCGGCAGGCTCTCGACCTGCCACCCGGTGGCGCCGCGGAACGACACCACCTGGACCATGCCCCCGAAACCGGACCACAGGCCCCAGGCCAGTGCGCCGGCGGCCCCGGTGGCGATGAAGGCCACGGTCGCCCGGCGCCGTCGCTCGACGAGCAGGAGCGGGGCCACGGCCAGCGGCCACACCTTGGCGAACACCGAGAGGGCGAGGAGGCCGCCTCCGGCGGTCTCCCGGCGGCGGCGCAGGAGGGCCCAGCCCAGGCTGGCCAGGAACACCGACAGCAGGTCGAGGCGCATGTACGGCAGCGGGTAGGGGAGGAACGCCGCGCCCAGCAGCAGGTAGGTGAGCAGCACCCGGCGCCCGAAGCCCCACCACAGCGCCGCCGCGGTGGCCAGGTCGAGGGCGAGCTGCGACAGCCCGAGCCGGATCAGCGTGGTCATCTTGTCGTCGGGGTCGACGATGAGCCGGATGGACCCGAGGACGAGGGGCGGGTACTCGATCTCGTAGTCGACGTAGGGCTTGCCGACCGACGTGGCCATCTGGGTGTAGCGCCGGGCGTCGCCGCCGAGGATGCTGTCGTCCTGCTCCTGGCCGCTGTTGAGGACCACGCCCAGGGCGAGCAGGCGGATGCCCACCAGGACCGCGACCAGGGCCCAGAAGCGCCGGCCGGTGGTGAACGGGCCGGTGGCCCCGGGCCGACCGTGGGGCGGCGATGCCGGGGCGCTCACAACGGGGCCCGGAAGCCGGCCATCGCTGGGTGGTCGAGGCGCAGCACCCGCACCGATCGGGCGCCGACCTCGATGGTGTCGCCGGTGTGGTTGAGCGCGATCGCCACCACCGGTTCGCGCGGGAGGCCCCGGTCGGGGTCGTCGGGCGTGGTGTCGAGGACGGTCAGCCACGGCGTGGTGGCGGCGGCCGGGACGTCGGGGAGCACGACCTCCAGCGGGCCGTCCGAGGCGTTGAAGACCACGAGGAAGCTGTCGTCGAAGATCCGCTCGCCCTGGGGCCCGGGGGTCGGGATGGCGTCGCCGTTGAGGAAGACGACGATCGAACGGGCGTAGGACACCTGCCAATCGGCTTCGTTCATCTGGCGCCCCTCGGGGGCGTACCAGGCGATGTCGGCCAGCTCCCCGGCGATGGCCCGGCCCTGGAACCAGCGGCGGCGGCGGAACACCGGGTGGCGGCGGCGGAACTTGGCCAACCGCCGGACGAACTCCATGAGCGCATCGTCGCAGGCGGCCCAGTCGTACCAGGACACCTCGGTGTCCTGGTTGTAGGCGTTGTTGTTGCCGAGCTGGGTGCGGCCGATCTCGTCGCCGCCGAGGAGCATGGGCACGCCCTGTGACAGGAACAGCGTGGTGAGCAGGTTGCGGCGCTGGCGCCGGCGCAGCGCCTGCACCTCGGCATCGGTGGTCGGGCCCTCGACGCCGCAGTTCCACGACCGGTTGTCGTCGGCGCCGTCCTTGCCCTCCTCGCCGTTGGCCTCGTTGTGCTTGTGGTTGTAGGTCACGAGATCGGTCAGGGTGAACCCGTCGTGGCACGTGATGAAGTTGATGGAGGCCGAGGGCGTGCGACCGTTGGACTCGTAGAGGTCGGACGATCCCGTGAAGCGGTAGCCGAACTCGGCGACGGTGTGGTCGGCCCCCCGCCAGAAGTCGCGCACCTCGTCGCGGTACTTGCCGTTCCACTCCGACCACAGCGGCGGGAAGTTGCCGACCTGGTAGCCGCCTTCGCCGACGTCCCACGGCTCGGCGATGAGCTTCACCTGGCTGACCACCGGATCTTGCTGGATGAGGTCGAAGAACGACGAGAGCTTGTCGACGTCGTGCAGCTCTCGGGCGAGGGTGGCGGCCAGGTCGAAGCGGAACCCGTCGACGTGCATCTCGAGCACCCAGTAGCGCAGGCTGTCCATCACCAGCTGCAGCACGTGCGGGTGGCGCATGTTCAGGCTGTTGCCCGTGCCCGTGTAGTCCACGTAGCGGCGGGGGTCGGCGGCGTCGAGCCGGTAGTAGGCCGGGTTGTCGATGCCCTTGAAGCCGAGCATCGGGCCGCTGTGGTCGCCCTCGGCGGTGTGGTTGTAGACGACGTCGAGGATGACCTCGATCCCCTCGCGGTGGAGGGTCTTGACCATCTGCTTGAACTCCTGGACCTGCTGGCCTCGCTGCCCGTAGGACGCGTAGGCGTTGTGGGGGGCGAGGTAGGCGATGGAGTTGTAGCCCCAGTAGTTGTTGAGGCCGAGCTCGAACAGGCGGTGGTCGTGGATGAACTGGTGCACGGGCATGAGCTCGACCGCCGTGACACCGAGGCGCTGGAAGTGCTTCACGATGGCGGGCGTGCACAGGCCGGCGTAGGTGCCGCGGAGCTCCTCGGGAACGTCGGGGTGGCGCATGGTGAGCCCCCGGACGTGGGTCTCGTACACGACCGTCTCGTGCCACGCGGTGCGGGGGTGCCGGTCGTCGGCCCAGTCGAAGAACGGGCTCGTGACCACGGCGGTGGGGACGAACGGCGCGCTGTCGGCGTCGTTGGCCGGCCCGTCGGGTCCGGTGGCGAAGTGGTACGGGAACACGGCCTCGGACCAGCGGACCTCCCCCTCCACCGCCTTGGCGTAGGGGTCGAGCAGCAGCTTGTTGGGGTTGCAGATCAGACCATGGGCCGGGTCCCACGGCCCGTGGACGCGAAAGCCGTAGCGCTGCCCGGGCTGCACGCCCGGCAGGTAGCCGTGGTGGATGTACCCGGTGGACTCGGGCAGCTCGTGACGGACCTCGGTGCCGTCGTCCCCGAACAGGCAGAGCTCGACCCGGTCGGCCACCTCGGAGAACACCGAGAAGTTGGTGCCGTTGCCGTCGTAGGTGGCACCCAACGGGAAGCCCTGGCCGGGCCACATCTGCATGGGGGGCAGTCTAGGAGTGGCTCCGGGGGGCTCAGCGATAGCCGGACGAGGACCCGGCGAGGGCGATCACGGCGACGGCCAGGATCACGACGACGATGATGCCGAGGTACACCCACCCCAGGATCTCGCCGGCCAGCGCCTGGCCCCGCCCGGTCTGCCAACCGCCCGTGGCGTCGATGGTGTGCCGGGCCCTGCGCCCGCGATGGATGGCGAAGGCCGCCAGGGGGATCCCGAAGAGCCCGCACACGAGGTTGGACACGAACGCCCCGATGCCCATGACGAGCGCGGCCGTGGCGTCGGAGTTGGAGGCGCTCGGGCCGTAGCCGTACCCGTAGCCCGCCGGTCCGACCGGGTAGCCCCCCGGGTACCCGGCGCCGTAGCCGGCCGGTGGCCCGTACGGACCGGGGGGACCGTAGGGTCCGGGCGGGCCGCCCGCCGGGGGACCGGGGTACGGCGTGGGGCCGGGGTAGGCCGCGGCGCCGGGGTAGGCCGCGGCGCCGGGGTAGGTCGCGGCGCCGGGGTAGGGGTTGGGCCCCGGGGACGGCGTGGGGCCTGCTGTGCTCGCGGCGCTGGTCCCGGCCCCCGGCGACCACGGCGCCTGCGGGCCGGACGTCGACGGCGGGACGGGCGGGATGGGGAACGGGCCACCGGCCGGCGCCGGCGGTGGCCCGGCCAAGGGTGCCGTGCCGGCGCGGACGGCCTGGATCAGGGCGGTGGCGCGGGGCTCGTCGTCGGCGGCGATGGTGAGCTCGAAGCCGAGCCAGCGGCCGCCGATCCCCTCACGGGCGAGGTGGGCCTTGAGCTCGTCCCGCTGGGCCTGGGTGAGGTCGGCCAGGTTGGTCGAGATCTCGTCGCCGGGGGGCACCCTCGGATCGTAGGCGGAGGAGCGGGCACGCGGCGGCCCGGTGGGGATCCCGTGCTAGACAACCGGCGTGCTCCTCGCCACTGCGAACGATGCGGTGCCGGGCGCCGACATCGCCGTGCCGGCGTGGATGTGGCTGGCCTTCGTCGCCTTGGTCGCCCTCCTCCTGTTGCTCGACCTCCTCGTGTTCCACCGGGAGAACCACGAGATCGGGTTCCGCGAGGCCGCCCGCTCGAGCGCGTTCTGGATCGCCATCGGGCTCGCGTTCTCCGGCCTGGTGTGGTGGGGCCTCGGCGGTGATGCCGCCACCCAGTACCTGACCGGGTACGTGATCGAGAAGTCGCTGTCGGTCGACAACGTGTTCGTGTGGGCCGTGCTCCTCGGCTACTTCGCCGTCCCTCGACACCTCCAGCACCGCGTGCTCTTCTGGGGGATCTTCGGCGCCCTGGCCCTGCGCGCCATCTTCGTGTTCGTGGGCGTCGCCCTGCTCGACCGCCTCTCCTGGCTGATGTTCGTGTTCGGCGCCTTCCTGGTGTTCACGGCTTGGCGGGTCGCCACGCACGAGGAGGGCGAGGTCCATCCCGAGCGCAACCCGGTCCTGAAGCTGATGCGGCGCCGGCTCAACGTCACGCCCGACTACGTCGACCACCACTTCTTCGTGCGACGCGACGGCATCCGCTGGGTGACCCCGCTCTTCGTCGTGCTCGTCATGGTCGAGGCCACCGACGTCGTGTTCGCCGTCGACTCCATCCCCGCCATCCTGGCGGTGAGCCGGTCGCAGTTCGTCGTGCTGAGCTCCAACGCCTTCGCCATCCTCGGGCTGCGGGCGCTGTACTTCCTGCTCGCCGGGGCCCAGGACCGCCTGGTGTACCTGCACATCGGGCTCGGGATCATCCTGGCCTTCGTCGGCGCCAAGATGCTGCTGGCCGCCGGCCTGGGGCTCCACATCCCGACCCTGTTGTCGCTCTCGGTCATCGCCGTCGTGCTGCTCGTCACCGTCGTCGCCAGCTTGCGGGCCTCGGCCCCGACTGTTACGGAATGATTGCAATTGTTGCGAACCGGCGGCTACCATGCCGTCCATGGTTCGAACGCCCGTACGGCGGCTGGGCGCGGCCTCGTTGGTCGCCGCCATCACCGTCCTCCTCACCGCTTGTGGCAACCAGGTCCTGATGGTCGGTGACTCGGTCACCGTCGGTGCCGGTCCGGCCGTGCAGTCGGCCCTCGACGCCGAGGGCTGGAGCACCACCGTCGACGCCCGGGTCGGCCGTCCCACCGACGAGGCCCTGGCCGTGGTCCGGGCCCGGCGGGGCGCCAACAGCCGGTTCATCATCGAGTCCGGCTACAACGACGCCGGCGATCCCGCCACCTACCGGGCCCGGCTGGCCGCCATCCTCGACGAGCTGGCCGACGCCGACGCCGTGGTCGTCGTCACCCTCAACGAGAGCCGCTGGTACTACGCCACGGCCAACCAGACGATCTGGCAGCTCGCCGCCACCCATCCCAACGTCTACGTGGCCGACTGGGCCGCGGTCACCCGCTCCACCCCGGGCCTGGTCGGGAGCGACGGCATCCACCTCACCACCGCCGGCAGCGCGGCGATGAGCCGCCTCCTTGCCGACCTGTTCGGTCCGGCTGCCCTCCCGGGCGCCTGACCGCCACCTCGCCGTCGGACCGCCGGCGGCCGGTCACCAGGGCAGGGTGAAGCAGCGGTCCTCGATCCGTCCTGGGCTCCAGCGGCCCCACAGGCCGAACGCCGCCCCCCGCGACCGGTCGAGCCACGGCAGCACGTCGGGGTCGTCAACGCGGTAGACGACCTGACGGATGCCGTGTTCGTGCACGACGTAGCCAGCCCAGGTCCCCGGGTAGTCCTTCGGCGACCCCACCTCGGTGCAGGTGACGCCGGCGCGCTCGTAGCGCCGGTTCCGGTGCGTGTGCCCTGCGGTGTACACCACCCGGGGGTTCCGGCGCCGGAGGTCGGCCAGCAGCGATCGGGCCTGCGACCCGGGTATGCCCGGAGGCCAGAAGAGGGGAACGTCGAAGCGCATCGCCGGGTGGTGGCCCGCCACCCACAATGCCCTGCCCTCGGCGGCGGCGTCGGCGGCCTGGGCCAGCAGCGCCTCCCGGGCGGCCTCGGCGCTCCCGATGTGGCGGTGCCTCACCGTGCTGTCGAAGGCCACGAGGCGCACGCCGGGGAGGTCGTGGCTGACGACCGGACCGGGCATCGGGTGACCGGCGATGGCGAGCCCTTCGTCGCCGCTCACCGCCCCGCCGGTGCGGGCCGGCCCGACGAGCCGGCGGATCGGCCCGCCCGACAGCAACCACAGGACCCACCGAGCGGCCGTCCGCCCGGCCTCGTCGGGGTGGTGGTTGTCGTGGTTGCCCGGGATCAGCAGAACCGGAACCGGGACGGAGGACACGAACCGGCGGACCAGCTTCCACTGGTCCGGCCGGCCGCTGGCCGTCAGGTCGCCCTTGAACACGATGGCGTCCGCCCCCCACGCCAGCGCCGCCTGCAGCGCGGCGCTGGTGGCCCGGACCGAGTACGGCTCGTCGTGGTCCCCGTGCTCGTGCATCGTCCCGAAGTAGCCGAAGCGGTGCTCGCCGAGGTGCAGGTCCGACACGGTGGCGAACCGGCAAAGCTCAGGGCCAGGGAGCGCCGGCGGCGTGCGGAAGGCGGCCTCGGTCGGCCGTCGGTCGGCGCCGCGGCCCGACGGCTCCACCCGCACCGAGAGCGCCCGGTCGGCGGGCAGGCCGGTGATCGTGAGGGCGCCCGGCCCTGGCGCGAGCTCGGTCGACACCTCGACCTCGCCGGCGGTGAAGCGGGCCGGTCCGGCCCCGAGGTGCCGCCACGTCACCTGGACGCGGTCGGGCTCGACGGCGAAGGCCCAGAGCGAGGGGTGGCTCACCGGGCGTTCTGGCGCCGGATGTCCAGCAGGCGGGGCCCGATGGCGAAGGCGATCTCGCGGGCCATGCGCTCGCCGCCGGCCTCGGTGAGGTGGACGCTGTCGGCGGCCCGGACCTGGACGGGCTTGCCGTCGGCCCCGGGCAGGTTCCAGGTGAAGTCGCCCTTGGCGTCGGCCAGGGCCTGCCGGCCGTCGATCAGGCCGACGCCGGGGATGCGTTGGGCCAGCTGCACGTAGGTGTCGCGCAGCAGGCCCTCGCGGCGCTTGCCCTCGTCGCCGATGAACGGAGGGGGGAGCACCCAGTACACGATGGTGTTGGCCGACTGGAGCGTGCGGGTGAGGATCTCGGCCTGACGGCCCCACTCGTCGTAGAACTTCTTGGAGTAGTCGTCGGGCACCTCGGTGCCGTCGGCCCCGATGAAGAGGTCGGTCTCGGTGTAGTTGCCGACGAAGAGCACCACCGTGATCGCCGGCCGGTACTGGTTGACGAGCGCCCGCCCCTCCTCCTGCCAGTCGAACAGCTTCGGAGTGAGGAGGCCGGTCCCGTTGACACCCTTGGCGAAGGTCGACACGTCGTCGAGGCCCTTCTGGGCCCGGAGCTGGGGCTTCACCTGGGCCGCCGTCTGATTCATGATCGAGTCGCCGATGAGCAGGATGTCGACGTGCTTGTCGAACAGCCCGCACCCGGCCAGCGGCGCGGCGGCGAGCGAAGCCAGCCCGGCCGTGGAAGCGGCGACGAACGTGCGGCGGGACAGCAGCATGGCCCGACAGTCTCGCAGAGCCCGGCGGCAGGGCGGAAGCACCCGGTGGGTCAGGCGACCTTCTCGGCGGTGAAGGGGCCCACGAACCCGCCGCTGACCCCGGCGGCCTGGCGGGCGGCGTCGGCCGGAGGCGTGATGTCGCCGACCAGCTTCCCGTCCCGGCACTGGCCGGGGAGGATCGGGTACCCCCCTGCCGGCACGTCCATCGACGTCCCCATGACCGAGACCTGGAACCCGCCCTGCATCTCCAACCGCTCGGCCCGACCGGTGAGGGCACCCTTCCCGAGGTAGGTCGCCGTCTGGTTGCCAGCGGAGCCCGTCAGCTGCACGACCATGCCCGTGGCGGTCCATTGGCCGGCGGTGACCGTCCCGTCGTTCGCCACCGTCACCTCGAACGACAGGTCGCCGGGCGTGACGGTGTGGGCCGTGGCTTCACCCCGGAACGTGAGCTCCGATGCCATCGTGCCCTTCCCCCGCCACGTGCCGGGCTCGAAGCGGGGCTTGGCCGGGTCGCAGGCGGAGGGGGCCGAGGGCGGGGCCGTGGTCGTCGTGGTGGTCGTGGCGTCGGGGGCCTTGTGGTGGTCGAGGATGATGTGGGCGAACCCCTCGACGTGGAGCAGCGCGGGGAGCTTGGACCGGGCGGCGGCGATCAGCCGGTCGACGAACGGCTGGACGGCCGCGCTGGCGAGCCCGCTGAGTGGGCCGGTGACCCGGGCGATGGTGCGGTCGATCAGGTGCTGCACGAGTTGGGTGAGCTCGGTCACCTCCTTGCGCTCCACCTTGGCCGTGACCCAGGCGCTGGCCGTGGTGGGGGCGCCCCGGTCGGCCCAGTCGCGCGGTTCGTGCCCGGTGGAGAAGTCCAGCGTCGACCGCTTGGCGGCGTCAAGCTTGGTGCGCCACGGCGGGCCGGCGGTCTTGATCTCGATGGCGTCGGGCTTGCTGCGCTGCACCTTCCACTCCACCGGCGCGCCAGCGGCGGTGAGCTCGGGCAGCGTGATGTCGAGCCCCTGGGCGCAGACCAGCAGGTCTGCCGGCCAGCGGTCGGTGCCGGCGGCGATCTTCGCCTCGGCCACGAAGGCCCCGTTGTTGGGCGGGTCGCCATCGATGCTGTAGGGGAGCCGGTCCCGCGGGGTGGGCCGCACCGGGAGCTGCCAGGGCTTGAGGTACGACACGACCATGGTTGCGACGGCCACGGCGGCCAGGGCGATGCGGATCGGGGCCAGCACGGCGTCGGTGATGGGGCCGACGATGGTCTGGACCGCGGTCTTCGCCAGTTGGAGGGCGGTGTTCCAGATGGTGGCCAGGAACCCGCCCAGGCCGCCGCCGCCCGGGTCGATGGTGAGCTTGCCGACGATCCAGTTGAGGGAGTTGTCGACGAAGTTGGCCACCAGCCCGCACACGGCGCCGGCCTGGCCGGGGCCGGCGTAGGCGATCGGCCGCAGCGCCGGAGCGGGAGCGGGAGCCGGAGCGGCCGTCGGCGGGGCGGTGGCAGTCGAGGTGTCGTCGCCGGCCGCAGCCGCCGTGGCGTCGCCGACGAACAGGGCGACGACCAGGGTGGGGAACACCACGTCGGGGGCCTGCTCCCAGTCCTGGGGCCCGATCAGCTCGGCGGCCCGGCGGGCCGCGGGCGTGGGCTTCACGTCGAGCCAGGCGGCCAGGAGGAAGGAGAGCGGCGGGGCCTCGTCGCCGAGGGGGATGGCGGCGTCGAGGTCGCGGCCCCGGAGGCCGTTGCGCTCGTTGACCTCGTTGACGAGGTTCTGGGCCTGCCACCGGGTGTAGCCGATCGCCGGTCCGCCCGCGGGCGGCCGGAGCGGGTCGGTCGCCTCGGCGTCGTCGAAGACGGCCAGCCCCACCGAGGCCATGAGCTCGACCCCCTGGTCGAACGTCAGGGTCGGGAGCGGTGGGCTGGTGGCGCTGGGGCCGCTGGCGCTCCCCGAGTCGCGCTCGGCCACGGCGGATGATCCCGACGGGGTCGACGAGCAGGCGGTGGCGAGCAAGCCGGCGACGATCGCGGTCGCGATGCTCCACCGCCACGCGCCGCCGCGCCCACCAGGTCGGTTCCGCCGCATCGAGGGGATTCCGTCAGCCGATCGCGACGATCTCGATGCGCCGGTTGAGCGCGGTCCCGGCCTCGCTGGTCTCCTCGGCCGCCGGGTGACTGCTCCCGAGGCCCGTGGCGGTGATCCGGCCCCGATCGATGCCATGGGTGGCGAGCCACGAAGTGATGGCGTCGGCCCGCCGCTGGGACAGGGCCTTGTTGGCGTCGGCGCCGCCGGTGCTGTCGGTGAAGCCACGCACGAGGAGCCTGGCCGAGGGGGCCCGCCGCCCGACGGAGGTGACGACGGCGGGGAGGGCGGCTTCGGCGGTGGACTTGACCTCGGCCGATCCGACGTCGAACAGGGTGTCGGACCCGAAGAGGTAGATGATGACGGGCCGGCCGTCGCTGGTGACCTGCCGGGTGGTGACGTCGACGTCGGCCAGCTCGTCGAGGGACTCACCCGGCAACCGGTAGACAGAGCCCGCGGTGAGGGTGACCCCCGCCTCCGGGTCCGGCACGGTGGCGTCGGCCGGGACCTCGACCGTCAGCTCGCCGATGTCGACCCGGCGGGCACCGGCGGCCGTGGTGACGGGTTCGGCCGCCTCGCTCGTCGTGGTGGCGCCCCGCGTGGCCGGCGGCCGGCTCGAGGTGGCGGGGGCCGACGTGGCCGGGGCGGACGGGCCCGAACCGGGTGGGCTGGTCGGGCTCGCGCTCGACGAGGTGGCCGGGGTGGTCGACGCTGTCGTGCTGCAGGCGCCGACCAGGGGCAGGCTCGTCGCGGTCGCGACCAGCAGGATGCTGCGGGTCGCACGCCCCGCCCGATTGGTTCTCACCTGTCTCGATCGGCCGATGGCCGACGGATGTGAGCCGTTCCGAGGAATCGCGGGACGGTCAGCGCAGGGCGTGGGCCAAACGGCCCGCTTCGCGGGCCCGCGTGGCCGCGTTGACCTCGAGCCGCTCGAGGTGCTGGGCGAGGGTCTTGGCCCCCTGGGGCACCTCGTGCTCGGCGAAGAAGGCGCGCACCCGCGCCGCCGTGTCGGGGTGATGGAGGGAGCGGATGCCCTCGAGCATCCGCACGATGCTGTTGCTGGGGAAGCGGGTGTTGATCTCGTCCCACCGCTGCTCGACGAAGTCCCAGGCCTGGGCGCCGAGGTCGCGGTTGGAGAGGCAGCGCCGGAGGAAGTACGGGGCGTTCTGGGTGCGGACCGCGTCGGTGAGGCTCATCTCCAGCGCCCGGGCGAACAGCGCCGGGTCGGGGAAGTCGGCCAGGCCCTGCAGGTAGCGGACCTCGTCCTGGGGGGAGGTCGCGCCCTTCATCCGGCGCAGGTACTCCTCGAAGTCGTCCGGTCCGCCCACCGCGGCGACGGCCCACACCGAGGCCGCTACCAGGCTCGGATCGACGTCGCCGCCCGAGCCCGCGGCCGCGAACACGGCGCGGCAGCGGTCGATGGCCCGGCTGTCGTTGCCGAGGACGGCCAGCGCCTCGAGCAGGACGCCGCGCCGCTCGCGGGTGCGGTCGCTCTCACCGGGCGCGGCGGTGTCGCCGAGGCGGTCGTAGGCACCGCCGAGCAGCAGCCGGACCCGCTCCTGCAGCGCCGGACGGGGGCCGTACAACCCCTCGCCGTCGACGATGCGGTCGAGGAACCCGAGGGCCCCGATGATGCGCTGCCACACCGAGACGTCGGTCTCCTCGCCGAACCGCTCGAGGAAGGTGAGGAGCTCGGGCGCGCCGATCCCGCCGGCCAGCAGGCTGGCGGCGGCGTCGTCGACCAGGCCGTAGCGCTCGATGGGGGAGAGGGACCCCTGGGCGTGGGTCACGAGCGCCTCGAGCAGCTCCGGGGCGTAGCTGCACCGGTAGAAGCCCGTGCCCTCGGTGTTGCACAGGACCCAGTCGACCTGACCGAGCAGCGGGAGCTCCGCGCCGTCGGCGTCGAGCAGGATGCGCTCGACCACCGTGACCGGCTCGGCGTGGGGCTCGGGCCGGGAGCACACCGTGGCCAGCACGGGGACCAGCCACGAGGCCGGTTCGGTCGACTCGCCCCCCTGGTAGCGGAACCGCTGCTGGGTCAGGCGCAGGACGGCCTCGCCCTCGGGGGCGTGGACGTCGTCGCGCACGAGCTCGGCGTGCACCGAGGGGAACCCGCCCTGGAAGATCCAGCCCACCATCAGGTCGCGGACGGGCTCCCCGGACTGCGACTCGAGGGCGTCCCACAGGTCGATGGTCTCGGTGTTGCCGAAGGCGTGGCGGCGCAGGTACTCGGCGATGCCGAGACGGAACACGTCGGCGCCGAGGAACTGCTCGAGCATGCGGACGACCGCCGCGCCCTTCTCGTAGGTGAGGATGTCGAACATCCCCTCGGCGTCGGCCGGCGACACCACCTCGTACTCCACCGGCCGGGTCGACGCCAGGGCGTCGACGTCGAAGGCGGCGGTGCGGGAGAGGCCGAAGTCGGTCCAGCGGTCCCAGTCGGGCCGGAAGGCGTCGGTGGCCAGCATCTCCATGAACGTGGCGAACGCCTCGTTCAGCCAGATGCCGTTCCACCACTTCATGGTGACGAGATCGCCGAACCACATGTGGGCGAGCTCGTGGGCGACGACGTCGGTGACGCGCTGCAGCTCGGCCTGGGGGACCGCCGCGGGGTCGACCAGGAGGGCGGTCTCGCGGAAGGTGACGCACCCGAGGTTCTCCATGGCCCCGAAGGCGAAGTCGGGGATGGCGACCAGGTCGAGCTTGTCGCCGGGATAGGGCACGCCGTAGTAGTCCGTGAGGAACTCGAGGGCGAACTTCCCGATCTCCAGCGCGAAGGCCGACAAGTGGCCGCGGCCCTTCGGGTAGGCCACGCGGAGCGGGACCCCGGCCGCCTCGACCGGGTCGCTGATCTCCAGCGGACCCACCACGAAGGCGACGAGGTAGGTGGACATCACCGGGGTGTCGGCGAAGCGCACCACCACCTTGGTGGGGTCGGCGTCGTCGGCCTCCCGATCGATCTCCGCCGCGTTGGACAGCGCCAGCAGGCCGTCGGGCACCACCAGGGTCACGGCGAACACGGCCTTCAGGTCGGGCTCGTCCCAGCACGGGAAGGCCCGACGGCAGTCGGTGGCCTCCATCTGGGTGGTGGCCAGCACCTGCTCCTCGCCGTCGGCGTCGGTGAAGGTCGATCGGTAGAAGCCGCAGAGCTTGTCGTTCAGCTCGCCCCGGAAGTACGTGTGGAGGTAGAAGGTGCCGGGCTCGGCGATCGCCGCCAGCTCGATCCGGAGGCGCTCGGTGTCGGGGTCGAGGGCGACGGTGTCGGCGGCGATCCGGTCGCCGGTGGCGTCGTCGACCACCCACACGTCGTGGACGTCGAGATCCACGGCGTTGCACTCGATGACGTGGGTCGGTTCGAGCACCTCGATCGTGGTGACGCACCCGCCGGTGAAGCTGGCGTCGGCCAGGTCGGGCTCCAGCCGCAGGTCGTACCGGCGGGGGACGACGTTGCGCGGGAGGCGGTACGGGTTGGCGGGGTCGGACGGCGCGGTGCTCGGGCTCACGAAGGGGCGAGGTTAGCGACGGGGACCGGCCGGCGGGACCGCACTGCGGTCAGCGTGCTCAGCCGTGGTCGGCGGCGGCGAGCTCGAGGAGCTCGACGGCCCATTCCGCGCAGGCCCGCTTCCGGTCCTCGGGCGTGACGCCGAGCCGCACGACCATCGTGTCGGACGCCGGGGCGAGGAACACGTACTGCGCCTGGTAGCCGCGACAGGCGAAGAACCCGCCGGCTTCCGGCCGGGTCCAGGTGTGCCGCCCGTAGCCCCACCCCTCGTCGTGGACGTCGGTCTGGGGGGTGCGGAGGGCGTCGACGTACCCGGGCGGGAGGAGGTCGCGGTCCTCCCACCGGCCGCCGCGCAGGAGCAGCAGCCCGAAGCGGGCGAAGTCCTCGGCGGTGGCGAAGCAGTAGGTGGAGCCGATCCAGGTGCCGGCCTCGTCGAACTTGGGGAGGGCCGACCGCATCCCGATCGGGTCGAACAGCTCGCGACGGAGGTAGGCGGTCTGGGCCGCGGGGTCGTGGTCGAAGGCGCGGCCGAACACCCAGGCCAACAGGTTGGACGTGCCGCTCGAGTACTCGTAGACCGTGCCGGGCGGCCCGACCAGGGGCTTGGCCGCCACGAAGGCGGCGGTGTCGGCGGCACCCGGGCCGAAGAGCATGGCGACGACGTCGCTCTCGACGTCGGCCGAGTACTCCTCGGCCCAGCGGAGGCTGGCCTTCATGTGGAGCAGGTCGAGCACGGTGAGCTCGGACCGGCGGTCGCCCGGCCCGTCCCATTCCGGGCGGGCCACCGGTTCCTCGAGGGCCAGTCGCCCGTCGCGGATGAGCAGCCCGATGGCCGTGGCCAGGACGGTCTTGCACATCGACCAGCTCGGGAACGTCGCCGCCGGGTCGATCCCCGGCCCGTAGCGGGCCAGACGGAGGCGCCCGCCCTGCACGACGAGCACGGCGCTGGTCTGGCCGATGGCGGCCTCGGCCCCGTCGGCGAACGCGGCCTCGACGTGGGCCAGGACCGCCGGGCCGACGGGCGCCCCCACGGGCCAGTCGGCCGTGGGCCACGGGAGGCCGGCCGGTTGCGGGGGGAAGTCCGGGAGGGCGGTCGCTCGGGGCGGGTCGGGCACCGGCCGAGGGTAGCCCTCGACTGGTCCGGACCGGGCCGGTTCCCTAGGGTGGGGCTCCCTGTGACGAGCCATCCTGCCCTCCAACCCCGCGCCGGCCGTGGTCGGGCCGTCGCCACGGCCGTCCTCGCCGCCGCGCTCGCCGTGGTCAGCGTGGCCTCCTGCGCCCTGGTCAACCCCGATGCGGTGGCGGTCAACGAGTGGCACGTCTCCCGGCGCGACTTCCAGGCCGCGCTGGCGGGTGTGAGCGCCGATCCCGACGCGTCGCGGCTCTTCGGCCTGTCGAGCCGGGCGGGAGGCACGACCGGGACGGCCGTGGTCGCCACCGCCGACGCGGCGAAGGTGCTGGGTGGCCTGGTCAACCTCCGCCTCGCCGCCGACGAGGTCGCCCGCCGCGGCATCACGCCCACCGACGCCGACCGCACCGAGGCCCTCACGCCCACCTCCAGCGGGAGCCAGGGGGACACGACCACCGACCTCCGCCCCGCCATCGCCAAGCTCGGGCCCCTGGCCCAGACGGTCACCGACGGGCTCGTGGCGCTCGTGGCCCTCCGCCGCACCTTCGCCGACGCCGACCCGGCGCCGACGCCCGATCTCAGCGCCACCGCCCGCGAGACCTTCGATCAGGCCAAGGCCCAGCTGGCCAAGGTCTGCTTCTCGGCCATCGTGTTCCGGTTCCCCACCGGTGAGACCACGAACAGCGGGCTCCCCCCCGCCATCCCGGTGCCGGGCTCGGCCGACGACGTGGCCACCAAGAAGCGGGCCGAGGATGCCCTGGCCAAGCTGGCCTTCGGGGCCGACTTCGCCGAGCTGGCCCGGGGCGACAACGACGACGCCACCGGCAAGGCCAAGGGCGGCGACCAGGGGTGCCAGCAGGGCAGCCAGCTCCCCGAGGCGGTGCGGGCGCTGGCCCCGGGCAAGGTGAGCGACATCATCCCGCTGCCCCAGACCGGCTACGCCCTCGTGAAGGTCACCTCGGTCGAGGAAGCCAAGTTCGAGGACTACCAGACCGAGATCGAGCAGTACCTGCGCCAGCAGATCGCCCAGCAGCGCCAGCAGGAGCAGGCGGGCAAGGTCCGTGAGGCGGTGGTGGCCGCGGCGAAGAAGGCGGTCGTCCGGGTCGATCCGCTCTACGGCACCTGGGATGCCGAGGCGTTGGCGGTGGCGCCCCCCGATGGGGCCCGCCCCGCGCCGACCACGCCCGTCTCGCGATCACCCCTCACCCCGCTGGAGTCGCTCGGCACCGAGCCCGAGGGCACGAGCGGCGCGCCGTCCGGTACCGCGCCGTCGGGTACCGCGCCGTCCGGTACCGCTCCGTCGGGTACCGCTCCGTCCGGCACGGCTCCCACCGCCACCGCTCCCGGGGCGGGCACCGCCGCCGCGCCGGCCACGACACGGCCCTGACCGGCCCGGACCGGGGGCACGAACCCGCCGGTAGCATGGCGCCCGTGACGGTGCCCACGGTAGTGGTCGTCGGGCTCGGTCCCGCCGATGCGTCGCTCCTCACGGTGGCGACCCGGGAGCGCATCGACGCCGCGCCCGTGGCCTACCTCCGGACCCGCCGCCACCCCGCGGCCGCGGCCTTCCCGGCGCTGCCCACCTTCGACGAGCGCTACGACCGCGCCGAGGTGCTCGACGAGGTCTACCCGGCCATCGTGGCCGAGCTGCGCCGGGCCGCCGCCGAGCACGGGACGGTCGTCTACGCCGTCCCCGGCTCGCCCCTGGTGGCCGAGCGCACGGTCGAGCTCCTCCGGGCCGCGGCCACCGACGACCCTGCCGCCCTGCGGGTGGAGATCGAGCCGGCGGTGTCGTTCCTCGACCTCACCTGGACCCGGCTGGGTGTCGATCCGGTCGCGGCGGGCGTGCGGCTGATCGACGGGCAGCGGTTCGCCGTGGAGGCGGCGGGGGAGCGGGGGCCGCTCCTCGTCTCCCAGTGCGATTCGGTGGACGTGCTCAGCGAGATCAAGCTGGCCATCGGCGACGCCCTCGACGTGGCCGAGCTGCGGGCCGCTGCCGCCGTGCCCGGCCCCACGATCACCGTGCTGCAGCGCCTCGGGCTGCCCGACGAGGCCGTCACGACCGTGCCCTGGTACGAGCTCGACCGCGAGGTGGTGCCCGACCACCTGACCTCGCTGTGGATCGCCGACCTGGCGGCCCCGGTGGCGGCGGAGGTACAGCGCTTCGTCGACCTCGTGGCGGTGCTGCGCCGCGAGTGCCCGTGGGACCGGGAGCAGACCCACACCTCGCTGAGCCGGCACCTGCTGGAGGAGGCCTACGAGGTCCTCGACGCCCTGGCCGCCCTCGACGAGGACGGCGATCCCGCCGTCGCCGTGGCCGAGAGCGGGGTCGACGCCAGCGAGATCGGCGGCGGGGGATACGAGCACCTCGAGGAGGAGCTGGGCGACCTGCTCTTCCAGGTGGTGTTCCACTGCGCCATCGCCGCCGAGCACGGTCGCTTCACCCTGGCCGACGTGGCCCGTGGCATCCACGACAAGCTCTACGCCCGGCACCCCCACGTGTTCGGCGGGGTGCCCGACGGGCTGGCGCCGGGGGACACGGCGGCCGAGGTCGTGGCCAACTGGGAGCAGATCAAGAAGGCCGAGAAGGGGCGGGCGTCGATCTTCGAGGGCATTCCCGCCGACCTCCCGTCCCTGCTCTTCGCCCTGAAGATCCAGAAGAAGGCGGCGTCCCTCGGCGAGATCGGCGAGGACCTCCCCTCGCCGAGCTCGTGGGATCACGTGGTCACGACCGCCCGGCGCACACCCACCACCGAGGCCATCGGCGACCTCCTCTTCGCCGTGGTCAACATGGCCCGCCACGCCGCCGTCGACCCCGAGCTGGCGCTGCGCACCGCCGCCCTCCGCTACCGCGCCATGGTCCAGGAGCTCGAACGCTGACCCGAGTCCCTTGGGTGCGTAAGGGTGCGCTATGCGCGCCCTTGCGCACCCAAGGGCTCTGCTGACCGCTGGGCCTCAGTCGAGGACGGCGGCGGCGATGCGCTCCTCGCAGTAGCGCTGGTCGCCCCACGACAGCTGGAGGGCCTTGGCCCGCCGGAAGTAGAGCTGGACGTCGGCCTCCAGCGTGAACCCGATGCCGCCGTGGATCTGCTGGGCCATGGCCGTGGTGTCGCGGTAGGTCTGGCCGGCGAACAACTTGGCCATGGCCGCCAGCTTCGGGGCGTCGGGCCGGCCCTCGGCCCCGGCCCACGCCGCCTCGTAGACCAGCACGGTGCCGCCGTCGACCGCGGTCTTGGCGTCGGCCATGTAGTGGGCGAGGGCCTGGAACGCGCCGAGCGGCTTGTCGAACTGCACCCGGTCCTTGGCGTACTGCACGGTGATGTCGAGGGCCGCCTGCGCGCCGCCCATAGCCTGCGCGGCGGCGAGCACCATGGCGTCGTCGAGGGTGGCCGCCCACGCGTCCCACCCGCCCGGCACGACATCGGCGGCCGGCACGCGGGTGCCCGAGAACGTGACCTCGTACTGGGCGTCGGACGCCACCGTCATCTGCTGGCGGAGCGCCACACCCTCGGCCTTGGGGTCGACGATGAGGATCGTGACATCGGTGTCGGCGTCGCCCGTGCGCACCGGCACGAGCAGCCGGTCGGCGGCGGCCCCGAAGGCGACGTGGCGCTTGATGCCGTCGATGACGTGGGTGCCGTCGGCCTCGACCGTGGCCCGCAGCTGCACGCCCTTCGGACCGAAGCCGTTGTCGGGCTCGAGCCACGCCACCGAGAAGATGGTGTCGCCCTTGGCGATCCCGGGGAGCCAGGCCGCCTGCTGCTCGGCCGTGCCGGCCCGGGCGAGGAGGCCACCGCTGAACACGGCGGAGACGAAGTGGGGCGACGGCGCCAGGGCCCGACCCAGCTCCTCGTAGACGACCGCGCCCTCGATGAGGGACATCCCCGAGCCGCCGTGCTCGGCCGGCAGCAGGAGGCCGATGAGGTCGAGCTCGGCCAGCTGCTTCCAGAACTCCTCGCTGAAGCCGACGGGGTCGTCTTCGAGCTTGCGGATCGCCTCCGGGGAGGCGAGGTTCGTGCACAGGTCGCGCACGAGGCCCTTCAGCATCTGCTGCTCTTCGGTGAGGTCGAGATCCATCAACGGTCCTTCTCGGGATCAGATCCCTTGGGTGCGTAAGGGTGCGCTCTGAGCGCCCTTACGCACCCAAGGGGTGGGGGTCGGGGGGTCAGGGGGTCCAGGTGGGACCGGTGCGGGCCCAGGGGTTGTCGTCGGGGGAGGAGGGGAGGGCGATCGTGGCGTGGCAGGACGTCTTGACGTCGCCGTCCACGGTGAGGTCGACATCGACGGTCGCCCAGGCGCAGCCGCTGTCGTCCTGCGTCACGGAACGGACGGTGCCCTGCAGGACCATGGTGTCGCCCGGGAACACCGAGCCCCGCATGCGGAAGCGCATCCGACCGAGCCGGCCCTTCGGGCCCGACCAGTCGGTGAGGTAGCGCTCGAACCAGGCGGCCTGGTTGGGCGTGTTCATGAAGATGTCCTGCGTGCCGTTGCGGTTGACGGCGAAGTCGTGGTCGTGGTGCATGGGCCGCCAGTCCCGGGCGGCCAGGGCGCCCAAGACGATGGTGGTGGCCGACACGTCGTAGGAGAGGGGCGGCAGCGCGTCGCCCTCGTGGACGTCGGTGGCGAGCAGTGAGGTGGTCATGCCTCCCCCTCGGCCCGCCGGTACCCGAACCCGGTGTAGGACTCGACGCCGACGAGCTGGTCGCGTTGGTTGAAGTACTCGACGTCGATCACCCAGAACCGCCCGGTGCCGAGCTTGGTGGTCTTGGGCTCGGACACCGAGCGCAGGATCTGGTGGGTGTGCAGCCGGTCGCCGGGCCGGACCGGCTCGTGGAACACGATCGTGTTGTCGGTCATCACGGCCTCGGGGAGGTCGAAGCGGGCCTTCAGGTCGAAGTGCACCTGGAGGGGCAGGGCCTGCTCGGTGCGCCCCGGCGCCCAGTGGTGCGGGCGGAACCAGACCGAGAGCATGGTGGGCGGGGCGATCGGCCCGCCGGTGATCTCCTCGGCGACGGCGTCGTCCCAGAAGAGGGGGTTGCCGTTCTCGACCGACGAGCACGTCGTCCAGACGTAGCCCCGTTCGACCGGGAACTCGCCCTCGATCTCGTATTGCACCTCGCCGATGAGCGCGGCCACGTCGGCGGGCAGCTCGTCGGACTCGGCGGCGGCACCGGTCACGGTCATGCGATCACGCCTTCCTCTCGCAGCAGGGCGAGGTCGGTGGGGGAGTAGCCGGCCGCCGCCAACAGCGCGTCGGTGTCGGTGGCAGCGGGGTCGGGCACCACGACCTCGGTGCGGGACGTGTCGGTCCCGGCGAAGAGGGTGCCCACCTGGCGGAAGCGGCCTCCGTCGCCGACGGTGGTGACCGGGGAGGTGGCCTCGACGAAGGCGCCGCGGGCCACGTACTGGGGGTCGGCCACGGCCTCGGGCACGGAGAGGACGGCCGACACGCAGGTGTCGGCCGGGGCCAGGACGGCGACCCACTCGTCCCGGGGCTTGGAGGCGAAGGCGGCTCGGAAGTCGGCCCGGATCGCGTCCTGCACGCCGTCGGTGTCGTCGGTCTGGTGGTCGATCCACCGGTCGCAGCCGAGGAGGCGGCAGAGGTTGGCGAAGAAGTGGGGCTCGATGGCGCCGACCGCCACCCAGCCGCCGTCCGCACACCGGTAGGTGTCGTAGCAGGCGTAGCGCCCGGTGAGGATGTAGTGCCCCGGGCCGGGTTCGGTGCCGACGGCGAGGTACTCGTCGACGTAGAGCGACATGAGCGCCAGCGCGCCGTCGGCGATCGACACGTCGAGGAAGGCGCCCTCGCCCGTGCGTTCCCGCTGGAAGAGCGCGGCGGCCACCGCCATGACGGCGTGCATCCCGCCGGCCGCGGCGTCGGCCACGGTGGCCCCGGGCAGTGGCGGCTTGCCGCCCTCGGCCCGCTCGGAGCAGTGGAGGTAGCCGCTGACGGCGAGGTAGTTCACGTCGTGCCCGGCCCACTGCGACGCCGGGCCGGTCTGCCCGTAGCCGGAGGTGGAGCAGTAGACGATGCGGGGGTTGACGGCCTTGACAGCGTCGTAGCCGATGCCGAGCCGGTCGACCACACCCGGACGGAACGACTCGATCACCACGTCGGCCGTTTCGGCCAGCCGCAGGAAGGCGCCGCGCCCCCCGTCGGCCTTGAGGTCGAGCTGGATGCGCCGCATGCCGCGGCTCCCGCTGTAGGCGTAGAACGGGGGTGTGATCTGGACGCCGCCGGCCCGGGGCACGGCGCCGATCTTGATCACGTCGGCGCCGTAGTCGGCCAGCCACCGCGAGGCGCGCGCGGCGGGCCCCACGGTGGCGAAGTCGAGGACGGTGACCCCGTCGAGCATGCCCATGGTGGCCGCAGGCTCAGAAGTTCTTGGGGAGGCCGAGGCCACGACGGGCGATGATGTTCTTCTGGATCTCCGATGCGCCGCCGCCGATCGTGTCGATGACGGTGTAGCGGTAGGTGCTCTCGGCCCGGCCCTCCATCGGCGCCTCCGGCGTCTTCACCCGGAGCTGCGCTCCGGCCCCGGCGAGATCCATCGAGGCATTGGCGAGCCGGCGCGAGTACTCGGTGGCGTAGAGCTTGTACTCGCTCGACTGGAGCGTGGGGGGCGGGACCCGGTGGCCGGCCTTGGTGGCCTCCTCGGCCTTCACCGTCTCGGCCACGAACCGCAGCCCGAGCATGCGGGCCACCTCGGCCTCCGTGTGCAGCTGGGCGATCCGGGCCCGCACGACCGGGTCGTCCTTCAGGGGCGACCCATCGCGCACCGTCTCCTTCACGTAGTCGGTGAGCAGGTCGAGGCGCTGCTTGATGGGCGAGAACGTGAACATGGTGAAGCGCTCGAGGTCGAGCGCCTCGCTGATGTACTGGAAGCCCTTGTTGACCTCGCCGACGACGTACTCGTCGGGCACGAACACGTTGTCGATCCACACCTCGTTGGTGCGCTCGTCGCCCATGGTCCAGATGGCCCGGATCTCCACGCCGGGCTGGTCGAGGGGCACGAGCATCAGCGTGATGCCCTGGTGCTTGTTCTCCGGGTCGGTGCGGGTGCCGAGCCAGTACCACTCGGCGAAGTGGGCCGAGGTGGTCCAGGTCTTCTGGCCGTTGAGCATCCAGCCCGGGTTGCCGTCCTTGTCGTGGGCCCGCTCGGCCTTGAGCTTCATCGACGCGGCGTCGGAGCCGGCGTTGGGCTCCGAGTAGCCGACGGCGAACTCCACGTCGTTCTCGAGGATCATGGGCAGGAACTTCTGCTTGAGGAAGTCGCTCCCGTGGGCGATGAGCGTCTTGCCGATGATCCCCACGCCCTTGCCGATCTGGGGTCCGCCCCGCCCGGCGAGCGCTTCGTTCAGGAGGAACTCGTAGACGCCCTCGCCCTCGGACCCGCCGTACTCCTTGGGCCAGGTGAGCCCCAGCCAGCCCTTGTGGCCGAGCTCCTTCATGAAGGCCCGGCGCTTGGGGGTGTCGACGATCTGCGCCATGTTCTCGCGGGTCACGTCGAAGATCTCGGGGTCGTCGTGCTCGTCGAGGAAGGCCTCGACCTCGGCGAGGAAGGCGGTCTGCTCGGGCGTGAAGTCGAAATCCATGGGGCCTCCGGCCATTTCTGACGGACCGTCAGATTGTAGGGGCCGAGCCGGCTGCGTGCACATCCCGTACCGTTCCCGGCCATGGCTGCCCGCCGTCGCCGCCGATCCCCGTTCGCGGTCGACCCCGATGTCCCGTCCTCGATCGACGTCATCAACGCCTTCGCCGGTGGCGGCCCGGTGGTCCGCAACCGGTTCGCCGCCCCCGGGTCCGGCCCGAGCCCGTTCGTGGCAGGGCTCGGCGTCGTCCTGGTGCTGGTGGGTGGGTGGCTGGTGCTGTCCGCCGTCACGCTCCGGCGGGTCCAGCTCGACGACCTGCCGGTCGTGCCCCGGTCGGCGAAGCAGGGCGGGAGCGTGCAGGTGCTGGGACCGGTCGACCACGATCGGTCCGTGGTCGTCGCCCATCCCGACGTTCGCCCACCCCTTCCCGGGCGGGCGACGCCGCTGCCCGCGCCCGAGGGGGCGGCAGTGCCGGGGTGCGACTGGCTCCCGGCGATGGCGGAGGGGAGCTTCGCCGTGGAACGCACCGCCTGCGTGCCGGTGCGGGCGGGGGAGCCGCTCCGGCTTTTCGTCGGTGCCGCCGGCGACCGCATCCTCGACCCCGACGACCTCCCCACCCGCGTCAACATCGCCTACCTGGTCCAGGGCCTCGTCCCGGCGGCCATCGGCTCGGCGCTGCTGGCCTGGTGGGCCGTGCTGGCCCGGCGTCACCGATCGAGGCTGGCCCGCTACGTGGCCGAGGTCGAGGCGGCCATGGCCCCGCCGGTCCCCAGTGACGCCGGTCCCGGTGCCGCTCCGTCCTAGGCTGACCGGGCCCGCCCCGCTCGGGCGCCCGCGCCGATGCCAGAACCGCCGACCCCACCGAGCACCGACGACCGCGCGCCGATCCGGGTGCTGGTCGACGCCATGTCGGCCCGTCTGGGCGGAGGGCTCACCTTCATCGGGAGCCAGCTCGCCGCGCTCGCCCGGCAACCCGGGGTCGACGGGGAGGTGCTGGCCTCGCCCTGGAACGCGGCCGCGCTCGCCGACGCCCAGCCTTGGCCGGTGCGCGACACCGGTGTGCGCTCCGTCGCTCACCGCTACCTCTGGGAGCAGACGGTGCTCCCCGGCCCGAAGGTGCTCGGCGGCTTCGACGTCGCCTACTTCCCCGCCAACCTCGGCCCGTTGCGCCGGCTCCCGGTCGCGACGGTGCTGGCGGTGCAGGACGCCAACTACCTGCAGGACCGCGCCTGGCGGCGGGCCAACCTGCGCCGGGCCAAGCGGCTCCGTCAGGCGCTGGTGGTGCGGAGCATGGCGGTCGTCGACGACGTCGTCCTGATCTCCGAGGCGCTGCGGACGTTGGCCGAGGCGTCGATGCCGGCCGTGGCCGCACGCGCGGTCGTGATCCCCGGCGGGGGCCCGGTGTGGCCGGCCGAGGGGCGGTGCCCGGCCGAGCGGTGGACACCACCGGCCACGCCCGACCTCGACGCCGGGGGCTACGTCCTGGCCGTGGCCAACGACTACCGCCACAAGGGCCTCGACCTGCTGGTGGCGGCGTGGGCGGCGGCGACCCGGGCCTCGGCCGCCCCCGCCCCGCTGGTGATTTGCGGCGCCATCGAACCCGACCGCGCCCGGGAGCTGGCCGGCGTGGCGGCGTCCGCCGCCGCACCCTTCCACCACCTCGGCCCTGTCGGCGACCGGGCCGAGCTCCGGTGGCTGGTCGAGCGGGCCGGGCTCCTGGCCAGCGCCTCGAGCCTCGAGGCCTTCCCCCTCACGCCCCAGGAAGGCGGTCTGCTCGGCTGCCCGCTCCTGCTCTCCGACATCGCCGCCCACCGCGAGGTGGCCGGCGACCGCGCCGCCTACGCCCCCGTCGGGGACGTGGCGGCCTGGACCGCCGCCATCGCGGCGCTGTGGGCCGATCCGCCGGAGCGGGCCCCGTGGCCGCCGACCCACTCGTGGGACGACAACGCCGCCGCCCTGGCCGCGGTGCTGCGGGGCGCGGCCCGCCGCCGACCCGCACCAGGGGGATCCCGGTGAGCCGTGACCGCCCGCTCGTCCGCTGGATCACCAACATCCCCACGCCCTACCGGAACCACCGGTATCGCGTGGCCGGCCGCGTCTTCCCCGGCCATGGGCTCGACTTCGAGGTCTGGTACATGGCGTGGTCCGAGCACGACCGCCACTGGCGCTTCGACGACGCCGACCTGGATCACCCCCACCGGGTGTGGTCCGGCGTCCACCCCGTCGTGCGGGGGACCGACCTGCACGTGAACCCCGCGCTGGTGGCGGCGGCCCGCCGCCACCCGGCCGATGTCACGATCGTCGCCGGGTGGGCCTCGCTCACGACCCTCGCGCTGGCCCGCCTCCTGCCCCACGGCCGCACCCTCCACCTGCTCGAATCGGAAAGCAACGACGCCTCGGTCTCGCAGTCCGGGTCGGTCTTCGATCGGGCGAGGAGGATGGCGGTGCGTGCCGCCCAGGGGTACGTGGTGCCGGGGCCGACGGCCCGCCGGCTGCTGGAGCGAATCGACCCCGCGGCGGCGGGCAAGCCGGTGCTCGAACTGCCCAACATCGTGGACGAAGCCGCCTTCGCGGCCGCCCGCATCGATCCGGCCGGTCGCGATGCTGCGCGTCGACGGCTGGGCCTGCCGTCGGGGGGCGAGGGCCGGCAGGTGTGGTTGTGCGCCGCTCGCCTCGAGCCGTTCAAGGGGCTCGACCTGCTGATCCCGCACGTCGCCGCCCTTCCCGTGACCCTCGTCGTGGCCGGCACCGGGAGCCAGCGCGAAGCCCTCGAACGCCAGGCCCGGAGCGCGGGCGCCGACGTCCGCTTCGTCGGGCAGCAGGACGACGCCGCCATGGTCGGCCTCTACGCCGTGGCCGACGTGTTCGTGCTGCCGAGCCGGCGCGACCCGAATCCGCTCACGCCCATCGAAGCGCTGGCCGCCGGGGTGCCCGTGGCCGTTTCCACCCGGGCCGGCAACGTCCACGAGGTGGTGGCCGACGGGGCGGGCTGGGCCCTCGACATCGACGACGACGCCGCTTTCGCGGGGGTGCTGGCCGAGGTGGCGGCCTCGAGCCCGGCGGCGCGGGCCGAGCGCGCCGCCGCGGCCCGGGCCCGCCATGCCGCCCGCTTCGCCAGCGAACCGGCGATGGAGCGGTTCGCCGCCGGCCTGCGGGCGCTGGTCGGCCACGCCGGGGATACCGGGCGACCGGAGGGGTCGGCGCCGTGACGGTGACGATCTCCCGGCGGGTCGAGACGGGCATCGTCGCCGCCAGCATGGCCGCTGCCGCGGCCGGCGCGGCGCTGGCGGGACTGCACCCGACCGGCATCGCTGTGGTCGACGGGGCCTGGAGCGGTGCGTTCGCCGCCGGCGTGGTGCTGGCCGCCACCCGGGCCCGCCGATGGAGCTGGGTCCTGCTCACCGGGGTCGCGGCCGTGCTGGCGTCGGGGCCGGTGTGGGCCGCCCTCGCCGGGGCCGCGCGGATCGCCGCCGTCGTGGGCTCGGTGGGCGACGGGCGCGGGCCGATCACCGGAGCGGTCGCCGCCGCCGCGGCCATG